>DASPUU010000255.1:0-10947 GCA_035622755.1 Myxococcaceae bacterium
GCTCGCCATCGTTGGTCGAGGCGAGGGGGACCAGGTTCTCCCCCAGCCCGAGGAGGTACCAGGGAGGCGCCGACGGCTCGATCTGCCGGCCGAGCTGCCAGACCATCCCCTTCAGGACGGCGAACGAGCGTCCGTTGGGGACGTCCCCGTCGCCGATGCTCCAGTTGCCCGGGGTCCCCCAGAGGACGATCAGTCGCGTCGGAGCCTCGGTGAAGCTGGCGGCCCGGCCGTACCCCATGCTGTCCGGCCCGTAGAGCGTGTCGAAGTCCAGGCCGCTGGCGAGCGAGACGACCTGGAGCTCTATGGCATCGGCGCCCGGCACGCCCGGCCAGAGCGCCGCCACGGCCGAGGCGCGGAGCCGATCGAGCAGCTCCACGCCCTGGACCGCATCGGCGTCGTCCATGTCGGTGCGAAGCAGGACGTGCCCGCCCCGCACCTCCTTCCAGGTGGACGACGCGCAGGCGGCCCAGACCAGGGCTACCGGCAGGCACCATGAACGGACCATTCCCCCCTCGCTGGCAGGACGCTCCGCTCCGGGACTCTACGCCATCCTCAGAGGGCGTTCACGAAGGCCACCAGGGCCGCCTGGTCGCCCGGGGACAGCTTGGCGTAGCGATCGCGCACCGCGCGCGCCTGGCCGTCATGCGCCAGGATGGCATCCCCCAGCGTGGTGGCCCGCCCGTCGTGGAGGTACCGGGTCACGGCCGAGATGCCCCACAGAGGCGCGGTCCGGAACTCGCTGCCCTTGGCGTCACCGATGGCGATGCCGTCTCCCAGGCTCCCCATGTCGTGGAGCAGGAAGTCCGAGTACGGGTGGAAGGTGGTCCCGCTCAGGGGGCCCCCTCCGGTGAAACTGGTCCGCAGCGTGGCCCAGTGGCAGTGAGTGCAGCCGATGGACGAGAAGATCTGCTTCCCCGCCGACGCCTGCGCGCTGAGCTGGGCCCGGGGAGGCGGCGCGAGGAGCGTCATGAAGTCGGTGAACATGGCCACGTCCGTCCCGTCGTCGTTGAGGTCTGGCCGGGGATTGCACGCCAGGAGCGCACAGTCGCCGTTGGGACAGTTCTCGTTGGGAAACTCGGGGTTGGTGATCCCCATCTCGTTCAGGTAGGCGTCCCCGGAGAACTGGTGCAGCGAGGTCTCCTGGCCCTTCCAGCCGAAGCGACCGACGGCATTTCTCCCCAGGGCGATGTCGTGCACCATCGCCGTCCGGCCGGCCTCCTCGGGAAAGAACATGGCCTCGATCTGCGCCACGTAGTGAAAGGTCCGCTCGGGGACGGCGTCCACCAGGCCCAGCCCGAAGAGCGGAGTGGTGCGCCGGAGCGAGACCACGGTCGCCTGCGGCGGGACCGTCTCGCCAACGTAGTCACAGCTGCCCGTCTGGCCGATGCCCTTGGACTGGATGAGCGAGCCGCCGAACTGCGTGAGCGGGTCGAAGGAGCCGCCGTCGACGGCGCCGAAGCGCGTCTCCAGCGTGGCGCTGCCCCCTCCGGGGGCGGGATCGGAGTGGCAGCGGGCGCAGGCAACGTCGTTGAACACCGGCCCGAGGCCGTCCTCCGGGCCCTCGACCTGCTGGAACTCTCCGAGCCCGGCGTCGAATCGAGCCAGGTCGGAGCTGCGCAGCCGTGGCAGCGGGCCGCCGAAGCTGGACTGCATCGTCTGGTGCAGGTCGTTGGCGGCCGAGGGGACGTCGTCGTCCAGCTCGGGTTCTGCCGGCGTGAGCGGGCCGACGATGCCGGGGCTGCAGCCGGCGGCGGAAAGCGTCAGCGCGAGTCCGACGATCTTCGATGTACGTGCGATGTTCATGGACCACCTCCCGATCGGTTCCCGACACACGAGACGCCGGCGACACGGCTGGCATCTCGAGCGCCCCGTGTGAACCTCTCGGTTGTGCGCACTCAAGGCACGCGGTGGGCGCGCGGACCCGTGGGCGCGACTCCACTGTGGACTCGCGTCGACAATCCGAGAGCGGTGAGCTCGTCAATTGGCGAGAACACCATCCTCGCCGTCGCCAAGCTGTGGGCTCGACACCTCGAAACGGGAGCGCGCGCACGCGCGATCACCACCTGCGCGAAATACTTCGAGCGATACGAATTCGACGCCGTTGCCCTCGTCGACGTTCTGGACTGGACGCTCGGAGCGATCGTGGCGCCAGCAGCCGAACACTCGACCGGTCCGGCCCTGGCGGCGGAGGACGCCCGCGGGCGGCACTTTCACGGCTGCCCCCGGTCCCGGCCGCGCTAGGCTGGCGCAGCGATCCATCAGACGCCGGGGGTGCGCTCATGTTCGGTCCAAGAGCCAGCAAAGCTCGCATCCACCCCACGGCGGCCGGAGCGCTCCTCGCCCTCCTCGCTCTGGCCGATGGGGGGTGCACCACCGTCCAGCAAGGCGGGCCTCAGCAGACGGCGCTGATGGCAGCCACCAAGACCGAGGTCACCGCCCGCACCGTTCGCGCCCTGGACGACGTGCTCGCCATCAGCGTGCCGGGCACCATCGAGACCGCGGCGAACAGCGTGCTCCGGGAAACGTCGGATCCGGCCACGCGGCGCCGAGCGCTGCGCTGGAAGATCGAGGTGATCCCGGCGTTCTACCAGGCGCTTTTCTACGCCGATCCGCTGGCCGCCTTGCTCGACGCCTGGTCGCTTTCCATCCAGCTCGAGCAGCTGCTGGAGACCAGCGCGGCGAAGGAAGAGCTCGGTGCCGTCCAGCCGAATGCGCTCGCCGCCGCTCGGCGGATCCAGCAGCAGATCGCCACCGGAGCCAAGGACCTGGCCAAGAGCCCGGAGGGCTTCGAGCGCGCCAGGAGCACCGTCGAGCGCTGGGCCCAGGCGCATCCGATTGCCGGCCCCCTCTCGAGCCGCCCCTCCATTCTCCCGGAGCTGACGGAGAAGGCCGGTGCGATCGACGTGAGCGTCTTCGAGGTGGTGGCTGGGCTCCCGGCCACCCTGGCCGACGTCGCCACGCGGATGGACGTCTATGCCGCCTACCTTCCCAAGGCGGCCCACTGGCACGCCGAGATCCTGGCGGACGAGATCGCCGACCGCGCCGAGGTGCAGCGCATCGAGGCCACGGTGGCGTCCGTGGACCGGATGACCGAACGCATCAACGACCTGCTCGCGCCATCTGCCCTCCGCGGTGCGCTGGACACCTTTCGCGGGGAGCTCCACAGCGAACGGCAGGCCGTCTTCGCGTCCATCGACCAGCAGCGGCTGGAGACGCTGGCCTACGTCAAGCAGGAGCGCCTGGCGGTCGTCGCCGACGTCGATCGCGAACGGCTGGCGCTGCGGAGCGACGTCGACGAGCTCCGCAAGAGTGTCCTGGCCGACCTCGACGACCTGGCGATGCGGGTCATCCGCCGGGCGGCGGTGGCTGCGGCCATCCTCCTGGTGCTCGCGTCGGCGCTGGCCCTGGGCGTCGTGCGCCTGGCCGCTCGATCCAGGCACCGGCCGGAACATTCCTGACCCCGGGGGCCTTGACCATGGTCGCCGCCATCATCGTTCTCCTCTCGCTGGGCGTCGCGGCCGGCGCCTACCTGCGCGCCCGCGAGGAGGGGACCTGGTCCAACAAGCAGTTCCTGGCGGTCCTCCTGCTCGGCCTCGGAGTCGCCGCCGTCGGCTCGCTCCCACTGGCCCTCGCTCCGTGGAGCACGGTGGATGCGCACCAGGGCCTGTTCGTGACCCTGCAGCTGGCAACCATCCTCGCCGGGGTCATCGTGATCACCATCTACGCCAATCGATGGAGGAGGCGAACCCTGGCGCAGAGGAAGGCCGCCTCCCAGCCAGCCCAGCGCCCGCCGGAGGACTCCTCAGGCACGTGACCGGGCATCCAGGTGCTGCGCGAGCACCTCCCGGGTGGTCGCCGCCGCGCCCTCGTCGAACGTGCAGAGGATGATCCGCGCCGGCCCGCTCTCACCCTCGCTGCCAGCGAGCAAGGTCTGTACGGCGACCTCGGCGGCGGCCCGGAGGGGGTAGCCGTAGGCACCGGTGGAGATGGCCGGGAAGGCGATCGATCTCACCCCATGCTCGATGGCCAGCTCCAGGCTCCGCCGGTAGCAGGAGGCGAGCAGCGCCGGCTCGCCGCTCGCCCCGCCGCGCCACACCGGGCCCACGGCATGGATGACGATCCGGGCCCGGAGGCGGTAGCCACGCGTGACCCTGGCGTCGCCCGTCCGGCAACCTCCGAGCCCGCGGCACTCGACCAGGAGCTCGGGACCGGCGGCGCGATGGATGGCGCCATCGACGCCGCCTCCCCCGAGGAGCGAGGTGTTGGCCGCGTTGACGATTGCCTCGACGTCGAGGGCAGTGATGTCGCCGCGAATGACCTCGATGCGCGCCATGCCTCACGGCGCCCCGAGAGACCTCAGCTCGGCGACTTCCAGCACCCGGTTGGGCGGACGCTGTCGCGCTGCGCGGATCATCGCCCGCCCCAGCTCCTCGGTGGTGACCACCGACCCCGGGGCGATCGCCCGCACCACGGGGAAGAGCGGGCGGAGGACCGCATAGGCGGCTCGCGTCCAGGGCGTCCTGGAGACCTCCCCGTGCACCGGTTGCAGCGCCCCGAGCCGGACCATGTACGACGATGGGAAGAGCGCGAGCAGCGCTTCCTCGGTCCTCCCCTTCACCCGGGCCCACATCGCCTTGCCGCCGGTGCCCGCGCCCGAGACGTAGATGAACGTCAGGGCCGGATTGATCCGCGCCAGTGCGCGGGCCCAGGCCAGCGTCAGGTCGATGGTCAGCCGGGTGTACTCGGCCTCGCTCATCCCGGCCGACGAGACCCCGAGACAGAAGAAGCAGGCGTCGTACCCTCGCAGGTCCGCCTCGGCCCCGGCGGAGTCGAGGAGATCCTTGCGGACGAGCTCCCGGAGCTTGGGATGGGCCTCCCCCGTCGGGCTGCGACCGATGGCGAGCACCGCCTCGACGCCGTCGTCGCGCAGGCACTCGCGCAGGACGCCCTGCCCCACCATGCCCGTCGCCCCGAAGAGAATCACCCGCATGCCTGCACCCTCACCCCGGCCACCGCCATTCCAACCTCTTCGTTCACGCGGTCAGCCCGTCGAGGATGGTCTCGAGCTGCGCGTACCCCGATTTCAATAAAAAGGTCCGAGCCCGACCGTAGCTCTTCGCCCCGATGAGGTGGAAACCCGGTTCGCCGGATGCCAGGTCGGCCGCTGACACCGCCGGCACCGACAGGCAGTCGGTGACCCGGGAAAGCGCCGCCGTGAGCCGCGCCGCCCCCTCGCTGGAGGGCGAGATCTCCAGCGCAAGCTCGGAGAGGAACGAAAGGTCCGGGCGATAGCCGGTGAGCGAGACGAGGTGGTCCACCGGCGCCGTGTGGCCGGCACTCAGGCCCACGCGGATGGTCCCGTCCGCCGCGGCGGTGAGGCTCTCCACCGAGGCGCGCCGCTCGACTTGCAGCCACTCCGGAGGTCGGGCCGCGAGCTGGTTCGCCCGGGACACGACGCGCTGCCGCTCCGGGAGGGGGTCGCTCGCCACCTCGACGCAGGGGCGCAGGTTGGCGGTGCGCACCGCCCAGAGGACCCGCGTCGCCGGCGCCTCGCGAGCGAGCTCCTCGAGCACGAGGATGGCGTTGGCAGCCGAGTGCCCGTGACCGGCCAACAGCACACGGCGGCCCGCGAGCGCCGGTCGGCGGTCGGCCAGGGTGCCGAGGTCCCGGACGATGCGGCTGGCCAGTGCTCCTTCCCCCGGCGCAGGCAGGCCCCCGCTCCCGACCGCGACCGGCTGCGAGTAGGTGCCCGAGGCGTCGAGCACCGCGTCGGCCTCCATCCACCTCTCGCCCTCGGGGGTCTCCACCAGCAGCCGGAAGGGTCGCTCGGCGCGGAGGGGATGGCCGGCAAAGTCTCCACGCGTGATTCCGGCGCGCGCCACACCGGCCACGCGGTGGCGCAGCAACACGCGTCCGGCCAGCGGCGGGCTGGCCGCCAGCGGCTCGAGCACGTCGTCGGCGAACTGCGGACCGGTCAGGATGGCGTCGGGCGGCCACCGGGCGGGCAGCAGCTCGGCCGCCCCCGACGCCAGGTTCATCGACATCGGGGAGAAGAGGCGGGTCGGGCCCCAGCGGCGCAGGGTCGCCCCCACCGCCTCGCGCTCGAGCACGAACGCCTCCATGCCCCGCCGCGCGCAGCCCAGTGCCGCCGCCAGGCCCACCGGCCCGGCGCCCACGATGAGCAGCCTCCGGGCTCTCACTGCTTCCGGGCGAGCGTGTTCAGCGTGTGCGCCCAGTGCGCGATGGTGCCGCCGCCCCGGATCACCGCGGCGACGTTGACCGCCTCGGACATCTCCTCGGGGCTGAGGCCGGCGTCGGTGCATGCCGACGAGTAGGAGTCGATGCAGTACGGCTCCTGGATGGCGTAGGCGACGGCAAGGGCGATGAGCTTCTTCATCCTGGCGTCCAGCGCGCCCGCCTCCATGGTCGCGGTGTACCACTTCAGGAAGAGCTCGAAGTTCTGCGGATTGGTCTTCGAGATGTCGCCGAAGCGAGCGAGGTCCTCGGAGAGATAGTAGCTGGGCATGTCGGGTCGATCCTCGTCGTGGGTACCGCGTGGCCAGGCTCGGAGGTTCCGAACGAGTGACCCGGGGTCGTTCCCCAGGTCGGCGCCAGGCTAGGCCAGCTTCGCGTCGCGCGCCTTCAGCAACTGCCGGAGGATGGAGCGGTGGCACCGCGCCTCGTCCTGGCAGTAACACCCCAGAGAGAAATCGGCCGAGTGCGACAGCGCGGCGAGCATGTCCAGGATCCGGCCGTTCTCCGGGCGAGCCATCTCGCTCCGGTAGCGCCTCGCGAAGCGCGCCCATTCCGCGTCCGTCCTCGCTCGGAGGCCCAGCCGGACCGCCTCCGCGCTCGGGGCCAGGTTCGGCAACCAGACGTCGTAGTAGTTTCGCCGGGCGAACTCGGACTTCGGAACCCCTCGGGGCGGTCGCCGGACCGTGCCGATCCTGAGACCCTCGGTGCGACCGCGCTCACTCCCCAGACGTACGATGCGAACGCTCATGCCCCTTCAACGCCCGATCCCCCAGGAAGCATCCCGGACGTGCAGAAGCCCCGGGACGGCTGCTCCATGGCTGCCGTGAGAGAATCGCGCTTCCTGGCCCGCTACGGCCCCTGGGCGCTGGTGGCGGGCGCTTCCGACGGCATCGGCGCGTCCTTCTCCCGGGCCCTGGCCGCCCGCGGTCTCAACGTGGTGCTGCTCGCCCGGCGCCCCGTCCTCCTGGAAGGGCTGGCTGCCGAGCTGTCCCGCGAGCACGGCGTCCTGACCAGGGCGCTGGCGGTCGACCTGACATCGCCGGGGCTTCACGCGGCGGTGGCCGAAGGCACGCAGGACCTCGAGATCGGCCTCCTGGTGTGCAACGCCGCGCTCTCGCTCATCTCGGGCTTTCTCGAGCTCGAGCTGGCCGACGTGCTCCGCTCGGTGGACCTGAACGTGCGAGCCCCGCTGGTCCTCGCCCATCTGCTCGGACGGCGGATGGCGGAGCGCGGGCGAGGCGGCGTGGTCTGGATGTCGTCGGTGGCGGGGATGATCGGAGCCCCTTACTCGGCCACCTACGCCGGATCGAAGGCCTTCGCCCTGGGCTTCGGCGACAGCCTCTGGGCGGAGCTGGAGCCGCGAGGCGTCGACGTGGTGACCTGCGCCGCCGGGCCCACCGAGACGCCGACCTATGCCCAGGTCCGGACCTCGTCGTTTCCACCGGCGATGAACCCGGACGACGTGGCCCGGACCGCCCTCGGGGCGCTGGGGAGACGGCCGCGGGTGGTGCCCGGGCTGCTCAACCGGCTCACCCCCTGGCTCCTGGCCCCGCTCCCCCGGAGAACGAGCCTGCGGATGATCGCCGCCCGGATGCGGAAGTTCGCGCCCCGGCGACACTGAGCTTGATCGAGCCGGAACCCAGGGCTACACGGGGACGCGCCGCACGTCCCCCTTTTCGAGGAGCCCATGCCCCGGCACGTCTTCGATCCCGACGTCGTCCACGCCTGCGCGATGAAGTGCCTCGGGCACAAGAAGCCCGAGATGTTCGACGTGTTCACCGACGCGATGGAA
Source organism: Myxococcaceae bacterium (assembly GCA_035622755.1). GTDB lineage: Bacteria > Myxococcota > Myxococcia > Myxococcales > Myxococcaceae > JADGRA01. The sequence continues at coordinate 8,048 of DASPUU010000255.1, forward strand.
GAGGAGTACCCCGGCGTCCTCGACCGGGGCCAGCCCTGGCTCTACAGCATCGCCGGCGGTGCGATGATCCAGATGAAGCTCTACCACGCGTCGATCACCGAGTACGTGATGATCTGGGGCACGCCCATCGGCTCCGAGGGCCATTCCGGCCGGCACCTGACCGGATTCTGGGACACGGTCATCGACGGCGAGGCCTGGTACTACGGCGAGGGTCAGTTCGAGAAGAGCGTCTACAAGCCAGGCGACCGCATCTACGTCGGGCCGGGCCAGGCCCGGGCGATGAACTTCACCGACGGCGTCTGGGCGGTGGAGTATGCGCGCGGGTTCATCCCTTACAGCCTTCCCTTCGGCCTCGCCGACGAGCTGGTCAGCTGCTGGGACTGGGTCACCGCCGCCCAGACGCTCTCTCTCTACACCGACCTGGTCTGCCAGAGCCTGGGCCGCCGGTACGCTCCGCTCAAGCAGCCCTTCTCGCTGGTGAGCGCCGCCGCCCGCGCGGTGACCGAGCGGCTCCGTCCGCCGCCCGAGGTCGCCGAGATTCCGAAGGACAACATCAAGTTCTTCCGCCGATGAACGTCCTGGTCACCGGCGCCTTCGGCAACATCGGGAGCCACAGCGTCGATGCCCTCTTGAAGCTGGGCCATCGGGTGCGCGCCCTCGCCTTCGGCACGCCCGACTCGAAGCTGACCCGGGCCTGGGGGAACCGGGTGGAGGTGGTGCGCGGCGACGTCACCCGGCCCGAGACGCTTCCCCCCGTGGTGCGCGGCGTCGACCGGGTGGTGCACCTGGCCTATGTCATTCCGCCGGCCTGCCTGGAGAAGCCCGAGCAGGCACGCCGGGTGAACGTGGACGGCACCGCCAACCTGCTCGAGGCGGTGAAGGCCCACGCGCCGGCGGCCAGGGTCCTCTTCGCCTCGTCGCTCGACGTGTTCGGCCACACCGCCGCCCAGCCGCCGCCGCGCCGGGTCACCGACCCCGTCGCCGCCACCGACGCCTACACCGAGCACAAGCTCGCCTGCGAGGCGCTGGTCCGCGAGAGCGGTCTCACCTGGGCCATCTTCCGCTACGCGGACGTGCCACCCCTGGCGCTCCGGCAGCCGGTCCCCCTCATGTTCGAGATCCCTCTGTCCCAGCGCATGGAGACGCTCCATCCGCACGACGCGGGACTGGTGACGGCCAGGGGCGCGACCATGGAGGAGACGTGGGGCAAGCTCTGGCTGGTGGGCGGTGGCCCGAGCTGCCAGGTGGTATACGGGGACTACCTGGCGAGGTTCATGGCGGCGATGGAGATGGGCGGACCGCTGCCCGAGTCGGCCTTCACCACCACCCCCTACTCCACCGACTGGCTCGACACCGAGGAGAGCCAGCGGGTCTTCCAGTACCAGCGACACAGCTTCGACGACATCGTCCGAGACGTGGCGGCGCAGCTGGGCTGGAGACGTTCCCTGGCCCGGCTGTCGCAGCCGGTGGTGCGCGAGTACATGCTCGGAATGTCGCCCTACTACCGCAAGCGGCGGGAAGGGACGTAGCGACGCGAGCCCGGGCCTACTGAGGGCGCCCGTAGAGTCGGCGAAGCTCCGCCTTCGCTCGCTCGAGGATCTTCCGGCGCCCGGGAGCCAGGTTGCGCCCGGCACGGTTGATCTCGAAGTTGAGCATCGACATCGCCGACCGGAACGGAGTCGTCCTCCTCCGCTTGCTCTTCTCGGCGGAGCGCTTGAGGGAGAGCGCTACGGCCCGCGCGGACCTCTTCTTGAAGACGCCTGGCTCGAGATCCAGCGCGTTGCTCGTCGCCATCACGCGGGCCGACCAGCGTCGAATCTTGCGCGGCGTGCTTCGAGCGCTTCTATTCTTCCCTCGTCGGGCTCCCATGCATCCTCCCGTCCTCCGAGGCCCGGCGGGCAGGTGAACACCGGGGCCTCGAGGCGGAGCTTACTTCCGGAGAAGGACCATCCTCCGCCGTCCGGACTTGACGCACCGCCTTCGACGGCGATTCGTTGGCGCGAGGACGCGTCGCGAACGAGGCTTGTGACCGTGTCACGATCTGCGCCGGGCCTACTGCTGGAGGAACGCGAGCGGCAGCGAATCGGTGATGAGCAGCTCGTAGGGCGCCAGGGCAGCCGCGACGTCGGCGGTACCGTCGCAGGCGTCGTGAAACTTGAACAGGACCCAGCCGCCGCCCCAGGTGGCGGCGCGCTGCACGGCGGCGAGACCCGAGTTGGGGTTCTTGCGGCAACCGGCGTGGAACACCGCGTCGGCGACGGCGACCTGTGTGAGGTCGCCACTCGGCACCTGGCCACCGGCCGCGAGCAGGGTCTGGTCGCCCCCGGAGATGGCGATGGCGTCATCGGAGGGATCATCGGTTCCCCCCGTGTCGACGTCGACCACCCAGGCGATCTGCTCGATGCCGGCGCCCACGTCATTGCCGGTTCCGACCATGATGTCCTCCTCGCCGTAGGCGACGAGCAGGTGCGTCGCGCTCGAGGGCGTGACCGTCATCGTCGCGATCCCGACGACGACCATGGGGCGTCCGCCAGAGGAGAGCCCGGTGAAGTCCATGACGAACGTCGCCAGCTGCGGCGTCCACGCGCCGGCGACGACGGCCGTGCCGCTCTCATCCGCGCCGAACATCGGGGGGCACCCCGGACCGAGGCTGATCTGGACGCGGACGTCGGTTCCAGGCCCCGAGGGCGTGACGACGTTCGCGCATGGCGACGAGCGACCCCCGAGCGCCGCCATCGAGACGGCAGCGAAGTATGCCGCCGGCACCGCGGCTCCGAGCGTGGTCTCGAGGGGATGGACGATCTGGGCCGGATCCGGCTTCACACAACCCACGGCCGAGGCGAGAAGAGCAGCCAGCCACCAGCGACGCATCATGACGAAGCGTCGCACGGAGCCGGTCT
>DASPUU010000256.1:0-2617 GCA_035622755.1 Myxococcaceae bacterium
CCGGACAAGCCGTTCGTCGGCCTGGCCTTCAAGCTGGAGGACGGGCGCTACGGTCAGCTGACCTACATGCGCCTCTACCAGGGCCACATCGCCAAGGGCGACTTCATCGTCAACCAGAGCAACCAGCGGAAGGTGAAGATCCCGCGCATCGTGCGCATGCACGCCAACGAGATGAACGACGTGGAGGAGGCCAACGCCGGCGACATCGTCGCCCTCTTCGGCGTGGAGTGCGCCTCGGGCGACACCTTCACCGACGGCACGGTCAACTACACGATGACCTCGATGCACGTGCCGGACGCGGTCATCTCGCTCGCCGTGGCGCCCAAGGAGCGCACCGGCCAGGCCAACTTCTCCAAGGCCCTCAACCGGTTCACCAAGGAGGACCCCACCTTCCGCGTGCACCGGGACGAGGAGTCCGCCCAGACGATCATCAGCGGAATGGGCGAGCTCCACCTGGAGATCTACATCGAGCGGATGAAGCGCGAGTACAACTGCGAGGTGGTGGCCGGCAAGCCCCAGGTGGCCTACCGGGAGACGATCACCCAGCGGGGCGACTTCGCCTACACCCACAAGAAGCAGACCGGCGGCTCGGGCCAGTTCGGCCGGGTGTGCGGCTACCTCGAGCCCCTGCCCGCCGATGCGGTCGAGCACTACGAGTTCGTCGACGACATCGTCGGCGGGGCCATCCCGCGCGAGTTCATCCCGGCGGTGGACAAGGGGTTCCGCGAGGCGATGAAGAAGGGAAGCCTGATCGGCTTCCCGGTGACCGGGGTGCGGTGCGTGATCAACGACGGCGCCTCGCACGCCGTCGACTCCTCGGAGCAGGCTTTCAAGACGGCAGGGATCATGGGCTTCCGCGAGGGCTACGACGCGGCCAAGCCGGTCATCCTCGAGCCGATCATGAAGGTCGAGGTGCAGGCCCCGGAGGACTTCCAGGGGTCGGTGGTGGGCCAGCTCAACCAGCGGCGCGGGACCATCCTCAGCACGGAGAACGCCGAGGGCTACGTGGTGGCAGTGGCCGAGGTGCCGCTGAACTCGATGTTCGGCTACAGCACCGACCTCCGCTCGGCAACGCAGGGCAAGGGCGAGTTCACCATGGAGTTCGCCAAGTACGCCCCGGTGCCGCGCGCCGAGCAGGAGGCGATGATGAAGGCCTACCGGGAGAAGCTGCTCGCCGAGCAGCGGAAGTAGCCCCACCGGCGACGGGCACGCGTCAGCGGGCGGCGGCCGGTGGAGGCGTGCCGGCGTCGCCCGGCGCGGCGAGCGCAGCCCGCAGCCGTGCTGTGGCCTGCTCCAGCCCATCCCCCGGGTCGACCGCGGTGGCGGAGGCCGGAACCGCCGCGGCGGCTGCCGCCGGCGCCGCCTTGGGGGGCGGCTTCCGCGCCACCTTCTTGGGCGCCTTCTTCTTCGGCGGAGGGGTGCCGACCGCCGGAGCGGCGGGTGGGGGTGGCGCGGGCTCCGGCGCCGGCGCGGCCACCGCCGGAGCCGGGAGGGCGGCCGGGGCCGGCGGCGGCGGCGTGTCGTCCACGGCGACGAGCATCACCGGCTCCACCGACGAGCGAAGCGAGAGCCGGCCGGCCGGGACCGGTGCGCGATCATTGGTCTCCACCGTCAGACGCAAGGTGATCCGGAGCCCGCGCGCGGCCTGGAGAGCGACGCGGGCGGGAAGGGTCCACATCGGCCCCTCCTCCCAGGGGTGGGGGCCGAGCGCCTGACCGCGGTAGACGAGCTTGGCGCTGAGCACGTGGTCGCCGGCCGAGACCTGGGCCGGCGTCGGGGTCTGGCCGCCGCGCACCGCTGCGCCGGCGGGGAGCGGAGCCCCGTCGAGGAGGAGCGTCGCCTCCTGGAGTCGGTAGCGGCCCGGATCCGGTCCTTCGACGACCACCGCCACCTCCGGCGGCGGGAGGCTCTCGGAGGCGCGCTGCAGCTCGGCCTCGAGCTCCGCCTCCGGGCTCGGGCGCGCCGGGGCCGGCGCGTCCGGACCCGCGCCGAGCACCACGGTCAGCGCAAGGGCGACGACGTGCACAGCCAGTGAAGGATGCCATGGCTCGGGGGCCCGGCGCACACCGGAGCGTCCGAGCTAGAGATCGATCTGCATCCCCAGCTCCACCACGCGTCCGGGCGGAATGGCGAAGAAGTCCGTGCTCGGCCGGGCGTTGCGCGCGATGAGGCCGAAGAGCTTCTTCCGCCACCGCGCCATCCGGCTCCGCCCCCGGGGAAGAAGTGTCTCGCGCCCGACGTAGTAGGTGGTCGAATTGGGCGAGGCGACCAGGCCCAGCTCCCGGCAGTGCCGCATGATCTCCGGGACCCGGGGGGTCTGCCGGAACCCGTACTTGGCCACCACCCGGTGGAAGCCATGCCCGAGCGGCTCGAGGGTGACCCGTTCCGAGGCCGGGACGAGCGGCGTGTTCGGGGTGAGAACGCTGAGCAGCACCACCTGCTCGTGGAGCATCTGGTTGTGCTTCAGGTGGTGGAGCAGGACGGGGGAGGTGGCGCTGGTGTTGGCGCTCAGGAAGACGCCCGTGCCGTGGACCCGCGGGATGTCCTTCCGGTCCAGGGTGTGGAGGAAGGTCTCGATGGGCACGGCGTCGGCGGCGAACCGGTCGGCCAGCTCGGT
>DASPUU010000257.1:0-9409 GCA_035622755.1 Myxococcaceae bacterium
CTGGCCGGACGCGAAACGGTCCGCCGCCGACGATGTCGACGTGAGGCCCGGTCACCAGCGTGGGGAACGGCGGGGCTCTTGGTCGCTGGAACTCGAGCGTCGTCCCGAGGGCGTCACCGACGGCCAGACCGAGGAGCGCGCCACGAGATCCTGCACGAGAGATCCAAGGCCGTGGGCTCACCCTGGACGCGATTCGCTCCGGGGAGGTTCGATCGGCTTGGGACGGCTCGCACGACCCACCGCGCGCTCCCAGTCGAAGAGCTGGACGTCGCCCAGCGCCACCGGCCGCCGCTCGAAGAGGAGCACCGCGCGCAGCCCATCGGTGAAGTACGGATCGCCGGTCAGGTTCCGGTGGGGCGACGTCGGGGGCGCCGGATCCGGCCCCTTGAGGAAGCCGAACTTGAGCAGCGCCTGCGAGTAGATCATGTCCTGGATCAGCCCGAGCCGCGCCTCGTCCACGTCCGGGTCGATCTTGTGGGTGGTCAGGTTCCAGGTCTTGAGCGTCCAGCGCACGCCGATGTCCCGGCTGATCTGCGCCAGCCAGACCGTCTTGTCCTGGTACTGCAGCGGGGTGACCCAGGCCCGGAGGTGGTTGCGCTGGTTGATCGACTCCCGCGCCTTCTGGCCGGCGAGGTCCTGGTACCGCCCCAGCGCGTAGAGGGGGCTCACCGGCGAATACCGGTAGCGGGAGCCGAGGACGAATGCCTTGAACGTCTTCCAGGACGACCCCAGGTAGATCATCTCGGTGGGGTGCCAGCCTCGGCGGAGAAATGCGGGGAAGAGGTCGTCTCGCTTGCCGATCAACACCAGATTGAGCGGATCCCCGTTGGCGCTCCCGCTCTTGTTGGTGGTCCAGCGCGGCAGCTGCTCGAGCGCCGCCCGGAGCTCGCTCTCCGTCTTGAGATGGACGATGGCCTCGGGAGGGTACATGCGGTCGAGATCGTGACGCGTGCTGTCGATCTTGAGGCCTGGGACCGGAGCGAAGAAGGTGAAGCTCTTCGCTTTCCCGAGCCGGGGAACGAGCAGATCCACCGCGACCGGCTTGGTGCCCTCGTCCAGGTTGGTGAAGACGAATCCCGCCGCCGTCGTCCCCGGAAGGACAGGGTTGGGGAACTGCACCTCGTCGAAGAACTCGTCCATCTGCCGGTTGGCGGACGGGGCGAACAGGGTGTGCCGCACGTAAGCCGCTTCACGGGCGGAGAAGTAGTCCGGGTCGAGGCCGGCGGACAGGAGCCACACCGGCACCTCCTCCCCGTTCTTGACCTCGATCCAGACCGGCTGGATACCGCTGCGGGCGAGCGCCGTGCCGAAGAGCGCGCGGCTCTCCTTGGCGCTCAGCGCCGCGACGGTGGCGGTCACCCGGCCGTCGCTCTGGGTCATCGCCCGGTCGGCGAGCGGGACATCCTCGAGGCGGCCGTGGTGGTAGCTGAAGGAGGCAAGATCCCGGTCGCTCACCGCGTCGAACAGAACCCGGAGGCGCTTCCCACGCCGCCAGCCGAGGAGCGCCAGCACCAGGACCACGGCGATCGCCAGCAGCAGGACGGCGTTAGGGACCCGCATTTCTCACCTCCACCTGGCGACGACTTCGACTCCTTCCGACTGCAAGGCCGTGACTCACTTCGTCGACGCTGTCTTCGGAATGACGGTGATGTTCACCACCCTGGAGCTGCTGACGTCCGCGGTCCCGGTGCGGCACGAGGTTTGTCCCGGCTTGAGGCCGGTGAGGACGAGCTCATTCTGGGTGGCGGAGACGGTGCGCAGCTTGGCGTCGACGATGGTTCCGTCGTCGCAGACCAGGCCAACGTTGAGGCCCACGTTGAGGACCTCTTGCTGCCCGACCTGGAGCTTCACGTTCGTCCCGGACGAAACGGGGCTGCTTTGAGGCGGGGTCTTCTGCGCGGGTTGGGCGCTCTGAGTCGGGAGGCTCTGGGTGGGGAGACTCTGCGGGGGGTTGAGGCTCTGACTGGGAAGGCCCTGTGGCGGGTTGAGGTCCTGGCTCGGGCGATTCTGGGGTTGATCGAGGCTCTGGCTCGGGAGGCTCTGGGTGGGGAGGTTCTGCGGGGGGTTGACGCTCTGGGTGGGGAGGTTCTGCTGCTGATTCAGGTTCTGGGTGGGCAGACTCTGCTGCTGCGCCATCGCGGGCCCGGTCGCAAGGAGGGCACCGACCAGAGCACACAGGGTGCGTTCGAGACGAAGCTCCATGCCGGTCCTCCTTCGATGCTCCGTGCGGAGCGGACGTACCACAGAGGAGATGCCGTGAGTACGTCGAGGACCGCTCCAGCTTGATGGCGTCCGCGACGATCCGTGGCGACGACGTTCCGGGAGGTCGGGGTCGCCCCACCGCTGCTAACGGAGCGCACCGTCGATGAGCTGTCCGATGCCGCTGATGGGCGCTACCTGTGCTTCGGTCAAGCCATAGCGTCTGGCGAAGAATGCGGGATCCGTGTAACCGAGCCACACCTTGCCGGCCGAATCCTGGTAGGCGAGCGCCTTGAGCGGCAGGTCGATCGCCGAGGTGGGGGCGGCGAGCATCACCGGCGTCCCGGCGCGCGGGTTTCCGAAGATGAGGACCTGCGTCGGCGGCATGCTCAGGCCCACCTTGGCCGCCTCGCCCGAATGGTCGATCCGAGCGAACACGTGGATGCCTTTGGTCTTCAAGATTGCCTCGAGGCGATCGAGCGTCTCGGGGACGGGGTGAGCGCTCAGCTTGCGAATGATTCCTTCTCCGGCGTCCATGGATTCACTCCTTCGGGAACGACGAGCAGGACACCCCGCCAGCATTCCCGATTCGCGTGACATGGATCGCCCCGCTCCGGGCTCGTCCGTCCGCCGCTGGCCGTGGTCGCAGGCGTCTCCGCCCTCTGCGCGGTCGGGGCCCTCGCCGGGCGCCGGGCCTCCGTCCGCCCGGGCAGCGGCGACCGCTAGGAGGAGGTGGCCAGGGCCGCCGGGCGGGCGATGGCCGGCGTGCCCGCGGCTCGGGCGATGAAGTCCGAGGCGAAGGCCTCCACCGCCTTCCAGTCCGTGTACTCGTAGTCGCGCGACGTATCCGTGTCGCCGCCCTCGCTCGCGGAGATGCGTCGCATGACGTAGCGGATGAGGAAGTTGTACTTCGAGTAGGGGAGCGCGCCGGCGATGAGCTCCACGTGCTGGGGGCGCCAGCCGGTTCGCTCCACGAACTTGTCCACGATGGCCAGGGTCTGGGCGCGGCCGTCGCTCTTCTTGCTCAGCACGGCGAGACCGACGGAGAAGAACGCCGACGGGACCCGCCCGAGCAGCTCGCGGTTCTCCCTGGCGAAACGGACGATGGACCGGAGATAGCCCTGGGCGCGAACGGGCGACCCGACGACGATGGCTCCGAACCGGCCCAGGTCGGGTCGTCGCCCGGCGTGGTCGACATCCAGGAGCTCGGCCACGTGACCGCGCGCGCGCAGGACGGTGGCGATGCGCTGGGCAATCTTCTCCGTTTGACCCTCCCGGGTGGCATAGACAATCAGGGCGCTGGCCACGGGAACCTCCAGTCGAGGGGTGGGACCTGGGAAGCGTGCAACACCCGGTCCCGTGCCCGATCTCGGGAACGTTGTGGGGTTCGACCCAGGCCGTGCGCAAGGCGTGCGCGCCTGAGAGCGTCTCACGCACGGATGACCGGCTTCCTGGTGCAAACAGGGGCCAGTCGCGCAAGACTGAAGGCACCCGGGCAAGAGGCCCGCCGGAGGACACTCAAGCGTGAGCCCCGGTCACCGACGCGTTCGTCATCTGCGCCACGCTCGCGAGGCGTGGCTCATCACCCTGGTTCTCGTGGGTGGGGGAGCAGCCGGGGAGGAGCCTGCGGTCCACTGGGGCTACCAGGGGGCGCAGGGGCCCGCGCACTGGGGCGAGCTCGAGGCCGGTTACGGCGATTGCAAGCTCGGGAAGCATCAGTCGCCGGTGGATATTCGGCACGCGAAGCCGGCGGCCCTTCCACCCATCGAGTTCAGCTACCAGGTCTCGCCGCTTCGCATCATCGACACCGGCCACAGTGTCCAGGTGAACATCCCGCCTGGGAGCTTCATCACCGTCGGCGGGCACCGGTACGACCTCGTGCAGCTTCATTTTCATCGGCCGTCGGAGACCAGGGTCAACGGCAAGACCTTCGCCCTCGAGGCTCACCTGGTGCACCACGATGCCGACGGCAAGCTCGCCGTGGTCGCGGTCCTGCTCACCGGCGGGAAGTCGAACGCGTTCCTGGCCGAGCTGTGGAAGCACCTCCCCGCGGAGAAGGGGCAGGAGCTGGCGCCCGAGAGCGTGACCGTCGACCCGGCCGGGCTGCTCCCGCCGAGCCGCGCCTACTACACCTTCACCGGTTCGCTCACCACGCCGCCCTGCAGTGAAGAGGTGACGTGGTTCGTGCTGACAACCCCGGTGACTCTCCTGAACAGCGAGGTGGCGGCCTTCGCCGCCAAGTATCCGCACAACGCGCGGCCGGTTCAGCCGCTCAACGGCCGGGTGGTCGAAGCAAGCAAGTAGGCGCGGGCGCAGGGGAAGCCAAGGACCGGTCTGCGTCCGGTTGTCGCGGGTCCTACCCGTCGGGGAGCGCTCCGGTGGATCCTGGACCCATCCCGTGCCCGTCCTGGGCAATTCACGTGGGGAGAGAACCATGCGACGCGCTCTGGGAGCCCTGCTGCTCGGCTGTGCAATCGTCGGTGGCGGGGCGCTGCTCTCGCCGGCGTGCTCCAGCAGCAGCAACAGCTCCAATCCGACGGCCGAGCAGTCCTGCTCCGACCTGGCGACGGCGCGCTGCCAGAAGATGCAGCTGTGCAACCCGCAGGGGCTGCTCAACGTCTACGGTGACCTGAGCACCTGCGAATCCAAGCAGTCATCCACCTGCGTCACCAACCTCGGGCTTCCCCAGACGGCCAACACGCCGGCGCACACCGAGGCCTGTGCCACGGCAACGCCGGGAATGTCTTGCAGCGACTTCGACCTCGGCAACGTGCCGGTGGCCTGCCAGCCTCCGGCGGGGCCTCGTGACGCGGGCAGCCCCTGCGCCGTCTCCGCCCAGTGCCTGACCGCCTACTGCCTCATCCCGGACACGTCGGCCTGCGGGACCTGCGCGCCTGCCCCCGGCGTCGGGGCCTCTTGCGCCAACAATCCATGCGGCCCGGGCCTGCGCTGCGACAACATCACCCTGGAGTGCGTCAACCCGGTCGGGGGCGGCCAGGCCTGCGACGACAGCTCGGTCTGCGCTCCCGGCTACACCTGCCTCGGCAACAACGGAACGAGCCCGGGGAGCTGCGAGGCGCTGGCGACGACGGTGGGAGCGTCCTGCCGCATCCAGGATGGCGGCACCCGGTGCGACGGGCGGCTCGGGCTCTACTGCAACGTCCCGCTGGGCCGCGTCTGCGCGATGGCGGCCGAGGCGAGCGTCTCCCAGCCGTGCGGGACCATCGATGGAGGGGTCATCGACTGCACCGCCGGCGCCTTCTGCCAGCTCGCTACCGGGAGCGATGCCGGTACCTGCATTGCTCCGGTGGGCAACAGCGTCGGCTGCGACACGGTCTCCGGCCCCAACTGCTCGCTGCCCGCCCGGTGCGTGCTCAGCAGCGCCGGAGCCAGCGGCGGGACCTGCCAGACGACGAACACCTCCAACTGCAACTGACCCTCGCACGGCGCAGGGCTTCCACCCCGGGCGCTCGCGCCGACCCGGCCGGCCCCGGGGTCAGGGGAAGCTCTGGAGGTGGGACCGGTAGGCGGTTCCGTAGGCTCCGTTGGGAGTGCCGTCGTAGCTGTCGATGAGGACCAGGCAGCCGCCCCACGTGTCCCAGGCCCAGCCCAGATAGCTCGCCCCGTGGCCGTCGAGCCAGCTCATGAGCGGGTCGATGAAGGTGCCGGCGCAGTCGTCCTCGCCGATCTCGGTGGCCACCACCGGATGGCCAGCCGCCACCGGCGCCACGGTGGAGTCGTAGCAGCTTGCGCTGTTGCAGGCGTTGAAGTTGTAGACGTGCCAGGCCGCGGCCAGGTTGTCCGCCGGGTCGCTCGGAACATGGCTCAGCCACTGGCTCAGGCTGTTGGAGTACTGGACGCCGCCGAGGAGGACGAGGTTGCCCGCCCCGGCGTCGCGCACCGCCGTGACCAGCTCCTGCATCCCGGCCGCGGCGTAGCTCACCCCGGAGCAGGTTCCGCCCGAGAGCCAGCAGGTCCAGGCGGCGTCGGTGTCCTGGTTGGAATCCGGGTAGGGCTCGTTGAAGAGCTCGAGGATCACCTCCGGCTGGTCGCGGAAGGCGCCGGCCACCTCCGCCCAGAAGGCCACCGAGTGGTCACGGTTCGGCATCGGGTCCTGTCCGGTGGCGGCGGTGGTTCCGGAGGCGGACCAGTGCAGCTCGAGGATGGGGTAGAGGCCCTTGGCGACGGCCCGCTGCACGAAGGCGGCGATGGCCTGCTGGTAGCTGGCGCCCGAGTAGGCCGCCGGCGCTCCATTGATGGCCAGCCAGCAGTCCTCGTTCATCGGGATCCGGATGGCATTCGCCTTCCAGGCAACGATGGCGTCCAGCGAGGCGTCGTCCGACGGACCATCGAAGATTCCCCACCCCTGGATGCAGGCGTACTCCGTCCCGGACCGATTCACGCCGCGGAGCTGCACCGGGTGGCCGGCCGGGTCGAGGAGCTCGTTTCCCTCTGCGTGGAGCGCCGGGAGGACCGTTCCCCCGTCCACTGGCGTGCCTCCATCGGGTCGAGCACCGCCATCCGGCGATCCGCCCCCGTCGGCGGGCAGGCCGCCATCCTCTCCGGGCAGCGACGAGATGTTGCCCCCGCAGGCGGCGACGAGCGTGGCGGCCGCGAGCAGCCAGGCCGCGGCGTGCTCCGGGTGGGACCGACGAGGATGGGGCGACCGGTGCATCGTGTCCGTCGGGAGCGCTCATTGTTCCACGCTTCGCGCGGGCCCGCAGGCGCGCCCGAGGTCACGCCGACCCGGGGGATGTCGGCCGATGTCGCCTCGCCCCTCTCGTCAGGTCAGCGTGAACCCCCCGTCGACGTCCACCACCTGTCCCACCACCCAGGACGCCGCCGCGGAAAGGAGGAAGGCCACCACCTCGGCAACCTCCTCCGGCTGCCCGAGCCGGCGAGCCGGTGTCCGGCGGGTCACCCCCTCGACCGTCTCGGGGCGCTCGGCCAGGCTGCCCTGCATCAGCCCCGGTCGCACCGCGTTCACCCGGATCCCCTCCGCCGCCAGCTCGCAGGCCAGCGAGCGGACCGCGGCCTCGAGCGCGGCGGTGGCGCAGCCGAGCGCGCCCGGGAGCGGAAGATGGCGGATGCTCGCCGTGCTCGATACCGCGACCACCGAGCCCCGGGCCCGCGCCAGCGGGGCACGCAGGGCCTGGACCAGGGCGAGCACGGTGAAGGCGGAGGCGTCGAGCGTGGCCGCCCACCGATCGGCGCGGACCGCGGAGAGTGGCTCGAGGCCGGTGACGGTGACGGCATGGACCAGTCGATCGCAGCGGTCGTCCCAGGCGCGAATCTGCTCCACGTACTGCTCCCGCGTGGCCGGATGGAAGAGGTCCCCGGGGACGAGCTCGACGGTCGACCCGCGGGCCCTCACCTCGGCGGCGAGGTGCTCGGCCGCCGCTCGGTCCCCCGCGAAACCGAGCAGCATTCGCTCGCCCGGCGAAGCGAGGCGTCGCGCCACCGACGCGCCGACGCCCCCGGTCCCAGCGGCGATGACCGTCACCGGCGAGCCGCGTATCGGTAGGCTCGGCGTGACGGTCACGCGGCTCCGCCTTGGCCTCGAGGTCCCCTCGGCGAGCATGTCGATGCCAGAGCTCGAGCAAGCACCGGGCCGCGGCATCCCTGACGCGATCGTGCGGCCTTGCGCCGTGACGGCGGCGGCCGACGTCGGAAGTCGGCGAGAATCGCCGGACGCTCGACGCCGCCGGAGGCGAGGAACGAGCGCCGAATCCTGGTCGGCTGGCCCGCTCATCCACGCATCTCGCGTCTGCGTGAATTTCGCCAGGTCGTCGTGCGTCGACTGCGGCCGGCGATTAGGTCGCTCGCGCGCACGGCCGGTGACGGCCGAGGCGCGTCACGATGGCCCTGCGGTCGAGGGTCCAAGGGGGGGGTTCTGCACAGGTCGGGCAAGGACGTGCGCATCGTGCACAGGACGAGCTCCCTGGAGCGACGAGGGCTAGGCGTCTTGGGTCCTGGTCCACTGGTTGCAGAACGCGACAACATGCGTCGAGACACAGCGAAGGACGGCGTCAAGCTCATCGGCCTCGACGGAGGCCTGCGCTCGGTGGGGCACGTGCTCGACCAGGTGGCGGCATCCGAGAGCACGGTGCTCCTGGTGGGGGAGACCGGAACCGGCAAGGAGCTCGTCGCGCGGGAGCTCCACGCGCGGAGCCCGCGGGCGGCCCGGCCGTTCCTGGCCCTCAACTGCGGGGCGATGCCCGATGGGCTCCTGGAATCCGAGCTCTTTGGACACGAGTGCGGCGCCTTCACTGGAGCCGAGCGGGCCCGCACTGGACGTTTCGAGGCGGCCGACGGCGGAACGCTCCTGCTCGACGAGGTGAGCGAGATCCCGCTCCGCGGGCAGATCGCCCTGCTCCGGCTGCTCCAGGAAAGGGAGTTCGAGCGGGTGGGGAGCTGCCAGACGCGCCGCGTGGACGTGCGCGTCATCGCCGCGACGAACACCAGCCTGGAGCGGCTCGTCGAATGCCGGACCTTCCGCGAGGACCTCTACTTCCGTCTCAGCGTGGTGCCCCTCTACCTTCCGCCCCTGCGCGAGCGGAGGGAGGACCTCCCCCAGCTCGCCGTGTCCTTTCTCGAGGAGTTCGGAGGGACCCTCAAGAAGCGCGTCACGCTCTCGCCCGCCGCGCTGGCCGCCCTCGCCGAGCATCGCTGGCCGGGCAACGTCCGCGAGCTGCGCAACGTGCTCGAGCACGCGGTGGTCCTCGCCCGGGATGGCGACGAGATCGCCCATGTCCAGCTCGGTCCCTGCCGGGTGGAAAGTCCACCGGGCCCGGAGCGGTCGGTGGTGAGCGAGATCCGCGAGGGGGCCCGGCGCCAGAAGCGAGATCGCATCGCCGATGCGCTCCGTGCCTCGGGCGGCTCCAAGACCGACGCGGCCCGGCGCCTGAACATGCCCCGGACCACGCTCCACGATTCCATCCGGCGGCTCGGGCTGGAGTAGCCGCTCTTCGCGTTCGGCTCCGGCTCGGGGTGGGCAGCTTGAAGCCGGGCAATGTTTCCGCTACGTCCAGCTCCGCTTCACGGCGACCATAGCTCAACTGGCAGAGCACCGGACTGTGGCTCCGGGGGTTACCGGTTCGACCCCGGTTGGTCGCCCTCGCCTTGGCCCCGGAGATGTCGGAGGCCCAAGAGGTGGCGCGCCTGGTGGCGGGCGGAGACGTGCGGGCCGCCGCCACGCTGGTGATCAAGG
>DASPUU010000258.1:0-2610 GCA_035622755.1 Myxococcaceae bacterium
TTCGAGCTCAAGGTGCCGACACGATTGAGCTTTCGGCTCCGGGAGCGGAATCAGGTCCCCTGATTAGGGTCCGACCCCGACCCGGGGAGGAGCTACTCCTCGCGAAGCGGTGCGAGCGCGTGTCTCGGGCCCGAGGTGAGCACGGCACGCCCGGAACCGATCGCACGACAGACCGTCCGGCCCGTCTCCCTCCGGGCCCTCTCAGCGCCCCGAGTGACGCTCGAACGGGCCCGTCCCCACCGCCGCGCCCACCCAGAGCACGATGACCGCCCCCACCGCGGCCACGACGGGAACGGCGGACGCGGACACCAGTACCCCGAGGGCCACCGTGGCCACCACTGCCAGAAGTGAGAGCACCTTCCGCATCCCGACGGCTTGGATGCTCGACGCCGGAATGCGTTACACGGACGGGACGGCCTCGGCCGGCAGGTCCGCCGAGGCCGGCGCCGGAACCCCGTCCACGTACACGACCCGCTCGCCGAGCACCGCCGGTACGCGTGGCCCGGGCGTCACGATGCCGGTCAGGTTGAGCGGGTCGACGGCCGACAGCTCCACCCGCTCCGGCCCCGGCGAGGCACGCCGCACCGCCCGGGCGACGTCCACCGCCTCGGGAAGCGCGAACTGCTCCCCGGCCACCCCGGCCACGAATCGGCCCCCGCGCACCTCGCCCCGCGCCTCCATCCGCCGGTAGACGCCGAGCAGGACCCGCCACGGCGGCGCGAGCGGCTCGCGGGCCACCAGGTCCCGGAAGACGACGCCCCAGCGCCGGAGGAACAGCTCGGCCAGGCCGTGGGTGCGCTCGTCGGCGGGCGGGACACGGGCCGGGAGGAGCAGCGTCCAGCGACCGGGGCCGCCGCGCCTGAGGGCCTTCTGCTGCCGGCGCCGCTTCGGGCTCTGCAGCACGCGGAGGTTCTCCACCGCATCGGCGCTCACCACGCCTCGGGCGAGCAGCTCCCAGAGCGCATCCTCCACCTCCCCCGGCTCGCGCCGGGTGGTGGAGACCAGGTCGGCGAAGAAGCAGGCGCCGCGCCGGATGAGCGCCCTGCCCACGTCGAGCGCCGCTCCTTCCAGCTCCTCGGGGAGCCACGGCTCGCCGTCGGGCGACAGGTCCGGTCGGGCCGCGGCGAGGAGCACGTCCATCGAGCTCCGGCGGAAGAAGGACAGGGTCGCCGCACGGCTCACCCCCGCGACGCGGCGGGGCGCCGCCTCGACCTCCGCCCCGCGGCGCGGGCCGACCGGCCTCGGCTCGCGGAGCGTGAGCCGGCCCCAGGCCACCTCGCCCGCCCAGCACGCCTTCTCGAGCAACGCATCCGCCTCGCCGCGCACGCGCGCCGGCAAGAGCGCCTGCTCCCAGGCTGCCGCCGGGGCCTCAACCCCCTCGAGCAGCGACACCGCCCGGAGCAGTCCGGCCGGGCCGCGCAGCCCGTCGCCCGGGAGAAGATGGTGCCAGCGAAAGAGGAAGCGCATGAAGTCGGCGGCGGAGAGCGGCTCGATCTCCCGGCGGAGCCGCCCCACGGTGAGCCGGTGGATGCGCTGGAGGAGACGCCGGTCGCACCATTCCAGCTCCGCGTCCGCCGGCAGGCCGGGGCGGAACCGCCCGCGGAGCACCGTCCCCTCCGACTCCAGCCGGTGCAGCGCCTCGGTCACCTCGCCCGGGTCGAGGAGAAGCGCCAGGCCGAGCCCGGTGGCGGTGAGCGGCCCGGCCACCTCCATCCGGCCCCGGACCGCGGCCAGCACGGCCGCCTCGCGGTCCACCGGACCGTCGCCGGGGAGCGGCTCGAGCGGCGGGTCGAGCGCTGCATCCGGGAAGAGCGCCCGCACTGCCGCGACCCGCTCGGCGGCCACGGCGAAGGGGCGCTCCCCGGCGACGAGCCGTGCCGCGCGGCCGTTCCCGACCAGGACGTCGAGGAAGTCCCGCTCCAGCCCCTCGGCCGGGACGAGCACCCCCTGGAGCAGGAGCTCGTGCAGCTCGTCGGCATCGCGAACCGGGGGCCGCGCGTCGTCGACCACCTGGCGGATGGCCTCCGCATCCAGGGCCCCCATGCGCGCCGCGTCCTCGGCCGGGAGCGTCCGGCGCACCTGGACGGCGCGCGCCCGGCGCTCCTCGAGCGGCGCATCGTCGAGGAAGGTGTAGGGCTGGCTGTTGAGGAGCGCGTGGGCCAGCGGCGAGGGCTCGGGCAGGTCCACGGCCACGGTGCGGATCTCCCCTGCGCGCAGCCGGCGGAGCACCGCCTTGAGCCCGTCCACGTCCATCGCCTCGCGCAGGCAGTCGTCCACCGTCTGGCGGACGAGCGGCTGGTCGGGGACCTCCACCGCCTCCCCGCCGTGGTTGTCCTGGCAGGCCACCTGGGCCGGGAACACCGCCGCCAGGAGGTCGTCGCTCCGGGCGCGCTGGATCTGCGGCGGCACGCGCTTTCCGTTCCGGAAGCGCGACAGGGCCAGCGCCCGGGTGGCGTTCCAGCGGAACCGCGTCCCGAAGAGCGGGCTCTGGAGGACGGCCTGGACGAGCACCTCCTCCACCGTCTCCGGGTGAAGGAACTCGAACACGTCCCCGAGGGGGAAGCTGTGCTGCTCGCCGAGCGAGAGGAGGATGCCGTCGTCGGTGGCCGC
>DASPUU010000259.1:0-20834 GCA_035622755.1 Myxococcaceae bacterium
GGCCCGGAGGAGGGGAAAGTTCTGCATGTTCCGGGCGCCCACCTGGAGCATGTCCACGTGGTCGATGAGCGAGGCGAGCTGCTCGGTGTCCAGCACCTCGGTCACGAGACCGAGGCCGTGCCGGGCGCGGGCGCGCTCGAGCAGGAGAAGGCCCGGCTCGCCGAGCCCCTGGAAGGCGTAGGGGCTGGTCCGGGGCTTGAAGAGCCCCCCGCGCAGGAGGTGCGCTCCACTGGCCGCCACCGCGGCGGCCGCCTCGGCGAGCTGGCCGGCCGTCTCCACCGCGCAGGGGCCGGCGGCGACGACGAAGGCCGGCCCGCCGAGCTCGATGGCGCCGACGGTGACGCGCGTCCCCCCGGGCCGGGCCGACCGGAGGACGTGCCGCGGGCGAGCGGGACCTGGCTCGTTCACGAGGTTCAAATCGCCTTGAACTTCCGCGTGCATCGGATAGCACGGAGGGCATAGAACGACCACGGAAACCGTGATGGCGGCCGTCGTGCAGGTGGTGGGGAGCTCCCGTCCAGTGAGGGCGGAGGACCTGCCGCGGCTCCGGGGCGTCCTGGGGACGCCGTCGCTGGCCTGGCGGGACGGAGACGTCAGCTTTCGCGGCTCCGGCGAGGCGGCCGTGCTCGCTGGCGCGCGCGCGGACGACGTCCTCGGCCGGGCCGCCGCCTCGTCTGTCGACGTCCGCGGCGAGCGGATGGCGCCCCCGGGGGAGTGGTTCGCCGGCTTCGCCTTCGATGCCGCGGCCCCGCGCGATGGGTGGTGGGAGAGCTTCCCCGCGGCGCGGGCCTTCCTCCCCCGGCTCCTCCTGGCCAGCAGCCCCCTCGGGGGGAGCCTCACCGCCTACGAGCCGTTGGGGGCCGGCGGGGAGCAGGCGGCGCGGCGGCGGGCCGACGATGCGCTGCGGAGCGCGCTCTCCTGCCCCGCTCCCCGGGAGCCGGCGGCCTCCCCGCCGCGGCCGGCGTCGCTGTGCGAGGACTTCCCGGCCTGGGAAGCGCTCGTCGTCCGGGCCCTGGAGGTTCTCCACCAGGGGATGTTGCGCAAGGTGGTGCTCGCCCGCGCCATCGACGTGGAGGCCGAGGCGCCGCTGGACCTCGCCCTGGCGCTCGAGCGCGCCGAGTCCTCGGCCGATGGGGCGGTGGTCTATGCCGTCCGGGGCGCGGACGGGACGGCCTTTCTCGGGGCCTCGCCCGAGCGGCTCGCCCGGGTGGAGGGGCGGCGCTTCGTCACCCAGGCCCTGGCCGCCAGCGCCGCGCCGGAGGACGCCGCCCGACTCGCCCGGAGCGCCAAGGAGACGGCCGAGCACCGAGCGGTGGTGGAGGACATCCGGGACGCTCTGGAGGGCATCGCCGAGCGCGTCGAGGTCGCCGGCACGTCCGCCGTCTCGCTCGGCTACGTGACCCATCTCGATGCGCGCATCGAGGGGACGCTCCGGGGGGGCGTCCGGCCCCATCAGCTCGCCCTGGCCCTCCATCCCACGGCCGCGGTGGGCGGCTCGCCGCGGGAGCGGGCCCGGGACTTCCTCCGCCGGCACGAGCACCTGGCGCGCGGATGGTATGCCGGGGCGGTGGGCTGGGTGGGAGAGGCGGCGCTCGACCTGCGCGTCGCCCTGCGTTGCGCCCTCCTGCGCGGGCCCTCCGCCCGGCTCTTCGTGGGCGCCGGGGTGGTGGAGGGCTCCACGGCGCGGGCCGAGTGGGAGGAGACGCGCCGGAAGGCCGTCCCCATGCTCCGTGCGCTGCTCGGCGAGGCGCCATGGCCACGCTGAACACGCTCTGGGCCCGGGCGCTGGTCCAGGAACTGGTGCGGGCCGGCGTCGGGCACGCCGTGGCCGCCCCCGGCTCGCGAAGCGCCCCGCTGGCCCTGGCCTGCGCCGAGGCGGCCCCCGCGCTCCGGACCTGGAGCATCCTCGACGAGCGGAGCGCGGGCTTCTTTGCCCTCGGCCTCTCCCTGGAGACCGGGCGGCCGACGGCGGTGGTGGTCACCTCGGGGACGGCCGGAGCGCACCTGCTCCCGGCGGTCATCGAGGCCTGGGCCTCGCACGTGCCCCTGGTCCTCCTCACCGCCGACCGTCCCTGGGAGCTCCACGGCTTCGGTGCGCCGCAGACCATCCCCCAGGATGGGCTCTACGGCCGCTTCATCCGGGCGGAGGCGTCGCTCAGCGTGCCCGAGGGGAGCTCGGAGGCCTTCCTGCACCTCCGGGCCCTCGTCTCCCGGCTGGCCAGCGTCTGCCAGGCATCCCCCCGAGGACCGGTGCACATCGACGTTCCCTTCCGGGAGCCGCTCGCGCCGGAGGCCGGGCAGCCGGACCCGGCCGGGCTGTCGCAGCTCGCCCGCGACGGGCGAGGCGGACCGATGCTCGCCGCCCCCGCGCCGCGGCGCCGCCCACCCGAGCCTGCGCTGGCCGCGGCCCGACGGCGGCTGGCCGCCACCGAGAAGGGGCTGGTGGTGGTCGGTCCCCGGTCCGGCGCCGATGACCTGCCCGCCGCGGTCCGCGCGCTGGCCGCCTCCTACGGCTATCCGCTCGTCGCGGACGCCGCCTCCAACGTCCGCTGGGCCCGGGGGTCGCGGGCGGTGGCCCACGCCGACCTGCTCCTGCGCAGCGCCTCCCTGGCGGGCGGGCTGCGCCCGGACGTGGTGGTCCGCCTGGGGGGCGGAGTGACCTCCAAGCGGCTCGCCCAGTGGCTCGATGCGAGCGGTGCCGAGACCCTGCTCCTCGCCGACCAGGACGACGTGGTCGACCCCGGCCACTCCGCCTCGCTCGTGCTCTCGGGCGACGTGGCCGAGACCTGCGCCGCGCTCACCGCGCCCGTGCCTCCGCGGACCACGCCCTGGGCGGACGCGCTCTCGGCCGCCGATGCCCGGGTGGCCGGCGCGCTCGAGGAGGGTTTCGCCGCCCTGGGAGGCTTCACCGAGCCGGAGCTCGCCTACCGGCTCGTCGCCGGTCTCCCCGAGGGAACCCGTCTGGTGGTCGCCTCGAGCATGCCCATCCGGGACGTGGACGCCTTCGCCGCGTCGCGCCCGGAGGAGATCCGCGTCTTTTCCAACCGCGGCGTCAACGGCATCGACGGGACGGTGTCCACGGCCCTGGGCATCTCCGCCGCCGGCCTCGCCCCGACCGTCGTCTTCCTCGGCGACCTGGCGCTCCTCCACGACCTGGGCGGGCTTCTCGTTGCCCAGCGCTCGGGCGTTCCTTTGACCCTGGTGGTGGCCAACAACCACGGCGGGGGCATCTTCTCGTTCCTGCCCATCGCCTCGGCGGGAGCGCCCTTCGAGCCGCTCTTCGCCACCCCGCACGCGGTCGACCTGGCGGCCGCCGCGGCGCTCGCCGGGGCGCGCTTCGTCCGGGTCGACGCCGCCGCCGCCTTCACCGAGGCGCTGGCGGAGAGCCTCCGGGGGGGGTTGCATCTCATCGAGGTCCGCGTCCCGGACCGCGCCGCCAACGTCGGTGTCCACCGGATGCTCGCCGACCGGGCGGCCGCCGCGGCGGAGGGCGCCCGGTGAGCTGGCTGGCCCACGAGCGCTGGACCGGCCACGGACCGCCCCTGCTCCTCCTCCATGGCTTCACCGGGAACCGGAGCGCCTTCGCCCACCTCCGCGACGGGCTGACCGCGCACGCCGAGGTGGTGACCGTGGATCTTCCCGGCCACGGCGAGAGCCCCTTCCCCGAGGACACGACCTTCTCCTCGACCCTGCGAGCGCTGGGGGAGCTGCTCGACGGGCTCGGCCTGGCCGAGGTGGACGTGGCCGGGTACTCGCTCGGAGCCCGGCTCGCGCTCGGGCTGGCGGTGGAGGCCGGCCACCGGGTCCGGCGGCTGGTCCTGGAGAGCGGCTCCCCCGGGCTCCGCCGGCGCCGGGGGCGCCTGGTGCGGCGGCAGGCGGACGAGGCCCTGGCGGCCCGCATCGAGGCCGACGGCGTCGCCCAGTTCGTCGAGGCCTGGGAAGCGCTCCCGGTCTTCGCCGGCCTGCGCACCTTGCCGGCGGAGAAGAAGGCGGCGGTGCGGGCGCGGCGGCTGGCCGGGAGCCCGGAGGGCCTGGCGGGGTCGCTCCGGCGGCTCGGGCTCGGGGTCCAGCCCAGCTACTGGTCGGCCCTGCCCGCCGTCCGCTCCCCGACGCTGCTCCTGACCGGGGCCCGCGACGCGAAGTTCACGGCGCTGGCGCGCCGGATGGCGGGCGAGCTCCCGCTCGTCTGGGGCCACGTCGTCGCCGGCGCCGGCCATGCGCCGCACCTCGAGGCGCCGGAGGAGTGGACCCGCGAGGTGACGGCGTTTCTCTCGGCCCCGTGGATCGATCGGCCGCTGGTGGAGAGCGAGGAGACGAGGAGCATGGCGACATGAAGCCCGCATGGGAACAGGTCCGGACGTACCAGGACATCCGTTACGAGAAGTGGCAGGGGATGGCCAAGGTGACCATCAACCGCCCCGAGGTCCGCAACGCCTTCCGGCCGCAGACCCTGTTCGAGCTCCGCGAAGCCTTCGAGGACGCGCGCGAGGATCCCGGCGTGGGCGTGGTCATCCTCACCGGGGCTGGCGACCAGGCCTTCTGCTCCGGAGGAGACCAGCGGATCCGCGGGGACGAGGGGTACGTCGGCACGGACGGGGTCCCGCGGCTGAACGTGCTCGATCTCCAAAAGCAGATCCGGAGCCTCCCCAAGCCGGTGGTGGCCATGGTCGCCGGCTACGCCATCGGCGGCGGCCACGTCCTCCACGTCGTCTGCGATCTGACCATCGCCGCCGACAACGCCCGCTTCGGCCAGACCGGGCCCCGGGTGGGGAGCTTCGACGGCGGGTTCGGGGCCAGCACCCTGGCTTCGCTGGTGGGGCTCAAGAGGGCGAAGGAGATCTGGTTCCTCTGCCGCCAGTACGACGCCCGGGCCGCACTGGAGATGGGGCTGGTGAACCAGGTGGTCCCCCTGGCCGAGCTCGAGGCGGAGACGGTGCGCTGGTGCCAGGAGATGCTCCGGCTCAGCCCGCTCGCGCTCCGCCTCCTCAAGTCGAGCTTCAACGCCGCACTCGACGGCCAGGCCGGCGTCCAGGAGCTGGCCGGCAACGCGACGCTGCTCTACTACATGTCCGCCGAGGCCCAGGAGGGGCGGAACGCCTACGTCGAGAAGCGCCCGCCGGATTTCTCGAAGTTCCCGCGCCGCCCGTGACCACCTCCTCGCCAGCGCTGCCGCGCTCCCTGCCCCTCCCGGCCGCCAGGGCCTGGCTGCTGGCCGCCCGTCCGCGGACGCTGACCGCCGCGGTGGCCCCGGTGGCGGTGGGGACAGGTCTGGCCTTCGGAGCGGACGCCGGCCGGTGGGGCCCGGCCCTGGCCGCGCTGGTGGGTGCCCTGCTCATCCAGGTGGGCACCAACCTGAGCAACGACTACTACGACTTCCGGCGAGGCGCGGACACGCCCGATCGGCTCGGGCCGGTGCGGGTGACCCAGAGCGGGCTGCTCCGCCCCCGGACGGTGCTGGCCGCCGCCGCGCTCTGCTTCGCCGGAGCGGCGCTGGTGGGCCTCTACCTCGTCGCCGCCGGGGGCTGGCCGGTGGTGGCCATCGGCCTCGCCTCCATCCTCGCCGGCTGGGCCTACACCGGGGGACCGGCGCCGCTCGGGTACCTCGGCCTGGGGGAGCTCTTCGTCCTCGCCTTCTTCGGCTTCGCCGCGGTGGGGGGCACGGTCTGGGTGCAGGCGCAGCGGCTCCCCCCGGCCACCTGGCTCGCTGCGCTGTCGGTGGGCTGCACGGCCACCGCCCTCTTGGTGGTCAACAACCTTCGCGACGTCGACACGGACCGCCGGGCGCAGAAGCGCACCCTGGCGGTGCGCTTCGGAGCGCGGTTCGCCCGCATCGAGTATGCGGTGGTCCTGGCGGTGGCCTTCCTCGCCCCGGCCGTCGCCTGGGCGACGCGGCTGGTTGGGCCGGCGGTGCTCGTGAGCCTGGCCGCGCTGCCCCTGGCCTGGCGTCCGGGGGGAGTGGTGGCGCGCGAGCGAGGCACCGCGCTCAACCGTGCCCTCGCCGGCAGCGCTCGGCTCCAGCTGGTCCACGGGCTCCTGCTCGCCGTCGGTCTCTGGCTCGGAGGGGCGCCGTGAGCCTCGCCCTGGACCGGCGCCCGTTCCGTCTTGCGCTCCGGACGCGGCTCACCACGGGCCATGGAAGCCGCGGCGCCGTGGAGGGGCTCCTCCTGCGCGCGGCCGACGGTGCCGGCGCCGTGGGCCTGGGCGAGGTGACGCCCTGCCCGGGGTTCGGCACGGAATCCCTCCCGGCGGCCTCCGAGGCGCTGGCCGCGTTCCAGCTCGAGCGGCCTCCGGCATCGCTCGAGGAGGTCAGCGAGGCGCTGCGCCCGCTCCGCGACCGCCCGGCGGCACGGGCCGGCGTGGAGGTCGCGCTCCTCGACCTCCTCGCCCGGCGGAGGGGATTGCCCCTGGCACGGTTGCTCGGTGCGCTCCGAGCTGGCCCGGTGCGCGTCAATGCGCTGCTCGCCGCGGAATCGGTCGCCGGGCTCGCCGAGGAGGGACGGGCGGCGGTGCACGCCGGATTCACCACCCTCAAGGTCAAGGTCGGCTCCGGGGTTGCCGAGGGCGATGCCGAGCGGCTCGGTGCTCTTCGGGCTGCGGTGGGGAAGGGCGTCCGGCTCCGGGTGGACGCCAATGCGCGCTGGTCGGAGGCCGAGGCCGAGCGGCGACTTTCCGAGCTCGCCGCCTGCGATCTCGAGTATGCCGAGCAGCCGGTGGCCGAGGGCGACGTGGCCGCGCTCCGACGGCTCCGCCGCCTCCTGCCGGTGGCGGCGGACGAGGCGCTCGGGGTGGCCGGCGGCACGGAGGCGGTGCTCGACGGCGCGGAGGGCCCCGCGGCGGATGTCCTCGTCCTCAAGCTCCCGGTGCTCGGCGGGATCCTGCCTGCACGGGAGGTCGCGGCGCGGGCCCGGGCCCGGGGCGTGGACGTGGTCGTCACCAGCGCGCTCGACGGGGCCACGCTGCGTGCGGCGGCCGCTCACCTCGCGCTCGCGCTCGGCGGCCGGAGAGACCAGGGGCTGGCCACGGGCGCGCTCCTGGTGGAGGACCCGGGCGCCTACCCGCTGCTCGATGGCGCGCTCCACGTTCCCGACGCGCCCGGGCTGGGCATCGCTCCGGAGGTGCTCGGATGGTGAGCTCCTGCCCGGTCCACGCTCGGGCGCGCGCGACGCCCGGCGCCCCGGCGCTCACCGCTGGAGGGAGGCAGCTCTGCTTCGCCGACCTCGATGCCGAGGTCGCCGCCTGGGGGGGCCGGCTCCACCGGCTGGGGGTGAGCTCGGGCGACCGGGTGGCGCTCCTCTCCTGGAACCGGACGGCGGCGGTGGCGCTCCTCTTCGCCGTCCGCCGGCTGGGAGCGGCCCTGGCGCCGCTCAACGCCCGTCTCACCCGGAGCGAGCTCGTCCCGCTCGTGGACCGGCTCGCCCCGCGGGTGGTGCTGGTCGAGGAGGCGCTCGGCGATCGGCTTCCCGGCGCCCGGGTGCTGGAGGCGGTGGAGCGCGAGTCGGCCGGCCCGCGGGGGGAGACCGGCCCGCTCGACGCGACGAGGGACTGGGTGGTGCTCTTCACCTCCGGGACGAGCGGACCGCCGAAGGCGGCGCGGCTTCCGGTGCGCGGGCTCCTGGCCAGCGCCGCCGCGTCCCGCGGAAACCTCGGCGCCTCGGAGGCGGACCGGTGGCTGTGCACGCTCCCCCTCTTCCACGTGGGTGGCCTGGCCATGGCCGTGCGCTGCGCGGTGGACGGCTCGGCGCTCGTCCTCCATCCTCGCTTCGACGCCGCGGCGGCGGCGCGCGAGCTCTCCGAGGGAGGGATCACCCACACCAGCCTGGTGCCGCGGACGCTGGCCCAGACCCTCGAGGCCGGGGTGCGGCCGTCCACCCTGCGCGCGGTGCTCATCGGAGGAGGGCCGCTGCCCGGCGAGCTCGCCCGCCGGGCGCGCCAGGCGCGGATTCCCGTCCTCCACACCTACGGGCTGACCGAGGCCTGCTCCCAGGTGACCACCGAGCGGCCCGGCGAGGCCGACGGGACGACGGCCGGACCTCCCCTGCCGTCGCTCGAGGTGCGCATCGTCGCCGGGGAGATCCAGGTGCGCGGCCCGACCCTGATGGCCGGCTACCTCGGCGACCCGGCCGCGTCGGAGGCGGCGCTCGCCGGCGGATGGCTGCACACCGGGGATGCCGGCCGGCTCGACGGGCGCGGGAGGCTGCACGTGCTGGCGCGGAGGTCCGACCTCATCGTCTCCGGCGGCGAGAACGTCTATCCGGCGGAGGTGGAGACGGTCCTCGCCTCGCACCCCGCGGTCGCCGAGGCGGCGGTGGTGGGCCGGGCCGACCCGGCCTGGGGCGAGGTCCCGGTGGCGGCGGTGGTGCTGCGGCCGGGCGCGACCGCGGAGGGCCTGCTCGGTTGGGTCCGGGAGCGGCTGGCCGGCTTCAAGGTCCCGGCCGAGCTGGTCCTGGTCCAGGCGCTTCCCCGCACGGCCCTGGACAAGGTGGACCGGGCGGCGGTCAAGCGAACGCTGGCCTCGGGACGGCACGGGTGGACAGGCCACGGGGTGGCCAAGGGGGTCTTGTGACAGCGAGAAGCGGCGGCGGCGCGGCGGCCCAGCAGGGCCCGCGAGGTTCACGTAGTCTTGAACCGAATGAACCCCCCATGGACCTGACGGCCGCGGCGAGCGACTTCCTTCAGGCCACCGAGGAACGGCTCGGCCACGTGCTGGCGCGCGCGGGCCGGCCGGTGGGCGACTCGGACACGCTGGCCAACGCCGCCCGGCACCTGTGCATCGGCGGAGGTGGCAAGCGGCTCCGGCCGCTCATCGTCCACCACTTCGGCCGGGCGGTGCGGGCCTCCCCGGCCGCGCTCCTGCACGTGGGCGTGGCCGCCGAGCTGGTCCACTCGGCGAGCCTGCTCCACGACGACGTGGTCGACCAGGGCATGTTCCGCCGCGGCCGGCCGACGGTGAACGCCATCTGGGGGAACATCGTGGCGGTGATGGGCGGCGACCTGCTCCTCTGCGTGGCGCTGGACGAGCTGGCCACGCTGGACCGGGCGGTGTCCTTCCGGGCGGTGGCCACGGTCGCCGAGATGACCCGGGCCACCATCGGCGAGGTGGAGGCGAGAGGAGACCTGGCGCTCGCCCCCGAGCGGCTGCGGGCCATCGCCGAGGGGAAGACCGGCGCGCTCTTCGGCTTCTGCGGCTCGGCGGCCGCCACCCTGGCCGCGATGCCCGACGTCGCCGAGCGCTTCGATGCCTTCGGGCGCCACCTCGGGGTGGCCTTCCAGATCGCCGACGACCTCAAGGACATCACCGGCGGTGACCCCGGGAAGCCACCCTTCGCCGACATCCGCTCCAGGACTCCGTCCCTTCCGCTGCTGCTGGCCGTCCGGTCCGACGAGGCAGTGCGCCGCCGCCTGCGGGACCTGTGGGCCTTCGGCTCCATGCCCGACGAGCGGGTCCGCGAGGTGGGAGAGGCGATCCGAGCCGGGCCGGCGATGGAGGAGGCGCGGGAGGCGCTGCACCGGGAGGTCGAGCGGGGGCTCGATGCGCTCGGTCCCTACGCGAGCGAGCCCGGGGGGCTGCAGCTGGTGGCCTGGAGCCGGGCGCTCTGCGCCGCCTTCGAGGAGGGAACCGGGCCATGAAGGGTTACGCCTGGTCCGGTGCCCCGAGGGTGTCCGCGCCGGAGTCCACCGGGGGCACGCTCCCGCGCTGGGAATCCATCGCCGTCGAGGCGGTCGGCCACGTCATCGAGTTCTGGGGCTTCAAGCACAACCAGGGTCGGGTCTGGGCGCTCCTCTACCTTCGCTCGACGGCCATGACCGCCACCCAGCTCGAGGAGGAGCTGGGGCTGAGCAAGGGGGCGGTGTCCATGCTCGTCCGCGACCTGGAGCGCTGGGGGGTGGTGCACCGCGTCCGCGGCCCGGGCAGCGGGGCCTGGCGCTACCGGGCGGAGACCGACCTGGTCAAGATGGTGAGCCGCGTCATCGAGGAGCGTGAGCTCGCCTTCCTCACGCGGATCCGTGCCGAGCTCGGCGAGGCCCGGCGCGTGGCCGGCGCCGCGGTGGGGGTGGGCCGGGAGCGCATGCTCCGGCTGGAGCGGATGAACTCGCTGGCTCAGGCCGCCGAGCGCGCGGTCAAGCTGTTCCTGAGGACGGCCCGGCTCGACGTGCGCTCCATGCTGGACACCTTCCGCGCAACTTGACAGTGCGCCGGCTGCCGGCATACGAACGCCGCACTTTTTGCCGAGCAGGGCCGAGCTGCTCTCGCCAGAGGAGGAGCATCCGCACACCCCCCGTGGGGGCTCCGAGACTGAGTCCGGTTGTTGGCGAAAGCCCGGCCGCTCTGGGAGGGGGGGCCGGGCTTTCCCGTCTCCCCCCGACGCTCACCGCTCCTCGTCCTCGTCCTCGGACGCGTCCTCGTCGTCGTCCTCGAGGTCGTCGTCCTCGTCCTCGTCGTCATCCTCCTCCAGGTCGTCCTCGTCCTCCTCGTCGTCGCCCTTGTCGTCGAGGTCCTCCAGGTCCTCGGTCTCGAAGGCCATGGCCACGCTGAACTTCTTCCCCAGGGCGGCGACCTGGGCGCGCATCTCGGTGAGGGCGGAGACGAAGTCCTCGACCGCGCTGGCCGGCGCCTTGGCGCCGCAGCTGGCGCAGGCGATCTTCTCCGAGCCGTCGATCAGATCCTGGACGTCGATCTCGAAGCTGGCATCGCACTTCTGACAGGTGAAGTCGATGGTCATGAGGCGTCAGCGTCGATCGAAGGGGACGTAGTCTCGCCGGGGGTGTCCCACGTACACCTGCCGCGGCCGGGCGATCTTCTGCTCCTGGTCGAGGACCATCTCCTCCCACTGCGACAGCCACCCCACGGTGCGGGGGATGGCGAAGAGCACCGGGAAGAAGGAGGACTGGAAGCCGATGGCCTCGTAGATCAGCCCCGAGTAGAAGTCGACGTTGGGGTAGAGCTTCCGCTTCACGAAGTAGTCGTCCTGCAGGGCGATCCGCTCCAGCTCCAGGGCGATGTCCAAGAGCGGGTTCTTGCCGGTGACGGCGAACACCTCGTCGGCGATGCGCTTGATCACCTTCGCCCGCGGGTCGTAGCTCTTGTAGACGCGATGGCCGAATCCCATCAGCCGCCGCTCGCCCTCGCCGCTCTTCACCAGCTTGATGAACTCGCCCACCTTGCTCACGTGTCCGATCTCGCGGAGCATCTTGAGCACGGCCTCGTTCGCGCCGCCGTGGAGTGGGCCGTAGAGCGCGGTGATGCCTGCCGCCACGGCGGAGTAGGGGTCGACCTCGCTCGAGCCGACCAGCCGGGTGGCGGTGGTGCTGCAGTTCTGCTCGTGGTCGGCGTGGAGGATGAAGAGCACGTCCAGGGCGCGTTCCAGCACCGGGTGGACCTTGAAGGTGTCCGTCCCGATCTTCTTGATCATCGCCAGGAAGTTGCCGACGTAGGAGAGGTCGTTGTTCGGGTAGACGTACGGCAGCCCCATGGCGTGACGGAAGCTGAAGGCGGCCAGGGTGGGCATCTTGGCCACCATGCGCATCATCTGGATGCGCCGCACCTGGGCGTCCTGGATGTTCTTCGCCTCCGGGTAGAAGGCGGACAGGGCGGCCACGGTGGAAGCGAGCATGGACATGGGATGGGCGTCGTAGCGGAACCCATCCATGAAGGCCTTCACGTTCTCATGGACGTAGGTGTGGTGGGTGATGACGTGGGTGAAGTCGGCCAGCTCCTGGCGGCTGGGGAGGTCGCCGTTCATGAGCAGGTAGGCCACCTCGAGGAAGGTCGACTGCTCGGCGAGCTGCTCGATGGGATAGCCGCGGTACTCGAGTACGCCCCGGTCGCCGTCGATGAAGGTGATGGCGCTGCGACAGTTGGCGGTGTTGAGGAAGGCCGGGTCGTAGCCCATCAGCCCGAAATCCGTGGGTTCGACCTTGATCTGGCGCAGGTCAGACGTCCGGATGCAGCCCTGGGAGATGGGCAGCTCGTAGGTCTTTCCGGTGCGGTTGTCGGTGACGGTGAGCGTCTCTTTGGCCATGCGGTCCTCATTCCACCGG
Source organism: Myxococcaceae bacterium (assembly GCA_035622755.1). Classification (GTDB taxonomy): domain Bacteria; phylum Myxococcota; class Myxococcia; order Myxococcales; family Myxococcaceae; genus JADGRA01. The sequence goes on from DASPUU010000259.1 coordinate 12,040, forward strand.
GCCCCGCCGGGTTGCAACCCAAAAAGCCCCGGCACGGCGAATGCTCTAGCAGTGGGTTTTCTTCTCCAGGGCCGCAAGGCTTGCGGCCTCTTCGGGGTCGAGCGTATACGAGCCGGCCCCCTGGAGCATCGCCCCGCGGAGGTCAGCGCACATGGTCGAGATTGCTGGAGAGAAGATCGGGCTGTCGGGGGGGAAGCTGTCGGTGCCGGACCGGCCGGTCATCCCCTTCATCGAGGGGGACGGGACGGGACGGGACATCTGGCGGGCATCGCAGGCGGTGTTCGACGCGGCGGTGGAGAAGGCCTACCGAGGAAAGCGGAAGATCGCCTGGCTCGAGGTCCTGGCAGGCGAGAAGGCGTTCCAGCAGACCCGCAACTGGCTCCCGGACGAGACGGTGGAAGCCTTCCGGACCTACCTGGTGGGCATCAAGGGACCGCTCACCACGCCGGTGGGCGGTGGCATTCGTTCCCTCAACGTCGCGCTCCGCCAGCTGCTCGACCTCTACGTCTGCCTCCGTCCGGTGCGCTACTTCCAGGGCGTCCCGTCCCCGGTCAAGCACCCGGAGAAGGTGAACATGGTCATCTTCCGGGAGAACACCGAGGACATCTACGCCGGCATCGAGTTCGAGGCCGGCTCCGAGCAGAGCCAGCAGCTCCTCGGTTTTCTCCGGGAGAAGTTCCCCAAGGAGTTCCGCAAGGTCCGCTTCCCCGAGGAGTGCGGCCTGGGGGTGAAGCCGGTGTCGCGCGAGGGGTCGGAGCGCCTGATCCGGGCCGCCATCCGCTACGCGCTGGAGCACAGGCGCAAGAGCGTGACCCTGGTCCACAAGGGCAACATCATGAAGTACACGGAAGGAGCCTTCCGGGGCTGGGGCTACGCCCTGGCCGAGCGTGAATTCGCCACCCAGACCTACACCTGGGAGCAGTGGGAGGAGACCAAGACCCGGGCCGGCGAGGAGGCGGCCAACGCCGAGCAGAAGGCGGCGCTGGGCGCCGGCAAGCTCCTGGTCAAGGATGCCATCGCCGACATCACCCTCCAGCAGGTCCTCACCCGGCCCGACGAGTTCGACGTCATCGCCACCCTGAACCTCAACGGCGACTACCTCTCCGACGCGCTGGCCGCCCAGGTGGGCGGGATCGGCATCGCCCCGGGCGGCAACATCAACTACGTCACCGGGCACGCGGTGTTCGAGGCCACCCACGGGACGGCGCCGAAGTACGCCGATCAGGACAAGGTCAACCCCGGGAGCGTCATCCTCTCCGGCGACATGATGCTCCGCCACCTCGGCTGGACCGAGGCGGCGGACCTCATCATCCGCGGAATCGATCGGGCCATCACCGCGCGCACCGTGACCTACGACTTCGCGCGGCTCTTGAAGCAAGAGGGGCAGACCGGGGTGAAGGAAGTGAAGTGCTCCGAGTTCGGCCAGGCCATCATCCAGCACATGTGAGCGGCCCCGAGGGCGGCGCACACCACAGGCGGAAGGCGACATGGGCAAGAGGAAGATTGGACTCATCGGCGGCGGGCAGATCGGCGGCAACCTGGCGCTGCTCGCGGTGCAGAAGGCGCTCGGCGACGTGGTCCTCTACGACATCCCGGCGGCCGAGGGACTGGTCAAGGGCAAGGCCCTGGACATCAACCAGCTGGCGGCGGTGGACGGCCACGAGGGACGGGTCACCGGTACCACCGACTGGAAGGACGTGGCCGGCTCGGAGGTGGTGATCATCACCGCCGGCGTCCCGCGCAAGCCGGGGATGACGCGCGAGGACCTCCTGGAGACCAACCTCAAGATCATGAAGGACGTGGCGGGAAATCTTCGCACCCATTGCCCGGGTGCCTTCGTGATCAACGTCGCCAATCCGCTCGACGCCATGGTCTACGCCCTCCACAAGATCACCGGCTTTCCCCGCACCCACGTGGTGGGGATGGCCGGCGTCCTGGACACGGCGCGATTCAAGTGCTTCGTCGCCGAGGCGGTGGGGTGCTCGCCGCGCGACGTGGAGGCGCTGGTGCTGGGCGGGCATGGCGACGACATGGTCCCGCTGACGCGCTCGGCGACGGTCGGCGGCGCACCGCTCACCCAGCTCCTCTCCCGCGAGAAGCTGGCGGCGATCATCGACCGGACACGCAAGGGCGGCGGAGAGCTGGTGGCGCTCTACAAGACCGGCTCCGCCTACTTCGCTCCGGCCGCCTCGGCCATCGCCATGGCCGAGGCCTACCTCCGGGACATGAAGCGCATCCTCCCCGCGGCGGTCCTGCTCGAGGGCCAGTACGGCATCCGCGGGTTCTTCGTCGGCGTGCCGGTGCGCATCGGCGCCGGCGGGGTGGAGCAGATCCTCGAGCTCCAGCTCGATGCCCAGGAGAAGGCCGAGCTGGAGAAGTCCTTCCAGTCGGTGAAGAAGACGGTGGACGAGGTCAAGCTCTAGGGCACACCCGAGGGGCGATGAAGATCCACGAGTACCAGGGCAAGGAGCTGTTCGCGAAGTACGGCGTTCCGGTGCCCCGCGGCCTCCTGGCCACCACCCCGGAGGAGGCGGAGCGTGCGGCGCGGACGCTGGGAACGAAGGTGGTGGTGGTCAAGGCGCAGATCCATGCCGGGGGGCGGGGAAAGGGCGGCGGGGTGAAGGTGGCCCGCTCGCCCGAGGAGGCGCGGACGCTGGCCTCCCAGATCCTGGGGATGATGCTCCGGACCCACCAGACCGGGCCGGAGGGGCAGCGCGTGCGCCGGGTCTACGTGGAGGAGGGCCTGGACATCGCCCGGGAGATCTACCTGGGGATGACGCTGGACCGGGCCACCTCCCGGCTGTCGCTGATGGCCTCGAGCGAGGGCGGGGTGGAGATCGAAGAGGTCGCCGCCCGGCACCCGGAACGCATCCACATCGAGTCCATCGATCCTGGAGCCGGCTTCTGTGACTTCCAGGGCCGCAAGCTGGCCTTCGCGCTCGGCCTGAGTGGACCGGCCAGTTCCAAGTTCGTCACCTTCTGCCGGGCGCTGGTTCGCTGCTACCTGGAGACCGACGCCAGCCTGGCGGAGGTGAACCCGCTGGTGGTGCTCAAGGACGGCGGGGTGGTGGCCCTCGACTCGAAGATGAACTTCGACGACAACGCGCTCTACCGCCATCCGGAGATCGCCGCCTTCCGCGACGTGGAGGAAGAGGATCCGCGCGAGGCCAAGGCCAAGGAGTTCGACCTGGCCTACATCTCCCTCGACGGGAACATCGGCTGCATGGTCAACGGCGCCGGTCTGGCCATGGCCACCATGGACACCATCAAGCTGGTGGGGGGCGCGCCGGCCAACTTCCTCGACGTGGGAGGCGGCGCGAGCAAGGAGAAGGTGACCGCCGCTTTCAAGCTCATCCTCGAGGACCCTGGCGTGAAGGCGGTGCTGGTGAACATCTTCGGTGGCATCATGAAGTGCGACATCATCGCCGAGGGCGTGGTGGCGGCGGCGCGCGAGGTGCACCTGCAAGTGCCGCTCGTCGTCCGGCTCGAGGGGACCAACGTGGAGAAGGGTCGGGAGATCCTCCGGCGCTCGGGGCTGGCCATCACCCCGGCGGACAGCCTGCGTCAGGCGGCGGAGAAGGCGGTGGCCGCGGCCCGGGGGGCGGGGGCGTGAGCATCCTCGTCGACGACCGCACCCGGGTGCTCTGCCAGGGCATCACCGGCGCGGCGGGGTCGTTCCATTGCGGGCAGATGCTCGAGTACGGCACCCGGCTGGTGGCCGGGGTGACGCCGGGGAAGGGCGGGACTCGCTTCGCCGAGCGCGTGCCCGTCTTCGACACCGTGGTGCAGGCGGTGAAGGAGACGGGCGCCAACACCAGCGTCATCTTCGTGCCCCCGCCGTTCGCCGCCGATGCCATCCTCGAGGCGGCCGACGCCGGGGTGCAGCTGGTCATCGCCATCACCGAGGGCATCCCGGTGCTGGACATGGTCCGCGCCAAGGACGCGGTCCGGGGGCGGCCCGGGGTGCGGCTGGTCGGGCCGAACTGCCCGGGGGTGATCACCCCGGCGGCGAAGTGCAAGATCGGCATCATGCCCGGGCACATCCACCGGCCGGGGCGCATCGGAGTCGTCTCCCGCTCCGGGACGCTGACCTACGAGGCGGTGTACCAGCTCACCCAGCTCGGCCTCGGGCAGTCGACGGCGGTGGGCATCGGCGGCGATCCGGTCAACGGAACCGACTTCGTGGACTGCCTCCGGCTGTTCAACGCCGACGCCGAGACCGATGCGGTGATCATGATCGGCGAGATCGGCGGGAGCGCCGAGGAGGCGGCGGCTGACTACATCGCCCGGGAGTTCAAGAAGCCCATCGCCGGCTTCATCGCCGGCCTCTCCGCGCCGCCGGGGAAGCGCATGGGGCACGCCGGGGCGATCATCGCCGGCGGGAAGGGCACCGCCCGGGAGAAGATCCGCGCCCTGGAGGCCGCCGGCGTGCTCATGGCACCCTCGCCCACCGAGCTGGGCACCACCCTCAAGGCTGCGCTGGAGCGCGGCCCCCGTCGCTGAGGAGGCGACCGGAACATGGCCATCGAGAGAACCCTGTCCATCATCAAGCCGGACGGCCTGGAGAAGGGGGTGGTGGGCAAGGTCGTCGCCCGCTTCGAGGAGCGCGGGCTGAAGCCGGTGGCCATGCGCCTCACCCACCTCTCGCAGCGCGAGGCGGAGGGCTTCTACGCCGTGCACCGCGCGCGTCCCTTCTTCCGCGACCTGGTCACCTTCATGACCTCCGGGCCGGTGGTGCTCATGGTGCTCGAGGGGGAGGACGCCATCCAGCGCAACCGGGAGATCATGGGAGCCACCAACCCGGCGCAGGCGGCTGCGGGGACCATCCGCAAGGACTTCGCCACCGACGTGGAGAAGAACACCGTGCACGGCTCGGACAGCGCGGAGACGGCGAAGACGGAAATTGCCTACTTCTTCCGAGAGACCGAGCTCCATCCCTACGCCCACCGGCGTTGACTCGGAAGCTCGGCCGGCCCCGCCGACCGAGCACTACGCCCCGCGGTTCGTCCTCGGGCTCCGGCGCGGGTTCTGGCCGTTCGCTCGGCTCTGGTTTCGACCGCGCCTCTCGGGATGGCAGCACGTTCCCGAGGGTCCTTTCCTCTGCGTGGCCAACCACAGCGGCTACGGCGTGGGGGAGGTCCTCACCCTGCTCTGCCTCTGGGTGGGACGCTTCGGGACCGAGCGTCCGGCGGTCGGCCTGGCCCACGACCTCGGACTGTGGTGGCCGTTCCGCATCGTGGTCCTTCCCATCGGGGGCGTTCGGGCCAGCGTCGCCGCTGGCCGGGAGGCGCTCGCGCGGGGTTTCCCGGTGCTCGTCTTTCCGGGAGGCGACATCGACGCGCTCCGGCCTTTCGCCGAGCGCGATCGCGTGACGTGGGGCGGGCGGCACGGCTTTCTCCGCGTGGCCCGCGACGCCCAGGTGCCCCTGGTCCCGCTGGTCATCGCCGGGAGCCACGCCCAGTACACCCTGCTCCCCGGGGGCCCGATCATCGCCCGTGTCCTCGGGCTCCGGCGCGTCCGGCTCGCGACCTGGCCTCTGCCGTTCGGCGGGGCGGTCCTGCTGGCGGCCGCCGTCGCCTGGGTCGCCGGCCTCCTTCCCGGCGGCATCGCCGCCCTGGCGCTGGTGCTCGCCTTCCTCCCCAACCCGAGCCGCATCGAGTACCGGTTTCTTCCGGCCGAGGCACCGCCGCCGAAGGGCGAGGAGGGGGCGGAGCTTGCGTCCCGTGCCGAGACGCTCCGGCAGCGGATGGAGGCGGTGCTCGGCGAGATGGAGCGGTCCCGGCGTACACCGTGGGGGTAGGCCGGATCCTCGTGCACCTGTCGCGCCCGGAGCGACGGGAGCTGGCGCGACGCCTCGAGTCCTGCGGCCGCGGCCTGCACAGCCCGCTCACCCGGGGCGGAGCCCGAGTGAGCCGCCGGCGGGTGGTGGCTTTGACTCGGCGCCGCGCCTCATGCGAAACGCCCGCCGACGATGCCCGAGCCCTCGCCTGACCAGCTGATCGACCTGCTCGGCCTCACCCTCGACCAGGTCACCGCCTTCCTCGTCGAGGAGCTGGGTGAGCGCCCGTTCCGGGCCCGCCAGCTCTACCGGTGGCTGCACCAGCGCGGCGAGACCGACCTCGACCGGATGACCGACCTCTCCAAGGCCCTCCGCGACAGGCTGCGCGCTCGCGTCGACCTCCAGCCGCTGGCCATCGACCTCCAGCAGCGGAGCATCGACGGGACGGTGAAGTACCGCTTCCGGACCCGCGACGGCCGCCTGCTCGAGTCCGTGTACATGCCCGCGCCGGATCGGAAGACCCTCTGCGTCTCCACCCAGGTGGGCTGTGCCATGGGCTGCACCTTCTGCATGACTGGCACCCTTGGCCTGCAGCGCAACCTGTCCGCCGGGGAGATCGTCGCCCAGGTCCACGCCGTCAACCGCGCCGTGGCCCGGGACGAGGACCTGGCCGTGCATCGCCCGCTCACCAACCTCGTCTTCATGGGCATGGGCGAGCCGCTCCACAACTTCGACAACCTCAAGACCGCCCTGGCCATCCTCCAGTCCGAGGACGGTCCGGACTTCTCCCACCGGCACATCACCGTCTCCACGGTGGGTCTGGTGCCGATGATCGACCGGCTCGGGGCCGAGACCGACGTCAAGCTGGCCATCTCCCTCAACGCCAGCCACGACGCCCAGCGCTCCGAGCTGATGCCGGTCAACCGGAAGTGGAACATCGCCTCGCTGATGGAGGCGGCGCGCCGCTTCCCCCTCCGCCAGGGACGGCGCATCACCTTCGAGTACGTGCTCCTGCGCGGGGTGAACGACGCGGACGAGGACGCGCGCCGGCTGGTGGAGCTGCTCCGCGGGATCCCGGCGAAGGTGAATCTCATCCCCTACAACGAGAACCCCGGGCTCGGATTCGGCACGACGGGAGAGGAGCGCGCCGAGGCCTTCCGCGCCCTCCTCGCCCAGGGACATGTGGCCGCGTTCATCCGGGCCAACCGGGGCCGGGACATCGCCGCGGCCTGCGGGCAGCTGGCGAATCTCGCCGCCGGCGAGGTGAGGCAAGCCCTCTGAATCACTGAGGCTTCTTGACTTCGACGGAGGAGGGCGCTACACCCCGCCGCCTTTCGGAGGAGTGACGTCCCATGGCCGTCGTGCTTCGCCTGGCTCGCGCCGGCGCAAAGAAGATGCCGTACTACCACGTGGTTGCCACCGATTCGCGCAACCCGCGGGACGGCAAGTTCATCGAGGCCATCGGCGCGTACGATCCGAATCTCGACCCACCCAAGGTGGAATTCAACCAGGAGCGCCTCGAGCACTGGCTGAAGGTCGGCGCCCAGCCGTCGGAGACGGTGGCCGGGCTGATCAAGCGGGCCGGCCGTCCCGCCCCCACCACCAAGGCCTAGGCAGCGCGCGGTGGAGGAGCTCGTCACCTACCTCGCCCGGGCCCTGGTCGACCGCCCCGAGCAGGTGGAGCTGCGACGTCAGTCGGTCGACGGCGGAACGGTGCTCGAGCTGAAGGTGGCCCCGGAGGACGTGGGCAAGGTCATCGGGCGCGACGGCCGGACGATCAACGCCATGCGGGCCTTGCTCGCGGTGGCGGCGCAGCGCCGGGGCGCCAAGGTCCGCCTCGAGGTGCTCGACGACCGGCGTAACGCCGCGGCCGCCGCCGCCACCGAGCGCCCGGGTGGCCCAGAGAGCGCTCCCGGAGACGGCGGCGCGGCACCGGGCGACGGCAAACCCACCGGCGGCCCGTGAGCCGGTCCCCGACGCTGGCCGTCGGCTACGTCGCGCGGCCGCACGGAACGTCGGGGGAGGTCGCCGTCCGGACCTTCGACCCCGCCTCTCGCGCCCTGGAGGCGGTGGAACGTGTGCTCCTTCGCCACCGCGACGGTGCCGAGCGGGAGCTCCCGATCGCCTCGGCACGCCCTGCCGCGAGGGATGTGCTCCTCGCCCTGCGCTCCATCGAGGACCGGGATGCCGCCGCCGCGCTCCAGGGGGCGACGGTGCTCGTGTTCCGGGCGGATCTTCCGCCTCCTGCCGAGGGCGAGTACTTCCAGGGGGACCTGGTCGGGCTCCGCGCCGTCTCCCCGGCGGGGGAGCTCCTCGGCCAGGTCGAGGAGGTGTGGAACACGGGCCCGGTGCCGAACCTGGTCATTCGCGGCGCCGGCGGCGAGCTGCTGGTTCCCTTCGCCGACGACTTCGTCGGCGCCGTGGACCTGGACGCGGGGCTGGTCGTGGTCCGGCCCCCGGACGTGGTGGAGTCGCCCTAGGGAGCCCCGGTCATGGCGCGCTGGACGGTCGAGATCCTCACCCTGTTTCCGGAGATGGTGACCGGGTACGTCTCGGCCAGCATCCTGGGCAAGGCGCGGGAGCGCGGTCTCCTCGAGGTGACGGCCCGCGACATCCGCGCCCACGCTCCGGGCAAGCACCGGGTCACCGACGATGCGCCCTACGGGGGCGGCGCGGGCATGGTGCTCAAGGCAGAGCCCCTGGTGGCGGCCATCGAGGCGGCGCGCACCATGTTGCCCGGAGCCCGCGTCCTGCTCACCTCGCCCCGGGGGGACCGGTTCGACCAGCCCATGGCGCGCGCGCTGGCCCGGGGGCCCACCGACCTGGTCCTCGTCGCGGGCCGCTACGAGGGCGTCGACGAGCGCGTGCGCCGCTTCGTCGACGCCGAGGTGTCCATCGGCGACTTCGTCCTCACCGGCGGGGAGCTGGCGGCGCTGTGCATCGTGGACTCGGTGGCCCGCTTGCTCCCCGGCGTCCTGGGCAATGCAGGTTCGGTGGGGTCGGAGAGCTTCGAGGG
>DASPUU010000260.1:0-2101 GCA_035622755.1 Myxococcaceae bacterium
CTTCCACGGCGATGATGTCCTGCACGTCGCTCACGGGGGATGTCGTCTCCTCGGGCCACCCCAGGAGCAACCCTCGTGCCGCCCCCCGGGACGGCGCGGTCCGCAGCGGCGTTCTCCGTGGAAGGACGCGACCTTGAGTCGCATTTCTCGCCGCCCGGCTGCGCCGGGGGCCGGTGAGGCCCCCGAGACCCGGGGACGGGGGCCGGGAACCGGCGAAACCCCTCTCGGGCCCGTGCGACCGCGCGCCGCTCCCGGGGCGGGGAGCGCCTCTGGCGCGAGGTGCGCGCCGGTGGGTAACCCGCACCCCGTCGCCGGTGACAGCACCCCCCAGGCGGCTCGGAGCGCGAGGACTCTAGCCGGCGGCGAAGTGCTCGAGCTTGGCGGTGGCGCCGAGCCGGTAGGCGTAGCGGAGGGTCTTCAGAACGGCCTCGAGCCGGCGCCCGGCGCAGAGCGGCAGGAGCCGGGCACAGAAAACCCGTGCCAGCCGGTTGGCCTCCTGGTACCGGCGGCGCTCGGCGAGGGTGAGCCCGGGCCGGAGCCGGACCTCGTCGAAGAGGCGCCCGTGCAGCACACGGGCGAAGGCTCCGCGGCCAGAGGCCCAGGCCCGGAGCAGGAGGAGGGCAAACTTGTCCACCTCGCCCTGCGCCTCGAGCTCGAGCAGGGACACCGGCCGGCGCAGCTCCGCCGAGCGGGTGAGGTAGAGGAAGTGGCTCACCCCCTCGGCGAGCTGGCAGAAGGGTCCGATGTCCTCTCCGGCGGAGCCGGCCAGCTCCGGCGCGAGGTAGAGCGCGAGCTCCAGCGCGCCGTCGCTCTCGTGGACGAGGAGCGTCTCGGCGGCGACCGCGCCGAGCGCCCGCGCCTGCTCCGTGTCGACCAGGAAGCCGCGGGCGCGGTGGGCGCAGCGCACCGCATAGATGGACTCCAGGTGGTCCTGGACGGCATCCACCCAGGCCCGGGTGTCGGGGGTCAGTTCGGAAGCCCTCCCCGGCCGGGCAGCATCCCGACGTCGGCGAGCACGCCCTCGAGCGCCTCGCCCCCGCGCTCGGTCCAGGCCCGGTAGACCCGGAGCATCCCGGCCGGCGAGCCGCCGGCGATGCCCCGGGCGGCGATGGCCTCGAGGACCTGCGCCAGCGCCCCGAACTTTCGGCCGAGCTCGCCGTAGACGGCGGCGAAGCCCCCGGCCGAGAGCGCCGCCACCTGCCCGTAGGCCGCCCCGCCCATGTGGATGTAGTAGTCCGGGCCGACCGCGGAGCGCCGCAGTGCGCCGGCGAAGAAGCCGACCTTGTAGAGGGAGACGTCGCCCATTCGCCGGAGCGTCCGGACGCGGGCCGGCCGCTCCTCCTGCAACGCCCGGCAGTAGAGGACGGCCAGGGGCTCCTCGCCGCCCTCGTCGCGGGCGAAGAGATGGTCGGCCGTGGTGAAGTCGACGAGGAGGTGGGCCAGGTAGAGCTCGACCAGCTCGGTGACGTCGACCCGGGCCCGCGCCAGCGCCTCCGCGAGCAGGTTGCGAAAGAACTCCGACAGCGACCTGGCGGCGACGAGGTCCAGCATCCGAGCGCGGTACGACTTCACCGTCAGCGTACCAGCAACGGGCGTCGCGCCGCGAAGCAGAACCCCCGGGATTCCGAGGGGTTGGACTGGCAGTCGAGCGGGTCGGCCGCCAGCCGACGGGCTGGCACTCGGCTTCCGGGAGCGCTGGAACCGAGGCTTCTGGCTCTCACAAAGCTCTGGATTGTCCGGTGCTTGGAACGCGTCCTCCGCCGCTTGACTGTCGGGGCGCGATGGCTATCTTCCGCGCGCCTTGGGCGTTGGCAGTCCTCTGTCCGGAGTGCCAGCCCCCGTTTTTCGACTCACCTCCAGGAGGAAGCACGTCCATGAAGATTCGTCCGCTGCAGGACCGGCTCATCGTCAAGCGCGTCGCCGAGGAGAACAAGACCAAGGGCGGCATCATCATTCCCGACACGGCCAAGGAGAAGCCGCTCGAGGGCAAGGTCGTCGCCGTGGGCAACGGGAAGATCCTCGAGGACGGCAAGGTCCGCCCGCTCGACATCAAGGCCGGCGACACCATCCTCTTCAGCAAGTACGCCGGCACCGAGGTGAA
>DASPUU010000261.1:0-7360 GCA_035622755.1 Myxococcaceae bacterium
TGCTCCACCGAGACCCGGTAGTGAACCGCCGCGGTGACGATGGGGTAGACGAAGGCGCTCGCCGGGACGGGGATCTGCGCGCCGACCCAGATCAGGTCCCCGTGGTTGGCCAGCGGCTGGTCGTAGGACGAGCTCTGGTAGACGATTCCCAGCCCGGCGCCGAGCTGGGTGCGCAGCGCGCTCGACTCCTGGTGCGCCCAGGAGGCGGTCAGCTCCGAGCCGCCCAGGTAGAGGCCGTACTGGTAGTGGTCGACGAGCACCGTGCTGCCCTTCTCGTCGTTGGACCCGGCCGCCCGGTAGATGGGTCCGTAGCCGAGCACCGCCGCCCGGAGCGCGGGAGTCAGGGTGTCCCGGCTGCTGAGCTGGATCTCCGCCCGGGCGTCGAGGAACGGGCCCCGCTGCAGCGGCAGGGTGAGCCGGGAGAAGGCGTTGGTCCCCTCGTCCCAGGTGAAGCCGACGTCGAAGTCCAGCCGCACCGTGCGGCTGGTGAGCAGCCAGAACCCCACCCGCGTCGAGGAGTCGAACACCCGGAGCACCTGGATCTGCGGGAGCGTGCCCGGGAACACCGGAGGAACCGGCTGGCCGGGGGTGTTGGAGACGCGGCCGGGAGGCACCCCCTGGTTGACCACCGGCGAGTAGTCCTGGTCCCCGTACCAGACGCTCCCGTTGAGGAAGACGCCGGCCGTCGGGCTGACGTTGTTCTGCGCCTCGAAGCCGAGGCGCTGGAGCACGAGGAGCTTGGTGGGCAGCGTCCCCGACCCGAGCGCGGTGGTGTAGAGGAGCGGGACGTAGCTCAGCTTCAGCCCCCCGGTCCGCGAGCGCTCGTCCAGCACCACCCCCGGGGCCAGGCTGAGGATGGCCGAGACCGCGCCCGCCGGCGAGCCCCCGGAGATGTTCGTCCCCACCAGCGTCTCCAGCCTCGCCCCCAGGTCGACGGTCAGCGACTCCGGCGGCGAGGAGGGCGCCAGGGCGAGGAGGACGAGGCACAGTCCGGCCGGGGCCATGCGCGCTACTCGACGACGACGGCATCGCCCGACCGGAGCTGGAACTGGAGGGACTTCCGGTCGCCCGCCTGGAGGTCGCGGTAGTCGAAGCGGATGCGCGTCGGCGGCGCCGGCACCTGGCGGATGACGAAGATCTTGTTCCAGGTGGCGAACGGGCTCAGCCCGCTGGCCGAGGCGATGGCCGACAGGACCCCGGAGCCGGGATCGAGCAGGAAGACGCCTGGCTTGTTCACCTCGCCGGTGACGGGGATGGTGATGGGCCTCGGGTCATCGAGCGAGATGGTGACCACCGGCGTGTTGATGTACTCCTTGAGCTTCGTCTGGAGCGACTGGGCCAGCGCCGCCGGGGTGACCCCGGCGGCATCGATGTCGTTCAGGAACGGGACGCTCACCTTGCCGTCGTTGCGCACGCGCGTCTTGGTGGACATGTCCGGCTGCTGGTAGACACGGATGGTGATCACGTCTCCGGGAACGAGGACGGTGTTCTTCTCCGCCGGCGCCGGCGGTGCCACGTAGTCGTCGACCCAGACGTAGGGACCGGACGTCACGCAGCCGATGAGCACCAGACTGGCCAGGGACGCGATGCGCACGGCGATGTGGGAACGCTCACCTGGCTTCGTTCGCACGCGAAAAAGCCCCCTTGCCTGGAAGGCGATGGCCGGCATCGCTAACACACCGAACCGAGAGGCGGCAAAGGGGGGAGCAGAGTGACCCGGTCGCCAGCGACCTCCGCCGGGCCCGGAGCGCGCGTGCGGATCGGCCACGTCGCCATGGATCGCTTCACGCTCGACCAGGCGCTCGACGCCATCGAGCGGCTGGTGGACGCGGGCGCGGGCGGCTCGGTGTTCACTCCCAACGTCGACCACCTGGTCCTGGCCGAGGATGACCCCGAGTTCCGCGAGGCCTACGCGCAGGCGAGCGTGGTCCTGGTGGACGGGACCCCGGTGCTCTGGGCCACCCGGCTGCTCGGAGATCCGCTCCCCGAGAAGGTCTCCGGCGCCGACCTGGTCGAGCCGCTGCTCCGGCGGGCGGCGGCGCGCGGCTGGCGGACGTACCTGCTCGGCGGTGAGCCGGGGGCGGCGCGCGAGGCGATGGAGCGGCTCGCCGCCCGGGGTCCGGTGCCACCCGTGGTGGGCATCGACGACGGGCGGGTGGCGCTCGAGGACACGCCCGAGCAGCGCGCGGTGGTGGCGCGGGTGGCCGCCGCCCGGCCCCAGCTCCTGCTCGTGGCCACCGGAGCGCCCAAGCAGGAGCGGTGGATCCTCCGGAACCGGGCCGCCCTCGGTCCGGTGGTGGCGGCCGGGATCGGCGCCGGCCTGGATTTCCTCGCCGGACAGAAGCGCCGGGCCCCGGCCTGGATGTCGCGCGTCGGCCTGGAATGGGCCTACCGGCTGTCGCAGGAGCCCGGACGCCTCTGGCGCCGTTACCTTTTGAACGATCCCCGCTTCCTGGCCATCCTCTGGCGCGAGCACCGGCGCCGCCGGGCGGCTCGATCGCCTCCGAGCTGAGCGGCGATGAGATCCAGAAGGAGAAAGTGGGTCGCGGTGTCGACACGTACCCGCCTTGTGTGCTCCAAGGTGCTCGGCGAGTATTCGCCCCGCTCACAGTGCTGCAGGCCCGACGTGCGTCGCCTGAGGAGTTGCACCGGAGGGCTTGCAGAGGGGTGGCGCGCATGGGCTGGCTACTGAGGCGATTCGCTCCGAGTGTCGCGGGGCGAGTCTGTCTCGCGACGGACGTGGTGGTGCTGAGCGTGCTGGTGGTGCTGGCCGCGCCGAGGCCCTCGCCCGTGACCGCGCTGGCGGTGCTGGTGGCCGTCGGCGTCTGGCTGGTCACCAGCTCCAGCGTCCGCCACTACGCGCCGCTCGCCGAGCGCTCGGTCGTCGACGACGCCATGCTCGGCGCGGTGCTCGTCCTGGCCGTGGCCACCGTGCTCCTGCCGCTGGGGTGGGTGCCGGCGCTGCACGACGGCGTCCCGGCGCCGATCCGCTTCCTGGAGCTGGCCCTGCCCGTCCTCTTCCTGCTCCGCCTCGCCCTCTACTCCACGCTCCAGGCCAAGGCGCGCGAGCCGGAGCGCGTGCTGGTGGTGGGCACCGGCCCCCTCGGTCGTCTCACCGGAGAGGACATCCCCCGCCGCCGCCGGAGGCGGCAGCGCGTGCACGGCTACCTCAGCCTTCCCGGCGATCCGGTGCCGGACCGGATCAAGCCCCTGCACCTGGGCAGCGCCGGCGATCTCGAGCTCTGCCTCCGGATGCTGACCATCAACGAGGTGTACATCGCCGGCAACGCCCTCTTGCAGGGACAGGCGATGCAGGCGGCGGTCAAGGTGTGCGAGACGTTCGGCGTCCCCTTCGCCCTGCCCGCCTACTCGCTGCGCCTGGAGCGCGCCCAGCCCCTCACCCACCACTCGGTGGGGGACGGCTACATCCACTACACCATGGTCAAGCACCAGCCGAGCGCGCGGGTGCTGAAGCGGGTCCTCGACGTCTGCGCCTCGGCGGCGGCCCTCTGGGTGCTCGCCCCTCTGCTCTGCCTGACCGGGCTGCTGGTCAAGCTCACCTCGCCCGGGCCGGTCTTCTTCCGCCAGCTCCGCGTCGGCCAGCACGGCCGGCTCTTCAACATCCTCAAGTTCCGCTCCATGGTCACCGGGGCGGAGACGCTCCAGAAGGCGCTCGAGGACAAGAACGAGCAGAGCGGGCCGGTGTTCAAGATCCGCAACGACCCGCGCATCACCCCGCTCGGCCGCATTCTCCGCAAGTACAGCATCGACGAGCTCCCCCAGCTGATCAACGTGCTGCGCGGCGACATGACGCTGGTCGGCCCCCGGCCGCCGGTGCCCAAGGAGGTCGCCCAGTACGAGCCGTGGCAGCTGCGGCGGCTGTCGGTGGTCCCCGGCCTGACCTGCATCTGGCAGGTGAGCGGCCGGAACGACATCGACTTCCGGGACTGGATGTACCTCGACCTCCGCTACATCGACCACTGGAGCCTGGGGCAGGACCTGAACCTCCTGCTCAAGACCTTCCCGGCGGTGGTCGCCGGCCGCGGCCACTGACCGCCGGCTCCTCCCCTCAGCGCTTCGCCTCGGCCCCGAGCTCGGCCTCGAAGCGCGCGGCGTCCCCGGGCCGGCCGAGCTGCCGGTAGGTGCTGGCCAGGTCCTGCCGGGCGGTGCGCATCCAGACGGCGGAGGGATTCGGGGCCCTGGACAGGAGCTCGTAGCCGGCGCGGCTCGCCGCCTCGGCCTGGGGCAGCTTCCCCCCGGCGAGGAGCGCATGGCCGAGCCGGATGCGCGCCACGCCCTGGAGCGGATGGTCGGCCGGGAGCACGTTCCCGTAGAGCGCGATGACCTGGGTGAGGAGCTCGGCCGCGTGCCCCGGGTCCCCGCGCTCCTGCTCCACGCCGGCCAGGTTCGAGAGGGCGACGCCGATGAGGTAGTGCTTGCCGTGGTGGACCTCGGTGTAGATGTCCGCCATCCGCTGGAAGTCCCGGGCCGATTCGTCCAGGCGCCCCTGGTCCCTGGCGATGAGGCCGAGCTCGTTGAGCGTGGAGGCGACCCTTGGGTGGACCTGGCCGTAGACCCGCTCCTGGGTGGCCAGCGCCAGGGTGAGCAGC
This sequence comes from Myxococcaceae bacterium, assembly GCA_035622755.1. GTDB lineage: Bacteria > Myxococcota > Myxococcia > Myxococcales > Myxococcaceae > JADGRA01. The sequence goes on from DASPUU010000261.1 coordinate 4,611, forward strand.
TCCTTCGCCTCGTCCCGCCGCTCGAGCCGGAGCAGGGCGCGGGCGAGCAGCGTCTGGGCGGAGGCCGTCTCCGGGTGGTCCGGGCCGTAAAAGGCGCGGAGGATGTCCAGCGCCTGGCGGTCGAAGCGCTCCGCCTCGGCGTACCGGCCCCACTCGAGCTGGACGGCGCCGAGGTTGATGAGGTCGTCGGCGACGTGCGGGTGCCGGTCCCCGTGGAGCTCCCGGTCCAGCGCCAGGACGCGGCGGTTGAGCGCATCGGCCTCGGCGTACTGTCCCGAGTAGAAGTGGCTGTTGGCCAGCTCGGTGAGGCTCTCGGCCAGCTCGGCGCGGGACTCCGGCCGGGCGGACTGGAGCCGGACCGCCTCCTCGAGCGTGCGGATGGCGGCCGGGTAATCGCCCTTGTTCTCCTGCACCTGTCCGAGGGAGGAGAGGGCGCGGGCGACGGCGGGGTCCGACGCCGGGAGGTGCCGGCGGAGCATGGCCAGAGCGTCGCCGACCTGCTTCTCCGCCTCCGGATACTTCGCACGGGCGCTCTCCAGCATCCCCAGGGCCAGGAGGCTCCTCGCCACCTCGACATGGTCCGGGCCGTAGAGGGCGCGCCGCCGGGCGAGCGCGTCGTCGAGGAGCTCCGAGGCCTGGTCGAGCTTGCCCAGGTTCTGCGCGATGCCCCCCAGGGTCTGGAGGAGCTCGGCCTGGACGGCGGGCTCCCGGTCCAGCGCCCGGGCCTCGCGCACGCCCCGGTCGAGGAGGTCGACCACCTTCAGCTCGGAGGCCGGCCCCACCTCGCCCGTCCCGCCCTCGAAGAGCTGGAGCATGAAGCGCTGGATGGCCTGGGTGCGGGCGGCCTCGGCGGCCACGGCGTTGCGGGCGCGGACCAGCCGGACGGCATAGAAGACGCTCAGGCCGAGGACGGCGGCGGCGACCACGGCGGAGGCGGTGACGGCACGGGCGTGGCGGCGGAGGAACTTGCCCAGCCGGTAGCGGGCGGTGTCGGCCCGGGCCTCGAGCGGCTCGCCCCGGAGATGGTGGTCCAGGTCCCGGATGAGCGCCTCTACCGAGCGGTACCTCCGCCCTGCGTCCCGGTGCATGGCGGTGAGGCAGAGGACGTCCAGGTCGGCCCAGGCCGCGCGGCTCGCGGTCACCGTGCCCTCCGGGGCGAGGGAGGGGCGGACGGGCTCGGACTCGAGGATGCGCCGCGCCGCCTCGTGGGGCGCGACGCCGTGGAGCTCGAAGGGGAGGCTCCCGGTGAGGAGCTCGTAGAGGACCACGCCCAGCGCGTAGACGTCGGTGTGCACGCCGAGGCCCTTGCCCTCGAACTGCTCGGGGGCGGCGTAGGCCGGCGTCATGAGGCGCAGGCCGGTGCGCGTCGGCTCGGCCCCCGGGTCGGTGGGCTCGAGCTGCTTGGCGATGCCGAAGTCCACCAGCTTCACCGTCCCGTCCGGCTTGACCAGGATGTTGGAGGGCTTCAGGTCCCGGTGGATGACGGCGTGGCGGTGGGCGTGCTGGACCGCCTCGCACACCGAGCGGAAGAGCCGGAGGCGCTCGGCGAGCGGGCTCCTCCGCGCCCGGCAGAACTCGGTGATGGGGACGCCCTCCACGTACTCCATGGCGAACCAGGGCGTCCCGTCCGCCAGCGCCCCGGCGTCGTGGAGCTGGGCGATGGCCGGATGGTCGAGCTGGGCGAGCGTCCGCTGCTCGCTCCGGAAGCGCTCGCGGCGCGAGGGTGAGAGCCACGCGTCGCGGAGGAGCTTGAGCGCGGCGCGGCCGCCGACGTCCGGGCGCTCGACCAGGTAGACCACGCCCATCCCGCCCTCGCCGAGCAGGCGGACCACGCGGTAGGGGCCGACCTGCCCCTCGAGCGCCTCGGGGCCGAGGAGCGGGCGGGCGACGTCCGGCAGCGGCCGGTCCAGGAGGAGCCCGGGGGTCCGGTCCTCGACCAGGAGCGCCTCCACCTCGGAGACCAGCGTCCGGTCGCCGCCGGAGCGGGACTCGAGGAAGGCGCGCTGCTCGGCGGGGGGAAGGTCGGCGGCGGCGTGGAACAGCTCCTGGACGCGCCGCCAGCGCTCCCGGTCAGCCGGCTCGCCGGAGCTCATGGGCCAGCCAGGCGCGGGCGGCGCGCCAGTCCCGGAGGACGGTGGCCTCCGACACGCCGAGGACGGTGGAGGTCTCCCGGACGTCGAGCCCGCCGAAGAAGCGGCTCTCGACGATCTGCGCCGCCCGGGGCTGGAGCCGGGCGAGCGCGTCCAGGGCGCCGTCCAGGGCGAGGAGCTGCTCGGCCCCGGTGGCCGGGGGAAGGGTGTCCTCGTCGAAGGTCACCATCGGGGCCCCACGGCCGCGCTTGCCCGCCGCGCGCCGGCGGGCGGCCTCGACCAGCACCTGGCGCATGGCCCGGGCGGCGATGCGCTTGAAGTGCGCCGGGGAGGTGGCGGCGAAGTCCGGGGAGCTGGCCAGCTTGAGCCAGGCCTCGTTCACCAGGGCGGTGGGGTTGAGCGTGCGGGCCGGGTCGTCGCGCCGGACGGCGGCGGCCAGCCGGCGGAGCTCGTCGTAGGCGGTGCTGAACAGGCGGTCCCGTGCACCGGCGTCCAGGGGATGGGCTGTCGGGGTCGGGGAAGCGCGGCCCATGACGGTTTTCGGCGCGATTTTGCGCATCGATGGGCGTACCACTCGCGATGGCGCGGGGGCAATCGCTCGGAGGGACGTTTCATGGGGCACAACTTGGGTAGGGCCGTGGCGGTGCTCGCGCTGGCGGC
>DASPUU010000262.1:0-3100 GCA_035622755.1 Myxococcaceae bacterium
TGCTGGTCGTCGACGACAGCAGCCCGGACGGCACCGGCGACCTGGCCGATGCCCTGTCGGCGCGCAACCCCCGGGTCCACGTGCTCCACCGGGCCCGCAAGGAGGGGCTGGGACGGGCCTACCTGGCCGCCTTCGCCTGGGCGCTGGCCCGTCCCTACGCCTACGTGCTGGAGATGGACGCCGACTTCAGCCACCCTCCCCGCTTCCTGCCCGCCCTCCTCGACCGAGCAGAGGCGGGCGTCGACCTGGTCCTCGGATCCCGCTACGTCCCCGGGGGCGGGACGCTGAACTGGGGGTTCCTCCGCCGTCTCATCAGCCGCGGCGGCTCCCTCTACGCCCGCGTGCTCCTCGGCCTTCCGGTGCGGGACCTGACCGGAGGCTTCAAGTGCTTCCGGCGCCGGGTGCTCGAGTCGATCGACCTCGCCCAGGTGCGCAGCACGGGCTATGCGTTCCAGATCGAGCTCACCTACCGCGCCTCCCGGAAGGGCTTCCGGGTGGAGGAGATCCCCATCGTCTTCGAGGACCGGCGGGTGGGCCAGTCCAAGATGTCCAAGCGCATCGTCCTCGAGGCGTTGACCATGGTGTGGAAGCTGCGCTTCACGGTGTGAGCGGCCGCCCGAGCGAGCGATGAACGACCTCGTCACGTTCAGCCTGGTGGCCCTCTCGGCGGTGTTCTTCGTCGTCGATCCCCTGGGCGTGGTGCCCATCTTCCTGGCCGTCACCGCCGGCGACTCGCCGGAGAAGATGCGCAGCACCGCCCGGCGGGCGAGCCTGACCGCGTTCGGGCTGCTCACCTTCTTCGCGCTCTTCGGCACCCTGCTCTTCAAGGTGGCCGGGATCTCGCTCGGGGCGTTCCGCGTCGCCGGCGGCATCCTCCTGCTCATCACCGGTCTGGACATGCTCCGGGCGCGTCCCTCGGAGCTGAAGACCAGCCCCGAGGAGGAGGCCGAGGCCACCCGGAAGGAGGACGTGGCCATCGTCCCCCTGGCCGTCCCGCTCCTCGCCGGGCCGGGCGCCATCGCCACGGTGATGGTGCTCATGTCCCGGGGGAAGGGAATCCTGGTGGCCGTCCCGGTGCTCCTGGCGGTGTCGGTGACCTGCATCGCCAGCTACCTCATCCTGCGCGCCGCTTCGCTGGTCCTCCGGGTCCTCGGACAGTCCGGGGTGTCCATCCTCCAGCGGGTGATGGGTCTCATCCTGGCCGCCATCGCCGTGCAGTTCGTGGCCGAGGGAGTCCGCGAGCTGTTCAACCTCCCGGGGGCCTGAGCGCCGCTCCGGCGGACGGCTCCACGCCCACCACGCTGATGCCCGCCCGCTCCGCCAGGCCGAGGAGGCGGCCGGCGTCGAGGAGCAGCGTCTTGCCCGCCTCCACCGCCAGCGCGCGGGCGCCGACCTCGGCCAGCACCTCCACCGTCCCGGGACCCACCGCCGGCAGGTCGAAGCGCTCGTCCTGACCCGGCTTGAGCCGCTTCACCACCACCACCCCGCGGCCGCCGAGCGCGGCCCCGCGCCGGATGCAGGCGTCGGTCCCCTCCACCGCCTCGAGCGCCAGGACGTGCCCCGAGCGGACGACCACCGTCTGGCCGACGTCGGCCCGGCCGAGCGCCGCCGCCACCTCGGTGCCGAGGGCCACGTCGCGCCGGACGTCGTCGTCCAGGGCCGGCCCGGCCAAGAGACCCACCGGCGCGAGCAGCTCGTCGAGGTAGGGGATGGGAGAGACGATGTGGATGCCGCCCGCCTCGAACTCCGCCGCCACCGCCCGGAGCAGGGCGTCGTCGCGCACGCTCCGCAGCCGCGCCGCCACCCGGAGGAGCCCGCGGTCCGGCCGCAGCTCGGCCAGGGCGCGCACGCGGCGGAAGCCGCCGGCGAGCACCGCCTCGCGGACACCGGCCGCCCGGAGCACGCGCTGGATCCGCGCCACCTGCCCCACCCGCACCCAGGTCAGCGCATCGACCTCGGCGGCCAGCCCGGGGTCGGTTTCCCCGGTGTGCGCGGCGGCGACCACCGACAGCCCCCGGGCGCGGGCCGCGCGGGCGAAGAGCCGGGGGAGGCTCCCGTTTCCGGCGATCAACCCGATGACCGGCGCGGGGCTCACGGGGGCGGAGGCCCTTCAGCGCGTCAGGCCGCGCGTGCTGGTGGTGACGAAGTCGAGCAGGACCTCGACCTCCCGGTGCCCGCCGTAGTCCACCCGGAGGCGGGCGACGGCCTCCTCCAGCGGCAGCTTGGAGCGAAAGAGGACGCGGTAGGATTCCTTGAGGCGCGTCTGGGCCTCCTCGCTGAACCCGTGGCGCTGCAGCCCGATGGTGTTCAGCCCGGCCAGCTCGGCGCGGTCTCCCTGCACGATGCAGTAGGGCGGGACGTCCATCACCACCATCGAGCCTCCGGCGACGAAGGCGTGCGAGCCGACGCGGGTGAACTGGTGCACCGCGGAGAGGCCCCCGAGGATGGCGTGGTCGCCGATCTCCACGTGACCGGCCAGCGTCGCCCCGTTGGCGAAGACGCAGCCGTTGCCCACCCGGGCGTCGTGGGCGACGTGGCTGTAGGCCATGAACAGGTTCTGGTCGCCGATGCGGGTCACCCCGCCTCCCCCGGCGGTCCCGATGTGCAAGGTGGTGAACTCGCGGATCTGGTTGCCGTCGCCGATCTCCAGCGCCGTCGCCTCGCCCGCGTACTTGAGATCCTGGGGGATGGCGCCGACCGAGGCGAACTGGAAGACGCGGTTCCTGGCCCCGAGCGTGGTCCGGCCCTGGAGGACGGCGTGCGGCCCGACGGTGGAATGCGCCCCGATGCGAACCTCCGGGCCGATGACCGCGTAGGGGCCCACCTCCACCGTCGAATCGAGCTCGGCCCCGGGAGAGACGATGGCCGTGGGGTGGATGCGCGGCCCGCTCATCAACCGGCCGCGTCCTTGTCCACCACCGTGGCCATGAACTCGCCCTCGGCGGCCAGCTGGCCGTCGACGGTGGCCACGCCCCGGCTCTTCACCACCGAGGCCTTGAGGCGCAGGACGGTGACCTCGAGCATCAGCCGGTCCCCGGGGATGACCGGCCTCCGGAAGCGGGCCCCGTCGATGGCCATGAGGTAGGTCACCTTCTTGGCC
>DASPUU010000263.1:0-16242 GCA_035622755.1 Myxococcaceae bacterium
CGGGGACAAATACATACCCGAGTACCATTGCGCTCAAGCCAAGAGCCAGTACTACGACTCTAGTCTTTGCCACAAACCGCTGCCGTGCCGTAAACACAGACGATGCACTATCTGTTCGACGTCAATTGGAGCACGTTACCCGGATGGAAAGATGTACGTCTCCTGGAAGCTCCAGCACTCGTCGTTCTCACTTACGAAGCGGGAGCGCCACCTAAGAGGTCATGGAGCGATGCGTCGGTCAAAACGGTTCTGCTGCCACTCTCGACGATACTCAAGTACGAGGTCGCCCTTCTCTTCAGTGTCTTCAATGACTTGAACGCCATCGAGCACGGCGAAGAACCCAAACACCGCAGAATGTGCCGCCCTCTGCATGCACTTGGCTACCATTGACTGATCGATCGCCGATAGTTCCTTATACCAGGTCGACAACTGCTTAAGTGCTAGGGAGGATCTTCCTGGAGGTGAAAGCAGGTTCTTCTCAGTCGCTACGACCGCTGCGTCGAGAACAACCTGTCGAATCATCTCAACAAACTCTTTCGAAGTCATAGCCACTCGCCCCTCTACCTCTTCGTGAAGACGCTTGGGTATCTTGCCTTAACGTGGTTGATGAGTTCGCGGAGATTGCTATTAGGAGCATGGTTTGCTGTCGTAAATATCGGATGTCCTTGGCAAACCTGGTCGCGAAGGCTCAGGGCTTCGGGACCGTTCGTTGTCAGGATCGACTGGTGTTCGTCCTTCGGCAGTGGATCGCGGTTCCAGTCGATCGCACACGAAGAGGCCTCCGACCAGAGCAGCGCCCCGGTTGGAACTGCCTCCCCTCGCCCCTGCAGCCATCGAGCCCCCCCGCGCGCGACAGCCTCTTCAGGCAGTTCGTGTCGTGTCAAGTCGGATCACATTGCCGCGCAACGTCATCTGCGATCTTGTCATGCGGGTCGTCAGCTTCGCGCGCGTGGCACCACACCGTCCGGAGCGACGGACGTAGGATCGGCTCATCTCTGGCAGAGGGAATGCGCGCTTCGAGATCCGAGCCTTGCGGCAGCCGTCACCAGGCGTGGACTCCTCACCCGAGGCTGATGAGGAATGCCAGCGCACCCACCAGGTAGCCGGCCGCAGTGACGGCCGTGGCGATGAGCAGTCTCAGGTCTTCCGTTTCGCGAATGTGCTTCATGGTCATCGCCGCCGCGGAGGGACGCCGTCCCGGACTGGGACGGACCTGCCGGCCGGCGCATGTTCCTTTGGGGCGCCGGCTTCCCTTCGCGGGGCAACGGTTGTCTGTCGCCGCGGGCGAGCGAGCGCCAGAACAGTTCCGGCAGGAGGCCTCGAACACACGGGAGAACTTCTTCGCAACGGGCGCGTGTCGCCGGTGTCCTCGACGTCAGGAAGCGTTCGCCGTGACCACGGTGTGGATGGCGGCGCCACGCTTGAGCGTCAGCGTCACCGGTGTGCGCTCGCAGATGTCCGCCAGACGCGCCCGCTGGGTCTCCTCGAGCGGCGTGGAGACGGCAACCTCGCGCTCGATGCGGTCGCTCCCGTCGTCCTTGAAGATCCGGAGCGACACGTGCACCGTGCCCAGCGACCAGCCCTTGCGCTCGGCGTACATGCGCAGGGTGATGGACGTGCAGGCGCCGAGCGCGGCGAGCAAGAGCCCGTACGGGCTCGGGCCGGTGTCGGTTCCGCCTGCGGACGCCGGCTCGTCGGCGGAGAGGCGGTGGTTGCCAGATCGGATGTCCTGGGCATAGCCGGCCACGCTCTGCACCGCCGCCGACGCCAGGAGGCGCGGCTCAGCCATCGCCCGCCCCGTCGAGACCTCCGAGCATGGTCGACCTCCCTCAGGCCCGGAGCCGCAGCGCCCCGGGCAACACTTCGATGCGCGCCGGGAGCCGGCCCGGCTGCTCCCCGTCCACGTCGAGGAGCACCTCCTCCTCGCTCTCCGCCTCGAGCACCCGGGCCCGGAAGGTCCGCGTCCCGGGCAGCCGGACGTGCGTTCCCCGGTAGATGTCGCTGGACTTGAGGATGAAGTCCTTGAGCGTGTACCCGCTCCAGACGGTGACGTCCAGCAGCCCGTCCGCCGGGTCGGCCTCCGGGGCGACGCACATTCCCCCGCCGAAGTAGCGGCAGTTGGCCGCGGCGACGGTGGTGATGCGCAGCTCCTCCCACGGCCCGCCGTCGACGCGGAGCCGAACCGGCTGGTCGCGGTAGCGCCACATGGCCCGCATCGAGGCGAGGAAGAAGGTGAGCTTTCCCCCCAGCCCCTTGCTGGCCCGGCTCACCTCGCGGTCCACCTGGCCGCTCACGCCGAAGGAGGTCACGTTGACGAAGTGGCGGCGTCCGGCCCGCCCGTCCGCCCCGATGAAGGACACCACCCCGACGTCGAGCGGGCGGATCTCCGCCCGGCGGAGCCGCTCGCAGGCGGCGCGGAGGTCCGCCGGCCAGCCGAAGGTCCGCCGGAAGTCGCCACCCGTTCCTTGCGGGATGACGGCCAGCGTGGCGCCCGGAGGCGGTCCACCCCTGGCCTGGAAGAATCCGTTCACCACCTCGTTCAGCGTCCCGTCGCCGCCGACGGCGACGATGCAGTCCCACCCCTCCTCCAGCGCCCGGGCGGTGAGCGCGGCGGCGTGCATGGGGGAGGTGGTGAAGGCCGAGCCAATCTCCCCTACGGCACGCCCGACGGCCGCCGAGATGTCGGGCCAGCGGCGCCCGGTGTCGCCGTTGGCGCTCGACGGGTTGACCACCAGGAAGGTGCGCATGGGAGCAGGCGGGAGTCTCTCCTCCGGGTGCCCCCCTTTGTCACCAGAGAACGCCTGGGACAGCGCGTCGAGAGCCCGGGGACAGGCTCGCCCCGCGGGCGCTAATCTCCGCCCAGGGAATGGTCGCGGCGAAGGAAGAAGGCTGGGTGTTGTTGGCCGAGGATGACCAGGCGCTCCGGGTCCTCCTCTCCTCGCTCCTGCGCAAGGACGGCCACCGGGTGGTGGAGACCAGCGACGGGGACCAGCTGGTCCTCGCCCATGCCGGGCTGCCCGCCGGGCGCCGGGGGCGGACGGTGGTGGTGAGCGACCTGGCCATGCCCAACCAGGGGGGCCTGGAGGCCTGCGAGGAGATCCGCGCCCAGGACCAGAGCGTGGGGCTGGTCCTCATGGGCGCCTTCAGCGAGGTGGATGACGAGGAGCGGGCCCGGGCGCTCAAGGCGGCGATGCTGGTCAAGCCCTTCGAGCTGTCGCGGCTGAGGCGCCTGGTCCGCGAGCTGATGGCCGATCCGTCGGCCTCGGCCAGCGCCGTCCTCGCCCGCATCTAGTCCTAGCCCTTGGGCGGCAACACCGTGCGGACGTGCAGCTCGGCGAGCTGGCGCGCGTCCACCTCCCCCGGCGCCCCGGTCATGAGGTCGGTGCCGGTCTTGGTCTTGGGAAAGGGGATGACGTCGCGGAGCGACTCGGCTCCGGTGGCGAGCATCACCAGCCGGTCCATCCCCAGCGCGATGCCCCCGTGCGGCGGGGCGCCGAACTTGAGCGCGTCGAGGAGGAAGCCGAACTTCTCCCGGGCCTCCGTCTCCCCGATGCCCAGGGCGGCGAAGACCTGGGCCTGCACCGCCGGGTCATGCAGGCGGATGCTCCCCCCGCCGATCTCGAAGCCGTTGAGCACGACGTCGTAGCGATGGCACTTCACCCGCCCCGGATCGGTGGCCAGGTAGGGCAGGTCCTCGTCGTGGGGCCGGGTGAAGGCGTGGTGGGCCGCCACCCAGCCCCGGGCCTGCTCGTCCCACTCGAAGAGCGGTGGGTCGACCACCCAGAGGAACTCCCACCGTCCCCCGCTCCCCACCTCGGGGATGAGCCCGAGCTTCTTGCCCAGGTGGACGCGGAGGTTGGCCATCACCGTGTTCACCAGCGCCTCGCGGCCGAACTGGAAGAGGATGAGGTCACCCCCCTTGGCGCCGCAGGCCTCGTTGATCGCCCGGCGGAGCTCGGGCGAGATGGCCTTGGCCAGCGGGGACTGGGTCCATTCGCCCGTCTCGGAGACGCGCGCGCGCGCCAGCCCCCGCGCCCCGCTTCCCTTGGCGAACTCCTCGAGCTTGTCCGACTCGGCGCGGCTGAGCGCCTGCGCCGCCGGGATGACCATGGCCTTGACGCGGCCCTTCTGCTCCACCGCCTCCCAGAGCATGGGCACGCCCCCGGCGGCGCCGTGGCTCCGCACCACCTCGGTGAGGTCCACGTGCTCCAGCCCGAAGCGGAGGTCCGGCTTGTCGTTGCCGAAGCGCCGCATCGAGTCGTCGTAGGCCAGGCGGGGGAAGGGGATGGACAGCTCCACCCCCAGCACGCGGCTCCACAGGCGCTGGAGCAGCCCCTCCACCACCGCGAAGACGTCGTCCTGGGAGACGAAGCTCATCTCCAGATCCACCTGGGTGAACTCCGGCTGCCGGTCGAGGCGGAGATCCTCGTCGCGGAAGCACTTGACGATCTGGAAGTAGCGGTCGAAGCCGGCCACCATGAACAGCTGCTTGTAGAGCTGCGGGCTCTCCGCCAGCGCGTAGAACTTCCCCGGGTTGGTCCGGCTGGGGACGAGGAAGTTGCGGGCCCCGCCCGGCGTGTACCGGCCGATGAAGGGCGTCTCCAGTTCGAGGAACCCCTGCTCCACCAAGTAGGTGCGGGTCACCGAATTCATCCGGCTGCGCTGGATGAAGGTCTGCTGCAGCGGGCGGCGGCGCAGGTCGAGGTAACGATGCACCAGCCGCTTGTCCTCGGCGGTGTCCACCGTGTCCTCGATGGCGAAGGGGACCGGCTCGCTCCGGTTGAAGACGGTGAGGTCGGTGGCGCGGACCTCGATCTCCCCGGTCTTCATCTTGGGGTTGACGTTGGCGCCCCGGGAGACGACCCGGCCCCGGATGCCGATGCACCACTCCAGCCGGAGCGACCCGGCCAGGGTGTGCGCCTCGGGGTCGATGTCCGGCTGGAAGACCACCTGGGTCAGCCCCTCGCGGTCGCGCAGGTCGATGAACACCGCCCCGCCGTGGTCCCGGCGGTTCTGGACCCATCCGAAGAGGACGACCTCCTGGCCGATGTCGGCGGCGGTGAGCTGGCCGCAGCTGTGGGTGCGCTTCACCTGGGTGATGAACGGGACGGACATAGGGGCGGCGGAACATAGACGACCTCGCCGCCCGGGAGAACCTCAGGAGGCGGCGCGCAGGTCCTTGAGGCGGAGGGCCACCCGTCGCTGGCCGCGGAACTCGTCCACCGTCGCCTGGAAGGCGAGGTCCACCCGCCCCCGCGTCTCGCCGGCCCGCTCCGCCATCCCGAAGCCGATGGCGTCCAGGCGAGGCGCGTCGGGGAGCACGAGCTTGAGGTGCCCGGCGCCGCCCCGCTTCGCCGCCAGCACCCGGGCCCGCGCGGCGAGCCCCCGGGCGATGAGCACCGGCTCCGGGTTTCCCTGGCCGAAGGGGCCGAGGGCGGCCAGCCCCTGGACCGCGCCCTCGGTGAGCTCCTCCGGGTCCACCACCGCGTCGACCTGGCAGCGTCGCTCGAGGTCCTCGGCGGTGAGCACCTCGGAGGCGACGCGGGCGAACGCCTCGCGGAAGGCGGGCAGGAGGCGAGCCTCCAGCGTCACGCCGGCGGCGGCGCGGTGCCCCCCGTAGCGGGTGAGGTGCTCGGCGCAGCGGCCGAGCGCCTCGACCAGATGAAAGCGCTCGATGCTGCGCGCGCTCCCCTTCCCCACCCCTTCCTGGACGCCGACCACGACCACCGGCCGGTGGAGCCGGTCCACCACCCGGGCGGCGACGATGCCCACCACCCCCGGATGCCAGTCCTCCCCCCAGAGGACGAGGCCGCGCTCCGGGCCCCGGGTCTCCGCCTGCTCGAGCGCCGAGGCGAGGATCTTCTGCTCGAGGAGCTGGCGCTCCTGGTTGGAGGCGTCCAGCGCCCGGGCCAGCGGCCGCGCCTCGTCCAGGCCCGGCGCCCGGAGGAGCTGGAGCCCGACGCTGGCGTCGTCGAGCCGCCCGGCGGCGTTGATGCGCGGGCCGAGCCGGAACCCGACCAGCCCGCTGGTCACCGCCGCGCCGGCCGCCATCCCGGCGACCTCCTTCAGCGCCCGGATGCCGGGACGCTCCGCGCGGGTGAGGGCGTGCAGGCCGTGCCGGACCAGGATGCGGTTGGCGCCGGTGAGCGGCACGACGTCGGCCACGGTGGCCAGGGCCACCAGGTCGAGCAGGGCACGGAGGTTGGGCTCGGCCCGGCCGCGGAACTGGCCGGCCTCGCGCAGCGCCCGGCGGAGGGCCATGCACAGGGCAAAGGCCACGCCCGCCGCGCAGAGGTGGCGGGTGGGGTAGCCGCAGCCCTCCTGGTGCGGGTTGAGCACCGCCAGCGCCGGGGGAAGGACGGCCGGGACGGTGTGATGGTCGACCACCACCACGTCCAGCCCCAGGTCGCGCGCCCGGGCCACCTCGGCCGCGGCGGTGATGCCGCAGTCGAGCGTGACCAGGACCCGGGTGCCGTCGCCGGCGATGCGCTCCACCGCCCCGTGGTTCAGCCCGTACCCGTCGCGGAGGCGGTGCGGGATGGCGGTGGCCACCCGGGCGCCGCAGGCCTCGAGAAAGAGCGAGAGCAGCGCGGTGGAGCACACCCCGTCGACGTCGTAGTCCCCGTACAGCGTCACCCGCTCGCCGCTCCGCACCGCGCGCGCCAGCCGGTCGACGGCGGGGCGCATCCCGAGCATGGTGAAGGGATCGGGCAGATCGCCGAGCGCGTCGGAGAGGAAGTGAGCCGCCGCCGCCGGGTCACCGAGGCCGCGGGCGACCAGGACCCGCGCCGCCAGCGAGTCGATGGACAGCGCGGCTGCCAGCCGTTCCGCCTGGGCGGCATCGAGACTCGGCAGGATCCAGCGCAGTCGGGTGTGGCCCTCTCCTTCTCCCCGGGAGAGATAGCCAGCCGGTCTGACAGCAGACGGGGTGCCCCGGCGCTACACGGCGCGCGCCTTCACCCCGCCCTGCTTCGCCTCGCGCTCGCGCGCGGCGGCGCGCTGGTCGAGCCAGATGGTGAGCGGGCTGGCGATGTACACCGAGGAGTAGGTCCCGACGATGATGCCCACCAGCATGGCCATGGCGAAGTCCCAGATCTCCCCCACCCCGAAGACGAGCAGTCCGACCAGGCTCAGGGCGGTGACGCCGCCGGTGAGGATGGTCCGGGAGAGCGTCTCGTTGACGGCGATGTTGATGATCTCCGGAAGCGGCTTGCCCTTGTAGCGGGCCATCTCCTCGCGGATCCGGTCGTAGATGACGATGGTGTCGTTGATCGAGTACCCGGTGATGGTGAGCAGGGCGGCGATGGAGGTGAGGTTGAACTCGCGCCGGGAGACCAGGTAGTAGCCGGCGACCATGATCACGTCGTGGACCATGGCCAGCACCGCGCCCGGCGCGAACTTCAGCTCGAAGCGGAAGGCGACGTAGAGCAGGATGGCCGCCATCGAGTAGAGCAGCGCGGCGATGCCCTTGTTGCGCAGCTGGTTGCCCACCTGGGGGCCGACGTAGTCGATGCGCTGGACGGTGAAGTCCGGGTGGGTCAGGCCCTTGCCGATCCCCTGGGTGATCCGGTCGGCCATGCCCGAGGCGACGATCTGGTAGTCCTGGCCTCCGCCCTGGGCGGGGCCGAGATCGCGCACCTCCTTCACCCCCAGCCCGGCCGAGCCGACGGCGCGGCGCACCGTTTCCGGATTCAGCTTCTCGGCGCTGCGGAAGTTGATCAGGCCGTTCTCCACGTCGGCGACGAAGTTGCTCGTCTTGCCCAGGCCCTCGATGGCCTGCAGCGCGGCCTGGGAGTTCTCCGGGGTGAGCTGGGTGGTGCCCCCGAGCCGGAGGAGGAAGCTGTTCTCGCTGGCGGCGCCGATTCCCTGGACGCTGATGTCCTTGAGGCCGGCCGCCTCGGCGCGGGCCCGCACCTCGTCGGCGCGGATGGAGTGATCGAACTTCAGCTCCACCACCGTGCCCCCGGCGAAGTCGACGCCGAAGTTGAACCCCACGGTGAAGATGCCGACGACGATGGCCAGGTTGAGCACGGTGGAGATGAACACCGCCGGCCGCCGCTTGCCGATGAAGTCGATGTGCGTCTTGTGCTTGAGGATCTGCATCGCTTCAGACCGAGACCGTCTGGGCGTTCCGCCAGTGTACCAGGTAGGTGGTGATCGTCCGGGTGACGACGATGGAGGTGAAGAGCGAGGCCAGGATGCCGATGATCAGCGTGGTGGCGAAGCCCCGGACCGGCCCGGTGCCGGTGGCGAGGAGGATGACCCCGGCGATGAGCGTGGTGACGTGGGCATCGAAGATGGTCCAGAAGGCGCGGTCGTACCCCTGGTCGACCGCCGCCCGGGCGCCCCGGCCATTGCGCAGCTCCTCCCGGATGCGCTCGTTGATGAGCACGTTGGCGTCGACGGCGATTCCCAGGGTGAGCACGAAGCCGGCGATGCCCGGCAGGGTGAGGGTGGCGTTGAACAGCGCCAGCCCGGCGAGGATGAGGAGCCCGTTGAGGAGGAGCGCCGCGTCGGCGATGAGGCCGGCCAGCTTGTAGTAGACGGCCATGAACACCACCACCAGGGTCAGCCCGACCACCGCGGCCAGGCTGCCCTTGCGGATCAGCTCGTCGCCGAGCGAGGCGCCCACCTGGCGGATCTCCCCCACCGTCACCGGCGCCGGGAGCGCTCCGGCCTTGAGCACCAGGGCCAGGTTGAAGGCCTCCTGGCGGAGCTCGTCGAAGGACTTGCTCCCGCCCCGCCCGAGGGTGATGCGGGCGCGGCCGTTGGGGATCTTCTCGTTGATGCGCGGGGCGGAGTTGACGTTCTCGTCGAGGACGATGGCCATCCGCTTGCCGACGTTCTCGCCGGTGAGCCGGCCGAACTCGAGCCCCCCTTGCGTGTCGAAGGAGAGGTTCACCTCCCACTCGCCGAGCTGGCCCTGGGAGGCGTCCGCCCCGGCCAGGCTCTCGCCGGTGAGCGGCACGGCGCGGTCCAGGAGGTAGCTGCGGTAGGCGTCGCAGGCCCCCTTCTTGACCTTGGAGGCGACGCACTCGAGGAGCACCTCGCGCGAGGCCGGCGTCCGCGTCCGGGCGTAGGCGAGCAGGGCGTCGCGATCGGGCCCCTGGAGCTGGTCGAAGCCCTCGGCCTGGGTGAGGGCGATGCCCGAGCCGGCCGGCGGCGGAGTCTCGGTGAGGAGCTGGCGGAAGTAGGGGTTGGCGTCGTCCACCATCCGGAACTCGAGCTGGGCGGTGGTGCCGATGAGCTCCTTGGCCTGCTCCGGATCCTGGCGGCCGGGGAGCGAGATCTGGATGGAGTCCGTGCCCAGCTTGCGCACGTCGACCTCGGCCACGCCCCACTTGTCGATGCGCCGGCGGATGACGAGCATCGCCTGGTCGACCGACTCCTCCTTGAAGCGCGCCACCTGGGCGTCCTTCAGGGCGATGACCAGGTTCGACCCGTCGCGGGAGACGATGGTGAAGTCCTCGAAGCCCCGGATCTCCTTCTGCACCGCGTCCATGTCGGCGGCATCCCTGGCCGACAGGGTGAGCTGCAGCTTGGCGCGGTCCGCATCCACGGTCACCGGGAGACCCTTGTCGCGGAAGTAGTTGGCGATCTGGATCCCGCGGCGCTCGACCCGCTTCTGGAGGGCGGTGCGGGTATCCACCTGCATCACCATGTGGATGCCGCCCTGGAGGTCGAGCCCGAGGTTGAGCCGGTGGGCGGGGAAGCGGGCCCAGGGGGGAAGCCGCTCCGCCAGCAGCTTCAGATCGTTCCGCTGCGCGCGGGGGAGGACGAAGAAGGAGAAGTAGCTGGGCACCAGGTACCAGGCCGAGCCGAGCGTGACGAGGAGGATGAGGAACACCCGCCCCCACCAGCTGCGCTCGCTCACTTCTCCTCCTTCCGGTCCTCGGCCTTGGCCGGCTCGCCGCCGGACGACTCCAGCCCCTGGATGGAGCTCTTCTTCAGGCGGATCTTCACCCCGGGGGAGATCTCCAGGCGGACTTCCTTGTCCGTCACCTCGGCGATCTTCCCGATCAGCCCCCCCTGGGTGAAGACCGAGTCGCCCTTCTTCAGGCCGGCGAGGAGCGTGTTGTGCTGGCGCGCCTGCTTCTGCTGCGGCCGGATCATGAGGAAGTACATGATGGCCAGCATCCCCCCGAAGAAGAGGATGGTCGTCATGAAGTTGCCCTGCGCTCCACCCACCTGGGCGAGGAGCGCGAAGTCGTGGTGCACGGTGGCGTGTCTCCTCCCGGGGAGAGATCCCCCGGGGACAAAGGCGGGGGAGCGTTTACCGGAGCGGGAAGCCCGGCACAAGGCGCGGGACCGCCAGCCGGTGCGTGCCTTGCACGCGATCAGACGGCGATCAGAACCGTTGCCCTGAATTTCCGTTCAGGCAGGAGACAAGCCCCCGGGGGGACTCCGGAATCTCGTCGCGGCGGGCACTCCGGGCCGGGCGAGCGACCGGGCCGCCGCACGCTCCGGGATCAGCCTCAAACGGGCGGGCATTGACCCTGGAACGCGTTCCAGGGTGCAGACTCGCACGCACCATGACCCCCCACCCCACCCTCCGCATCGGCGACGTGGCCCGGCGCGCGCGCGTGAGCCCGGATACGCTGCGCCACTACGAGCGCAAGGGATTGCTCCCGCGGGCGCCGCGGTCGGCCGCCGGCTACCGGCTCTTCACCCCCGACGCCGAGCAGCGTGTCCAGGTCGTGCGTTCCGCCCTCTGGCTCGGGTTCACCCTCGAAGAGCTGGCCTCGGTGCTGCGCGAGCGTGCCCGCGGACGTCCCCCCTGCCACCAGGTGCGCGCCCTGGCGGCGGAGAAGCTGCGCGCGCTCGACGAGGAGATGGCCCGCCTCGGGCAGCTCCGGGCCGCGCTGGTGGCGACGCTCGCCGACTGGGACGAGCGCCTCTCGCGGACCGCCGACGGCCGCCCGGCCAGCCTGCTCGAGGCGTTCGCCGCCAGGCTGGCGCCCGCTCCGGGAGCCGGAGGCCGTCGTGGTTCGGTTGCTCGGCACAGGAGGATCCGGTCATGAGGTGGTGGAGCTCGATGCTCGTCCTCTCGGCGCTCGCCGCGCCGGCCCGCGCCCACGCATCCGAGAGCGCTGCGCCGCCGCCGGGATGCCCCGACCACGCGGCCCATGCCGGGTCCGCCGCCTCCCACTTCGCCGAGGTGGACGCGCGCGGGGAAGTGGCCATGGGCTTCTCGCAGAAGGCGACCGTCCACCACTTCCTGCTCACCCGCCAGGGCGGGGTCATCGTCGTGACGGCCAGCGATGCGGAGGACGGGGCGACGGTGAGCGCCATCCGTGCCCATCTCGCCCACGTGGCCGGCGCCTTCGCCAGGGGGGACTTCGCGCTCCCGGGAGAGATCCACGCCCGGGTTCCGCCCGGCGTCCCGGAGATGGTCCGCCGGCGAAAGGCCATCCGTTACCACTTCGAGGAGACCCCCGCCGGCGCCCGGGTGGTGATCGCCACCTCCGACGCCCGGGTCCAGGACGCCGTCCATTCCTTCCTGCGCTTCCAGATCGAGGACCACCGCACCGGGGACCCGCTGGACATTCCGGACGAGGCAGCGACGGCCCGCTGAAGCGCTCCCGCCGGCCGCTCATGGCGGCGCCGCGTCGCCCCCCTCCCTCGCCTCGACCTCGCGGGCAAAGGCCAGGAAGCCACCCTCGGAGATGGCCTGGCGGGCTCGCCGCATCAATTCCAGGTAGTGGTGGAGGT
Organism: Myxococcaceae bacterium; assembly: GCA_035622755.1. Lineage (GTDB taxonomy): Bacteria > Myxococcota > Myxococcia > Myxococcales > Myxococcaceae > JADGRA01. The sequence goes on from DASPUU010000263.1 coordinate 11,713, forward strand.
TGTGCAGGGTGTTGAGCCGGAGGGCGAGCACCTCGCCGGTGGCGTAGAGGTGCCGCAGGTAGGCGCGGGAGTGCGTCCGGCAGGTGTAGCAACCGCAGGCCCCATCGACCGGCCGCTCGTCGCGGGCGTAGGTGGCGTTGCGGATGACCAGCCTTCCTTCCGAGGTGAAGAGGAGCCCGTTGCGGGCGCAGCGCGTGGGGAGCACGCAGTCGAACATGTCCACCCCGGCGGCGACGGCGCGGACCAGGTCCACCGGCGTGCCGACCCCCATGAGGTAGCGGGGCCGGTCTCGGGGAAGGAGGGGGGCCACCTCGGCGACGGAGGCGCGCATCGCCTCCGGGGACTCGCCCACCGAGTACCCCCCGAGCGCGTAGCCAGGCAGGTCCACCGCGCACACCTCGTCCAGGTGGCGGCGCCGGAGGGTGAGGTCGAGCCCGCCCTGGACGATGCCGAAGAGCGCGCTCGCTCCCCGCGTCCACGCCGCCGCCGAGCGGTGCAGCCAGGCCGTCGTCCGCGCCAGGGCGGTCTCCACCACCGGGCGCTCGGCCGTGGAAGGCGGGCACTCGTCGAAGGCCATGATCACGTCGGCCCCCAGCGCCTCCTGGATGGCAATGGAGCGCTCGGGGGTGAGCAGGTGCAGGCTCCCGTCGAGGTGCGAGCGAAACTCCACCCCCTGCTCGGTGATCTTCCGCCGCGGCGCGAGGCTGAAGACCTGGAAGCCGCCGCTGTCGGTGATCAGCGCGCGGGGCCAGGCCATGAAGCGATGGAGCCCGCCCAGCGCTCGCACCAGCTCCTCTCCCGGCCGGAGCATGAGGTGGTAGGTGTTGGCCAGGACCAGCTCCGCCCCGAGGGCCTGGAGGTCGTCCTGTCCCACCGCCTTGACCGTCCCCAGGGTGCCCACCGGGGTGAAGACCGGGGTCTCCACCACGCCGTGGGGAGTGTGCATGCGCCCGCGCCGGGCGGAGGACGCGGCGTCGGTCGCCAGCACCTCGAACCGGAAAGGCTCGCTCACCGGCCGTCCTCCACGAGCATCGCGTCGCCGTAGGAGAAGAAGCGGTAGCCGGCCTCCACCGCCGTCCGGTAGGCGGCCAGCACCTGCTCCCGGCCGGCGAAGGCGGAGACGAGCATGAGCAGAGTCGAGCGCGGGAGATGGAAGTTGGTGAGCAGCGCGTCGACGGCCCGGAACCGGTGGCCGGGGCGGATGAAGAGATCGGTCCGGCCGGCGCCGGCCAGGACCGGGCCGCGGGCGGCGGTCGACTCCAGCGCGCGCACCACGGTGGTGCCCACCGCCACCACCCGGCGTCCCTCGGCGCGTGCCCGGCCGATGGCGGCCGCGGTCGCCCCGGGAATGTCGAAGGGCTCGGGGTGCATGCGGTGGAGCGACTCGTCCGGGGAGCGAACCGGAAGGAACGTCCCCGGGCCGACGTCGAGGGTGAGCCTGGCGGTGGTGATGCCTCGTCCGGCGAGCCGCTCGAGCAGGCGCGGGGTGAGGTGGAGGCCTGCGGTGGGGGCAGCCACGCTCCCCGGGACGCGCGCATAGATGGTCTGGTACCGCTCGGCGTCGTCCGCGGTCGGGGGGCGGGAGATGTAGGGCGGGAGCGGGAGAAGCCCGGCGGCGGCCACCCTCTCCCCGAGCGTGCCCGGGCCGTCGAAGACCACCCGGAACTCTCCCTCCCCGAGCCGCTCCTCGACCCTCGCCGTCAGCGCCTCGCCGAAGCCCAGCTCCACCCCCGGAGTCAGCCCCTTGCTGGCCTGGCCCAGGCAGAGCCACGGATGGGCGGCGGGCGGCTCGGCCAGCGCGGTGGCCACCGGGGTCCCATCGGCCGGGTGGACGAGCAGGAGCTCGGCTCGCCCACCGGTCATCCGCTTGCGCCCCACCAGCCGGGCGGGGATGACGCGGCTCTCGTTGAGGACGAGGAGGTCGCCCGGGCGGAGGAGCTCGGGAAGCTCGGAGATCCCCCGGTGGGCGACCCGTCCGGTCCGCCGGTCGAGGACGAGGAGGCGGGACGCGTCTCGCTCGGGGAGGGGGAACTGGGCGATGGCCTCCGGTGGAAGCGCGTAGTCGTAGTCGGCGAGTGCCACGGCGAACGGTGGGTGGGGTACGGCTCTACCGCCCGCAGTCGTAGCAGGCGAAGGGGATCTCCAGGGCAATCTCGCCTCGCTCCTCGGCCATCCGGTCCAGCCGTCGCTCCAGCTCGCCCAGGACCCCGATCGCGTCGGCCGGGTGCGGGATGGCCTTCCAGGCATCGAGGAAGCCGAGGCGGATGAAGCCGTGCCGGAACAGGGCGCGGCCGCTGGCGAAGCGCCAGGTGAAGCTGGACTCGAGGACGCGGCCCAGGGTCAGCCCGGCGGTCCGGAGGCGCGCCTCCCACTCGGCGCGGGTCGGTCGCTTGCCGCCGATGTGCGCGGCCAGGGCGGGGAGGCGGTCCGTGGCGCCGCGGTCGCGGAGCACCTCGGCGAAGGCGTCGTAGAAGGAGCGCATGGTGCCCGGCAGGTTGGCGGTGAAGACCAGCTGCGCGCCGGGCTTGCTCACCCGGACGCACTCGGCCAGCGCCTGCTCCGGGTCAGCGACGTTGTTCAGGCCGTTGTTGGACACGATGAGGTCGAAGTGGCCGTCCGGGAAGGGCATCCGCTCGGCCACGCCTTCCACCAGCTCGGCGTTGGCGATGCGGTAGAAGCGTGCCTTGAGGCGCGCCCGCTCGGCCGCCGACCGCCAGGGATCGAGCCCCACCAGCGACGCCTCCGGACCGAGGCGCTGGGCCAGCTCGAGGAGGGGGAATCCCGACCCGGGGCCGATGTCCAGGACGCGGAGGCCAGGGCGAAGCCGCACCGTGTCCAGGAGGAGGAGGCCGAAGGGCGCCGACCAGAGCGGAAGCTCGTCGAAGGCAGCCACCAGCTCCGGGTCCTCGAGCTCGAAGCGCTCCGCCAGAATCTCCTCCAGGGACAGCATCCCGCCCGCCTCGTTTTCCGGTGGTCTAGGGTTCAATAGACGCCGGGGACGATCCGGTACGGGACGCGCCGGCAGTACTCGGTCCAGAGCGCGCCGTACTTCCGCGCGCAGCGCCGATCGTCATCTGCCTGACGCGGCACGAGCAGCGCGACGTAGTAGAGCGGGTAGAGCCACGGCCAGGGCGAGAGCGGCCACCCCAGCACCAGGGTCAGCCCGAGGGCCATGAGGATCTCGCCCAGGTAGTTGACGTGCCGCGACACCCCCCAGAACCCGCTGCACAGGATCCGCTGCGGTCCGTCGCCCGAGAGGGCGCGCGGGGCCAGGAGACCGAGGAGCTTCGCCCCCGGATCCCGCTTGAAGAGGTACTTCTGCAGATTCGCGCCGCGCGAGAGCACCCAGCCGGCGAGGAAGACGAGCGTGTCGACGGCCAGCAGCCAGGCCGGGGTGTGCGGATCCGGCCAGCTGGCCACCGCCCACAATCCGACGCTGTAGAAGTACGGATAGAAGGCGATGCACCCCCAGCCGAGCTTGAAGCCGACGCGCTCGGCGATGAGGTCGTAGGTGTAGAGGTGAACCTCCTCGAAGACGAGGTAGTCACAGACGAAGAAGGAGAAGAGCGCCGCGTAGAGGACGACGCCGGGCGACGCCTCGCCGCGGTAGGCGACGAGGTGGTGGGCGGCGAAGGACAGGACGTTCAGCTCGAGCTGCACCGCCCCGATGAGGTAGAGGACCATCTTGGCATCGGCGCGCGGGCCCCCCTCCCCGCCGGGCCACTGCGGATTCTCGCGCCGGCCGAGGTAGAGATCCCGGGCGAGCGAGCTGCCCCTCGGCTGCGCTCCGATGACGGTCACCAGGGTGAAGAGGACGCCCAGGGTGCACGCGCCGGCCAGACCCTCCCACCGGTGCTCCCAGAAGAAGTCGGCCCGAATCAGACCGAGGCCGGTCGCTCCGGCAAAGAGCACGAGCACGGCGGCCAGGACCAGCGGCCCGTTGAGCCGGTAGGCGAGCGGCCTCCCGTCCGCTCCGCGCACGTACCCGGTCACCCGGCGCGCGGGCAGCACGAGGTGCAGCGCGAGCACGGCCGCATCGACGATCCACGGAGCGAAGAAGCCGACGACCATGTCCATTAGCTCCGGAGAGACGGGAGGGAACGCGAACCTAGTACAGCGTCTGGAGCTCGGTGCCGGGGTAATAGTGGAGGAGGATCTCCCGGTAGTCCTTCCCGGCGTCGGCCATGAGCTTCGCTCCCCACTGGCAGAGCCCGGCGCCGTGGCCGAAACCGCGGCCGGTGAGGAGGACCCCGCCCTTCCCGTCCGGCGCCACGTCGAAGAGCAGCGAGCGGACGCGCTCGTAGCCGAGCCGCTGGCGGAACTCGACGCCGTCGACGCTCCACGAGCCGAGCTGCAGCCGCCGCACCCGCCCGGTGGCGGTCCGGCTCTGGACCCGGGGCTCCCCGTGGGCGTCGCGGCCGAGCGCCGCGGCCAGCTCCTCGGCGGTGATGGCCGCCGACCACTGGGTGGCCGGGTGCCGGCCGCAGGGGCAGGTCACCGACTGGAGGTAGGGCAGGTCGCGCTGCAGCG
>DASPUU010000264.1:0-25494 GCA_035622755.1 Myxococcaceae bacterium
GCAGGTGGCCGAGGGCGACGCGCCGCCCGGCTCGCAGTACAGCGCCAACCTCGTCTCCATCGCCACCGCCGAGTTGCTCCAGATGTCCGGCAACTACACCATCCAGGTCCAGGGCTATCGCGACATCAACACCGTGGGGAACGTGCCCGGCGACCTGAACTTCAAGTACCTCCTTCAGATCATCGTCGTCCCCCTGCAGGATCCGAGCGAGGGCACCACGGCGCCCTACAACAACACCTTCGCCACCGCCTACCCACTTTCCAGCGGCCTCGGCATCGGCGCGAGCGCCCAGGTGGTGGGGCGGACCAGCTACCGCGGCGACGAGGACTGGTACTCGGTCACCGTGACCGCCGGCGCCGGCCCGAGCATCCTCCACTACACGCTCGTGCCCGGGACCGGTCCGGCGCGGTTCCCCGAGCTCCCCACCAATCCCTCCCGGCGGCTCTCCGTCTATACCCAGGTGGCCACCACCGCGGCGTGCCTGGACCCGGACGCCGGCGTCTGCCCGATGAACGGGGCGCCGGGCTCGGTCGGCCGGTCGGTGGCGACCGGCGCCTGCAGCGAGTCTCCCCCCAAGTGCCTGGAGTCGTTCCGCGCCGAGCCTCTCCCGGTCAGCGGCGTCCAGCAGTTCCCCAACCTGCGCAACTTCGAGGCCATGCTCCAGGTCCCGCCCAGCGCCGCGGCCATCACCTACTACTTCCGCCTCCAGCCGCTCGGCGACCTCACCCAGAACGAGGGCTACTGGGCGGACGACAAGGACTACACCCTCACCGTCCAGCACCTGGCCGAGCCGGATCCGCTCGAGGCCGTTCCCGACCCTCAGCGCGCGGCGGACATGACCGGCGGGAGTCTGACCATCGCCGGGAGCTACCTGAGCTTCGGGCCGGGCATCCTCCGCGATCCGGCGCCGGCCCAGCCCATCGTCACGCCCGACGACTACGACGGCCGGGGCGACGACCTGGACAGCTACCGCATCCTGCTCCCGGCGACGATGCTCGATGAGGCCTGGTCGCTCAGCTACACCGTGCCGGTGGGAACCGGCACCGACCCGAGCTACGACCTCGGCTTCACCCTCCAGTTCTGCGACAACACGCCGGACGCGGGCACCGGAGCGCCGCCCTGCTACGCCATGGTCACCAGCCCCAAGTACTCCGGCGGGCAGCTCGGGCTCTTCTACACCAGCGACGCGCTGTCCGACTGGTGGAACACCTCCAACGCCATCCCCCTGGAGCCGGTCTACGACCGCCAGGTGGTGGGGGGCAACGTGGTCACCACCGTCCGCCCCTACGGCTGCCACTGCTTCGAGCAGCGCTTCGTCAGCCTGCCCGGCACCTACTTCGTGATGAACGTCTTTCCCGTCAACCGGACGGCGTGGCAGCTGGTGCCGTACACCATCACCATGGGGACCGGGGCCTACCCGTACAGCTTCACGCCCAACGGCGGCGGCTCCTTCACCTGCCCCTCGCCCTGTCAGTTCACCTACCAGTGAGGCGAGGGACGTGCGCGCCGCGCTCTCAGTAGAAGGTGCACTCCACCGAGATGGTGAACGGGCTGTGCGCGTCGTTGGAGGTGACGCTCAGCGTGGCGGTGAAGGTCGTCCCGGCGGTGGTCGACGAGCACTGCAGCGAGACCGGCCAGATGTCGTTGTAGGCGATGGTCTTGGGGAGCGCGCTGGTCACGCCGGCGGTCAGGGCGAAGACGTTGCCCGGCGTCCCGGATGCGGGAGTGAGCGTGACCGCGCTCACCGTCAGGGGCTGGCTGCCGATGTTCTGCACCTGCAGCGTGCCGTAGGCCGTCGTGCCGGCCTCGCTCTTCACCACCGGGGCGGTGTTGGAGTACACGCTGGTCCCGTTGGCCGGGTAGAGCGTGCCCTGGATGTCCGTCTTCAGCGTCGGCGCGGTGGGCACATCGGTGCCGCTTCCGCATCCGGCGAGGGCCGCTGCTACCATCGTGCAGAGGAAAAACGCGCGCATGTTCATGAGTAAAACGCTACCAGCCCGCTGCTGGCCTCGCCAGACGGCGTCCGGGGTGGTTCTGGCACTGTCGATGTGGGTGCTCGGCGGCTGCGGTGGAGCGAAGGACGATTTCATCGGCGCGCGCGTGCTCGACACCTGCAGCGACAGCTGGCCGGTGTGCGACGGATACGCGAGCTGTCTGCTCGGAGCAGAGAGCTACATCCAGGGCAACCTTCCCGGCAGCGGCCGGTTCGCCGTCCAGACGGTGGCTCCGAGCGACATCAAGGTGAGCTTCTACTTCGAGAACCTCACCGCCGCCGGGGGGCTCTTCTCCATCGTCTGGTGGGAGCCCGGGTGCACCTCCGATGTCCGCGCCGACGTCGACGGCCAGGACGTGGCCGCCGAGGCCGAGGCCACCGGCATCTTCTCGCGCCAGGCCCAGCTCAACGTCGCCGGCTACCACCTGGTCACCTTCCAGGCGACCACCCAGGCCTCGTACACGATGAAGGTGGACGTCACCCCGCTGGCCCCGTGACGCCAGGGGGCCGCTCACTGCGATCCGGTGCAGGCCAGGTAGACGGAGGCGGTGGGCGTGTTGACCGCGTTGCTGACGATGGTCACCGTCCCGGTGTAGGTGGCGGCGGCCTGCGGCGAGCAGGTCACGAAGACGTCCAGCTCCTGGTTGAAGGCGACGCTGGCCGGGAGGGCCGAGCTCGGACCGGGGGCGAGCGCCATCTCCGGATCGCCGGCGTAGCTGACCGCCTCGACGACCAGCGCCTGGTTCCCCAGGTTCATCACGCCGAAGCCGAGGATCCGGTGCGTGCCCACCTGCACCGTCCCGAGGAAGGACAGCGGCGCCGAGGCGCTGGTGGTGAACGGGAGCTGCAGCGTCGGCGAATCGACGGGAGTGGGCGCACAGCCGGCCAGGAGCAGCGTGACGAGGAGGGCAGCGCCGCGCATCCGGGGCGGGCACCCTAGCGCCGGCGAGCCCCGCCCGCCAGGACCTCGGGGACCGGAGCTGCCCGGGGGGCCTTCCGGCTCTCAGCCCGGGCGCCGGAGCGCCGCCGTCCCGTCACGCTTCAGGCGCCGGACCAGCCGGTCCGCCACCCGGTAGGAGTTGGCCGCGATGGTCAGGGTGAGGGGGACGCCGCCGCTGGAGGGCATGAAGCTGCCGTCGACCACGTAGAGGTTGGGGACCTCGTGGGAGCGGCACTCGGGGTCGAGCACGCTCGCCGCCGGGTCGGTGCCGAAGCGGCAGGTGCCGCACTGGAGGATGGTCGTCTCGCCGTACTGGTTGATGCGGGTCACCTCGTCCGGATTCATCGCCCGGAGGATCTCCTCGCCCCGCTCCACCAGGAAGGTGACCACCTTGTAGTCCACCGGATGGCGCACGGTGGTGATGGCCGCCACCGGGATGCCGTACTTGTCGGTCACGCTCGGGTCGACGGTGACCTCGGTGCTCGGCGTGGGGAGGTACTCGGCATAGGTCTCGAACTGGAGGATCTTGCTGTCCCGGTAGGCCCGGATCTTCTCCTTGAGCGCCTTGCCGAAGACTCCCTTCTCGCCGGTGCCGGCCAGCTCCGAGGCGGCGGCGATGGGGTTGGGATGCTCCCAGATGAACCCCAGCGTCCCGCCCTTCCGGAACCCGTGCCGGTCGTCGGGCATGGCGTAGAAATCCTGCAGGCTGCGCTGCACGAAGGGCGCCGGATCATCGAGCCAGGGCCAGGTGGCCTTCCGGGTGGAGATGCGGAAGATGGCTCGCGAGCGGCCGAAGCCGCTGAACATGAGGTTCTTGCCCACCAGCCCCGAGCCGTTGGCCAGCCCCTTGGGGAAACGCGCCGAGCGGGAGTTGAGGAGGAGTCGCGCGCTCTCCACCGCCGTGCAGGAGACGACCACCAGCTTCGCTGGCTGCTCCTGGGGCACGCCGCGGGCGTCGAGGTAGACCACGCCCCGCGCTCGCCCGTCCGGCGCGACGGTGACCTCGCGCGCCATGCAGCACGGGCGCAGGTCGACCTTGCCGGTGGCGAGCATCGCCGGGAGGAGGGCGGCCTGGGTGCTGGACTTGGCGTCCACCTCGCAGCCGTAGGAGCCGCACAGGGCGCAGTAGGCGCACGGGTTCCGGCCCCGGTAGGCGCGGCTGATGATGCCCCGGGCGGTGGGGGTGGAGTGGAAGCCGAGCCCCTTGCACGCCCGGTCGATCTCCCGGGCGATGGGATGCTCGCGCAGCGGCGGGAGGGGATAGGGGCGGTCCCGCGGCTCGGCGAAGGGATGGGGCACGGCCACCCCGCTCACCCCCAGCTCCGCCTCGGCCTGGTCGTAGAAGGGCGCCAGGTCCGCGTAGGAGATGGGCCAGTCCGCCACCGTGCTCCCGGCGATGGGACCGAAGAGCGAGCGGACCCGGAAGTCCATCGGCTTGAAGCGGTAGAAGAAGCCGCTCATGTGCACCGTGCCGCCGCCGACGCAGTTCGCCGTCCAGGCGGCGTTGCTGTGCGAGTACTTCTCGCCGGGGGCGGTCCGGTAGAGGTGCGGCTCCTCCCAGGGGAGGGGCATGAAGAAGCTCCGGCGAGTCATGCCCACCTCGTCGTGGAGGTACTCGCTGGTCTTGTAGTCCGGGCCCTTTTCCAGGAGGACGACCTGGAGCCCGGCCCGGGCGAGCTGGAGCGCCATCGGCGCGCCGCCGGCGCCGCTGCCCACCACCACCGCGTCCACCTCGGGAAGGGCCATCGCTTCCCGTCAGCCCCCGCACTTGTGGCCGGTGTGCAGGCCGTCGTAGCCGGGAGGCGGCTCGCTGGTCTCGAAGCCGATGAGCGCCCACCCCCGCCGGTCTCGGTTCCCGCCGTACGATGGATCGGAGAAGGCGCCCTCCATGGTGAGGACCACCAGGAGCTCGTAGAAGTGCCCCTCGCCCGAGCCCTTGGGGCTGTTCTTGTACTCGGTGAGGAGCGCGTCCTGCTGCTCCGGGGCGAGCTCGGGGAACGCCTTGTGATGCAGCGCCTTCGCCCGCTGCATCAGCGCCTGCAGCCCGCGGACGAAGTCGTCGCGGACGTGGCTCATCCTCCGGTCGGAGAGGGCGCGGTCGACGTAGCCGGGGACTCCCAGGTCGGCGGCGCCGGGGTCGTCGTCCCGCGGGAGCAGGCGCTCGCAGGCGGCGGCCATGGCGTCGTACTCGGGGTCGGTGAGCGAGACGTGCGAGGTGGTGAACGGCGCGCTCGCCTGCTCGGCCTTCTGCTTCTCCGGAGCCGGCTGGCGCGAGCACGATCCGACCAGGACCATGCTGCCACCGAAGAAACTCACACGCTGGATGAAAGATCGCCGGGTGATCTCACCCTCGCGGGTGTCGTCCGACCTGGGTGGAGGTGTTCCTTCCATCTTCCCTCGAGAGAACGCCGCCGGAGCGAGCGCCTTCCGAGGATAGAATACAACGCTTCCGACGTGGTGGAGGTCGCATGCGTCTTGGATGGGTGATCCTTCTGGTCTCTGCCGTGCTCGCCGGATGCACCGGCGAGTGCACCGACTGCGTCATCTCCGATTCGGGATGCCCCACCTGCCTTCCCGACGGCGGCCAGACGCGCTTCAACGTGTACACGATCGACCCCACTCCCTTCCAGGTGCAGGGCTACGAGCGGATCCCCACCTTCCAGATGACGCTCACCCCGAGCGGAGGCATCGGCTTCGCCTACGTGGAGGAGAGCGCCGACCAGTCCGGCGCCAGCAAGCCGCGCGACGCCGGGGCGGACATCACCAACTACGACATCGACTACGTGGAGTGGAACGCCGGCGTGACGGGAACCCCGCAGAAGGCCCACGGACCGGTGATCAACTTCGTCGGCGTCAGCCTCGACTACCAGCCCAACGGCCAGCCGGCGGTGGCCTACCTCGGCTTCACCACCGCGCCCGGCTACGACCTGTCGCAGGCCTTCTGGTACCAGAACGATGGAGTGGTGAACTACCGCAGCACGGACGGGGTCACCTGGACGGAAGAGACGGCGGTGCAGACCTCCGGCCAGGCAGCCTGCGGCGACCCGTCCTGCGACAACGGGACGGTGGTCGGGCTCTTCCCGGCGCTGCTCTTCGACGGCAACAACGGCGCCATCCTGGCCTACAAGGACGTCCACTTCGGAAGCTCGCCGCTCGGCGATTACGGCGGGGCCGACCTGGAGCTCGCCCTCGGCGGTCCGACGTCGTGGACGCACCAGCTCATCGCCCCGGGGAAGGGCGGGCTGGCCAGCTCCTGCAGCAGCGACGCGCGCATCTCCCGCGGAAGCCACAACCGGATGATCCACGGGGCGAGCGCAAATCCGGTGCTGGTCTCCGACCTGGGCGACCAGTTCCCGCCGGCGACGAGCATCTCCCGCGACCTCTACTTCAACGAGCGCCAGAGCGGCACCTGGATCTGCCCCACCTCCGTCCTCCTCAGCGGAGAGGCGAACACGGTGCTCAACACCCAGAACGGCCCCACCGTGGCCTACGATCCGGTGGAGGGCTATGCGGTGGCGGTCACCTCGGTGAACAGCGCCGCCGGCGGCCCGGAGGCGCTCTACAAGAACTGCCCGCCGTCCAAGAACTGCAACCTGACCAGCTCCTGGAACGTGTTCCAGGTCGTCTTCGGGTCGGGCAGCGGAGGCTTCTTCGCCTCGGTGGCCATCAACCCCGACACCCACGAGCCGTGGGTGGCCCACTACTTCTGCAGCAGCACGTCCGGGAAGACGGTGGACACCTGCACGCCGGACAACGAGCTCAAGGTCTCCAACTCCACCCGCTACGGCGGCGTCCCCGGCCCGTGGTCGGACGAGACGGTCGACACCCAGGGCGGCTTCCAGACCCAGTCCCTCTTCCTCTCCAACCCCACCCGGCTGGCCATCGGCTACCGCGACCCGGGCACCGGCGCCCTCAAGCTGGCGGTGGAGAAGAACCCGTGAGGCGGCTCGCCGCGGCGGCCGGCGCAGCGGCGACCATCGCCCTCGCCGCCGGATGCATGGGAGACAACTCGCTCGGCGGAAGCATGAGCGAGGTCTTCCCCCTCGACGTCTCGCGGGTGGACATCCTCCGCAACGACCAGGGCTTCCAGGTCAGCTACTACAACAACAACGGGAACGACATCGACCTGGTGGCCCGCGTCTCCATCGCGCTGGAGGGGCTCGACTTCCAGGCAGGCAAGGACTTCGCGCTCCAGGGCGAGTACGACGCCGGCCACCAGCGGACGGCCGTGCTCCACCTCGCCGCCGGCGAGCCGCCGCGTCCCCTTCCCGACGTGTCGCTCGGGGACCTCCAGCTCGAGCAGGGCGGCAATGTCGGCGAGCCGACCAAGGGAAACTTCTCCATGTCCTTCGTCGCCGACGGGAGCTACGGCTCGGGACGCACGCTGTACGGGAACTTTTCCGGCGAGGCACAAGACGCCGGTTACGGCGACTGGATCCCCTGACGCAGTGCGGCCGGCGCCCGCCGTCGCACATGCGCCACCAGGCTGAACACATGGATTTGCCTGGGGAATTCCTGGTTGCAGTGCGTTGACAGAGGCGCAGACCGTGCGATTTGCTGCGGGTTGTCCCATGCGAGGTCGACCCGTTCTCCGCGCGGTGGCACTCGTGTCCACGATCGCCGCCTGCATCGCCGTGCCCGGCACCGCCGCCGGAGCCACCGGCGACGATACGCAGACGAAGAAGCCGGCCTCGAAATCCACCAAGCCCGCAGCCAAGAGCACGTCCAAGTCCAGCTCCAAGAGCACCGGCAAGTCGGCGAGCAAGTCGGCGAAGAGCGGCTCGAGCAAGGCCACCGCCTCGAAGAACGGCTCGAAGAACGCCAAGCCGACCCCGGCGGCGGCGAAGAAGCCGGCCTCGGCGCCGGCGCCCAGCGCCAGCCGGGCGGCGGAGGCGGCGCGCGCCGCGTTCGATCCGGTGGCCCCCAGCTCGACGAGCATCCCCGGCTCGCCGGCAGCGACCGCGTCCACCCCGCCCGGCCAGCGCGGACCGACGCGCATCGACTTCGACGATCGGCTCATCCAGGGACAGCGCAACACCGCCGGCGCGGTGTACCTCTATGATCGCAAGGAGCTGAAGCAGCGCTCGATGATCAAGAAGCGGGAGAGCTTCCGCGAAGAGATCGTCGGCGTGGTCTACGACTCCGAGCTGTAGCGCCCCTCCCCGACAGAGAATGGGAACCGAACGTTGAGCGGTCAGCCGGCAGTGCTCCAGGTGGTCATCCTGCGCGACGGGCTCCTGGTGGGCACCGAGGTCTTCGTCCCCGGCTCCTACACCCTGGGGAGCTCGCCGGACGCCGACCTGCGCCTGGACGACGCCACCGTCGATCCCTCGCACGCCGTCCTCTACTTCCAGAACGGGAAGGCCGCGGTGCAGGACTCCGGCTCGGCCGGCGGCCTGTACGTCAACGGCCACCAGGTCACCATGTGCGAGATCCGCGCCGTGGACGAGGTGGTGGTCGGCCCCTTCGTGCTCAAGGCGCGCGTGCTCGGCCAGAAGCCGCCGGCCAAGAGCGTCCCGCCCCCGGAGGTCTCGGCCCTGCTCGGCGGCTCTCCCCCGGGGGCCGTCCCGCGGGTGGCGCCGGTCCAGTCGCCGGTGCCGCGGCGGTCCGCGCCCACCCCGCCTCCTCCGCCGGCCGAGGCATACCAGGATGCGTCCAACGGGCGGGCTCCGAGCGGAACCCCGGCTCCGGGGACGATGCCCTCGGCGCGCCGCCGGAAGACGAACACCAAGAGCCGGCTGAAGCCGGTTCCCGATTCCGAGCTGGCCACCACCGCTCCCTATCCCTCCCGGCCGACGGGTGCCGTCGACTCGGGCGCCACCGAGCTCGACTCCTTCGACGAGCCGCTCCACCGCGCTCCGTCCTGGCCGCCCCCGGCCAAGGCCCAGGCCAGCCCGGCGGTGGCCCGTGCGCACGAGCCCCGCCCATCCCCGGTGCCTCCCCCCGCGCCCCCGCAGGCCCGGGCCGAGTCGCGCCGCGTCCCGGTTCCCCAGGGCCCGGTCCGCGCCGGGCCGCCGCGCACCTTCACCGTCCCGAGCAAGGGCGGGCGAGGCCCGGCGCGCATCTACTTCGAGCTCTTCTGGGGCGAGGCCCGTCAGGTGGCGAAGAGCTTCGGGCCGACCAAGAAGGACAAGCCGGTGACCGGCGGCCTGCTCGAGAGCGCCATGCTCCCGCTCTACGGCTTCACCCTGCCGGAGGGCTTCCCGGTGGCCGAGTCCTCCGGGGGCGGCTACCGCCTCTTCGTGCCGCCCCGGGCGGAGGTGGAGCGGCGCCGGTCGGACGGCAGCTTCGTCCCCATGCCCGCCACCGAGGTGGAGAAGTCCGGCGGGCGCCGCAGTGTCTCGCTCCAGCTCGGATCGGCCGTCGTCCTGCGCGAGGGGGACATGGCCTGCCTGGCCTTCGTCGCCCCGCCGCCGGAGCGCACCTTCGTCAACCCGCTCCGGAACCGACCCTGGTTCTTCATCTTCCTGCTCCTCGCCTTCACCGCTCCCACCGTCTACTGGATCCTCTTCGGGCCCAAGCTCGACGACCTGGCCGACTTCTCGGCCAAGAACCTCAACCCGGTGGCCGTCCGGCTGATGGCGCCGCCGAAGAAGGAAGTGAAGAAGGAGCCGGAGAAGAAGAAGGAGGAGCCGAAGAAGGAAGAGCCCAAGAAGGAGGCCAAGAAGGAGCCGGAGAAGAAGGTGGTCAAGCCGCTGCCCAAGCCGGTTCCTCAGCCTCCCAAGGTCGAGCCGCCCAAGGACGTCACCAAGGCGCTGGCCAAGGTCACCGCCGCCGGGCCGGCGATGAAGTCCATGCTCGCGGCGATCAACAAGATCGGCCCGGGGGGGAACAACACCGCCTTCAAGCTCAGCGGGCTGGTGGGGAAGGGGCCGGTGGCCAGCACCAACGGGGTGCCCGGCATCGGCCTGGGCAAGGGCTCGGGAGGCGGACGGGAGATCCTCCTCGGCGCCGGAGGCGGCGGAATCGGCGCGCTCGGCGTGGGCAGCGTGGGCAAGGGCCCGGTCCGCGCCGGCGTGACCCGGGCGGTGGCCACCAGCATCGGCTCGCAGGGGCAGATCGACAAGGAGGCGGTGGCCAAGGTCATCAACTCGCACCTGGCCGAGGTGCAGCGGTGCTACGAGGCCGCACTCCTCCACACCCCGGGGCTGGCCGGGAAAGTGGTCCTGGAATGGAACATCTCCACCGCCGGCAAGGTGACCAGCTCCAAGTCCAAGAGCTCGACGCTGAAGGACGTCTCGGTGGAGACGTGCATCCTCCGGGCGCTCAACAACTGGCAGTTCCCGCCCGCCAAGGGAAACTCGGTGATCATCACCTATCCGTTCATCTTCAACGCGGTCGGATTCTGATGAACACCAGAGGCAGTGCCTCCCCAGAAGGGATTCTTGCGTGAGACGACTTCTCGTGCTCCTGGTGTGCCTGGTTCCCCTCGCGGGCCGGGCACAGGAAGAGCTTGAAAACCCGGGCGTGGTGCTGGCCGTGCAGGACCGCGCCTACCGGATGAACAGCGAGCTGATGCTCGGGCTGGGCTTCCTCCCGCTCGACGCGTTCACCAAGGGGATCGGCGGAGAGGTCTCCTACACCTACCACTTCTCGGACAGCATCGCCTGGCAGATCGGCCGCTTCCTCTACTCCTACAACGTGGCCACCAACCTGCGCACGCAGCTGCAGCGTGACTTCGGCGTCAATCCCACCGCCTTCCCCCAGACCAACTGGATCGCCGGCAGCGACTTCATGTGGACCCCGATCTACGGGAAGTTTGCCTGGCTCAACAGCAGCGTGGCCCACTTCGAGATCTACGCCCTGGGCGGGATCTCGGTGGTCAACCAGCGGATCTCCAACGACATCGCCGCCGGGACGACGAGCACCACCTTCCTCCCCGGCATCGACCTCGGCGTGGGCTGGCGCTTCTACGTCTCCAAGGGCGTCTCCTTCCGCCTCGAGGTCGCCGACAACATCGTCTTCGGATCGGGCGGCGTGCAGAACATCTTGGTCATCCTGCTCGGGGTGTCGTTCAACTTCGGCTCCACGGAATGAGGCGAACCGACGTCAGAGCCGCGCTGGCGTGCGTCCTCGGGCTCGTCCCCGCGCTGGCGCTGGGGCAGGCACCGCCGCCGCCCGCACCGGCACCGGCCGGCCAGGCCGCGCCGCCGGCGGCCGCCCCCGCCCCGGCGGCCCCGCCCGCCCCCCGCCCGGCGGCCGCTGCCCCGGCGCCCGCCGCCGCCCAGCCGGCCGCGACGCCGCCCGCCGCGCCGGCCGGCGCCGAGGCGGCCAAGGCTCCGGCGGAGAAGGCGGACCAGAAGCTCTTCGACGAGGCGCTCCAGGACTACTTCGGCGACAAGAAGGAGTCGGCGGCCCGCAAGCTGTACGCCTACGTCGAGGGAACCCCGCCCACCGACGAGAACCACCCCTGGGCGCAGTACTTCCTGGCCCGCTGCTTCATCGACCTCGGGCTGCGCCATGCCGGCGCGGTCTACCTGGCCAGGGTGGCTCGCGAGCGGGCCAACCCCCAGGTGCTCCCCCGCACCCTGGAGGCGCTGCGCACGCTGGTCCTCGTCCCCCACGACGAGGTGCTCATCGACGAGCAGGTCTTCGGCTCTCTCGACCTCGGCTTCCTCCCCGACACGGTGAGCGACTATGCCAACTACGAGCAGGGCATCGTCGACCTCCGGGTGGGCAACGAGCGCTGGGCGAACACCCACTTCGCCAAGCTGGACGAGGAGAGCGTTGAGGCGAGCCGGGCCAAGTTCGCTCTGCTCGTCACCCGGCTGCGCAAGCTCCAGGGCAAGGACGTCCCGGACGAGATGATCGAGGACTTCCTCGCCCTCTCCAAGGACGAAAAGCTCACCCTCGAGGCCCGCAACGAGGCCCGGCTGGCGGTGGCCCGGCTGCGTTACGAGCGCAAGGACTACGAGGGGGCGCTCAAGGCCTACGAGATGGTCCAGCTCCCCTCGCTCGATCCGGGGCGGGCCACGCTCTACCTCGAGGAGGCGTGGACCCGGTACAACCTCGGCCAGCTGCGCGCGGCGATGGGCCTGCTCACCACCCTCGACGCCCCCAGCTTCCGCGACCAGTTCCTCCCCGACAAGTACATCCTCCGGGCGCTGGTCTACCGCGACCTGTGCCATTACCTGCCGGCCAAGCGCGCCGCCAAGGAGCTCACCCGCCGTTACGCCGAGTCGCTGGAGGCCATCCGCGAGCGGGACGACCTCACCCTCGACGGGCGCCTGAGCCGGGCCGCCTCCAGCCACGGCAGCACCAAGCGCTCCGCCAAGTTCCTCGAGTCGCTGAATCTCGAGATCGAGCTCAAGTCCCGCTACGCCGGCGGCTTCGGCGACCGGCTCTTCTCCCAGGTGACCAAGCTCTATGACCTGGCCTACGCCGAGGCGGAGCGCGTCTACCGCCAGCGGCTCAAGGAATCGGTCCGCGAGGAGGCGGACAAGCTGCTCCGCTCGGCCGAGCAGGTCCGGCTCATGGAGTACGAGGTCGGCCTCAAGCTCTACGAGCGCATCAAGCGCGGAGCGAAGCTGGTCCAGCCGGAGAAGGAGACCCCCATCGGCCCGGGCCAGGAGGCCTTCCGCTTCGACGGCGAGTACTGGAACGACGAGCTGCGCAGCTACCGGGTGAGCCTGCCCAGCCGGTGCGTCGAGGAGGGCCAGCTGTGACCGGCCCGCTCCTCTCCCTCCTCCTCGCCGCCTCGACGCCGAGCGGGCCGGCGCTCCTCACTCCGCTGGACAAGAGCGTCAACCCGGTGGTGACCAAGGTCCGGGAGAAGCAGGAGTACCTGGAAAAGCTCAAGCGGGACATCTTCAAGGTGGACCGCTCGATCATCGAGACCGAGCGGCTCATCGCCCGCAGCCGCACCGCTCCCTACCTCCCCGACCTCCAGTTCCGGCTGGCCGAGCTGTACGTGGAGAAGAGCCGCTACGTCTACTTCCTCCAGTCCGAGCAGCGGGCGGAGGGCACCAAGGGGGCGATGGTCAGCCCGGAGACGAGGCTCCTCAAGCAGAAGGCGATCCAGCTCTACTACCGGCTCCAGCGCGAGTACCCGGACTTCCACGACGGGGACAAGGTCACCTTCTACCTGGCCCACGAGCAGCGCGAGCTCGGGCAGTTCGACGACATGCTCGCCACCCTGCGCTCGCTCATCGACCGGTACCCCAAGTCGCCCCTGCGGCTGGAGGCGGAGCAGATCATCGGCGACTACTGGTTCGACAAGGCCAACCTCGACGAGGCCGAGCGGCACTACCAGGCCATCCTCGCCTTCCCGCCCTCGCCGGTGCACGACCTGGCCCGCTACAAGATGGGCTGGATCCGGGTCAACCAGCAGCGGTTCAACGACGCGGTCGGGTTCTTCGAGGCCGCCGCCGGCAGCCCGCCCCTGCCCGGCGTCGATTCCGCCAAGTCGCTCAACGTCAAGCGCGAGGCCCTCATCGACCTGGTCTACAGCTACACCGAGGCCCGGCCGGCCAAGGGCGCCCTGGCCTACTTCGAGAAGCTCTCCGACAGCCGCTCCACCTACGCGCTGGCCCTGGACAAGCTCGGCAACCGCTACTTCATCAAGCAGCAGTACGAGTGGGCCATCCCCACCCTGCGCAAGCTGATGGAGATCCAGCCCGACCCGGAGCTGGACATGGAGCGGGCGGAGAAGATCTACGACTCGCTCAAGGCGGCCAAGGGCAAGGTGCCCACCGCCGGGTCGGACATCAAGTACCTGGTGCGCGCGGCGGTCGACGTCAAGGTCGACCCGTTCAAGGACGAGACCACCCGCCGCAAGCAGCTGGCCGAGCTGGAGGAGATCACCCGCGACCTGGCCACCCAGCTCCAGGCGCTGGCCCAGAGGACGAGCACCCGCGACGCCTACCTGGACGCGGCCGCCGCCTACAAGGAGTACCTCTCGCTCTTCCGTCCGGAGAAGGTGGTCCGGGACATGATGCACAATCGCGCCGACTCGCTCTTCGCGGCGCGCGAGTTCCCCGAGGCGGCCCGCCAGTTCGAGGAGCTGGCCCGCTACGAGGAGCGGGCCAAGGACCCGAAGGGCACCGAGGCGGCCGCCTACGGCGCGCTGCTCAGCTCCTTCTCCGCGCTCCGGCCGGGCGAGGTGGAGCGGATCACCGCCTTCGAGGTGGCCGACGCCCGGCAGGCCCTGAAGATCGACGGCGCGGCCTTCATCGCCAAGTACCCGCGCAACCCCAACGTGGTGACCCTGAAGTTCAACATCGCCCGCGCCTACTACGACGACGGCGAGTTCGAGAAGTCGAGCCAGCTCTTCACCGCCTTCGCCCTCGAGTATCCGGAGAACAAGGACGCGCCGGCCGCCGGCAAGCTGGCCCTGGACGGGCTGCGACAGCTGAACGACTTCAAGGGCATCGAGGAGACGGGCCGGAAGTTCCTGGCCAACGCCCGGCTCCCGGCCACCTTTCTCGCCGAGGTGCGCAAGACGCTCAGCGAGAGCAAGGGCGAGGCGCTGGGCGAGCTGGCGCTGCAGAGCTCGGCCGAGACCGGCGACGTGGTGGAGGGTCTGCTCAAGGTCTCCACCGAGAACAAGGGCACGGACATCGGGGAGAAGGCCCTCTACGGCGCCTTCAGCGCCGCCCGCGAGAAGCACGACTTCTCCAAGGAGCGGGAGATCGGCGCCAAGTTCATCGCCGAGTATCCGAAGAGCAGCTTCGTCTCGGACATCGCCGCCACCCTGGGGCGCCACGCCGCCGAGGTGGGCCGCTTCGCCGAGGCCGCCCAGTGGTACGAGCAGGTCGGCCTGCGCATGGGCGCCGACCCGGCCGCCTTCGAGGGCTGGATGTCCGCCGGCCGGCTGCGCGAGGCGCTCAACGAGTACCCGGCGGCGATCAAGGACTTCACCGCCGCCGCCGCCCTCCCCTCCAACCGCCGGGCCGACGCCTACGCCGCGCTGGCCCAGGTCAAGCTCCGCTCCGGGGACCTGGCCGGGGCCAAGGCCGCCGCCGATGCCGCTCTGAAGATCGACAAGAGCCAGCCGCTGGCCGCCGCCGTCTTCGCCGAGGCCTCCTCCAAGATGGGAGGCGAGCGCCCGGACGTGGTCGCCCGCACGCTGGCGGCGGTGGTCAACTCGCCCAACGGGCAGGGCGAGGATACCGCCCGGGGCCTCTGGTACCTGGGGGACATGCTCTACCGGAACTTCAAGGCCATCCCCCCCGATCAGATCGACCAGAAGGTGGCCGCCCTCCAGCAGCTGCAGGGGGTCTACAACCAGGCGGCCTCGATGGGGTCGTCGGAGTGGGCGGTGGCCTCGCTCTGGAAGCTGGGCCTGTCCCTCAAGTCGCTGGCCGAGTCGGTGGAGGCGACCCCCGTCCCGGCCGGGGCCACCCCGGCGCAGGCGCAGCAATTCCGTTCCGCGGTGCAGCAGCAGGTCCAGCCGATCAAGGACCAGGCCGAGGAGGCCTTCAAGACCTGCCTCCAGCGCGCCGTCCAGCTCGAGGTGTACAGCGAGGCGGTGCTCGGCTGCCGGACCAAGGCGGAGAGCGTGCGCTCGCCGCTGCCCGCCCCGGGGACGCCGGGCGCCCTGGCCGGCAACATCGCCGAGCTCCAGAAGCAGGCCGAGGCCAAGCAGGACGCCGCCTCGATGGAGGCGCTCGGGCTGGCCTACCTCGATGCGCGTCACTACGGGCTGGCCCAGCTCACCCTGGGACGGGCCACCGAGCTCCAGGACAACCGGGCCTCGGCACAGAACGCGCTGGGGATCGCGCTCCTCTTCCAGGGCGAGCCGATGGCCGCCCGGGCGGCCTACGCCAAGGCCGTCGAGTCCGACCCGGGCTACGACAAGGCCCACGCCAACCTGGCCGCCCTCCACTGCCGCTACGGCGACGTCGACGGCGCGCGCAAGGAGCTGTCCCAGGTCAAGGACCCGGCCGGCGTGAAGGGCTCGGACGTCGATCCCGACTGGAGGGCCTGCCGGTGAGGCGCCGCATCAGTCTGGCCGGCACGCTCCTGCTCGTCTGCTGCGGGCCGCAGGAGGTGCAGGGCAGCCTGAGCACCATCCTCGACCTCCACTACGACAGCGTCGAGGTGGCCTACACCGGGGGAGTGTCCGACGGCGGGGTGATGCAGGATGGCTCGCTCGCCGTCCGCTTCCTCCAGTCCTCCGGGCAGGCCTCCAACGCCGTCCTGGTCGTCACCGAGGACCTGACCGGGCTGACCGTCAAGCCCGGGGGGCAGGTGGACCTCACCCAGGTCCCTCCCTCCGGAGTGGGGCAGCGCGGGGTGGTGACGCGGGACGTGTACAACGATCCGCGCAAGACCTTCTGCGACGACGCCGCCCCTCCCGGCCCGCTCGAGCACGGGTACCTGCGGCTCGACCAGACCCCGGTGCCCGGCACGGGGCAGACGGTCTCCGGCTTCTTCACCGTCACCTTCTCGCTCGGCGTCGACTTCGGCTGCGGCCGGACCGCGTTCTCCGGCTTCAGCGGCAAGGTGCAATGATGATCCACCGCTCCGCCCGCGCCTCGCTCCCGCTCCTCCTCCTGCTCGCCGCCGGGTGCAGCAGCCGCTACGGGGCCAAGGTTCCCGACAGCCTGGTCCGCCAGCTGCCCTACGAGAACAAGATCGACCTGCTCGAGGCGGAGAACGACCTGTTCATCGCCTACGACAAGGTGGACGAGGCGGAGAACGAGGTGAGCCGCACCCGCGACCAGCTTCGCCGGGCGAAGCGGGCAGAGGGGCTGGCCAGCGACGAGGTCGGCCAGGCGCGCGATCCGGCCTCCAAGGAGATCGCCCAGCTCACCGTGGAGGAGGTCCGGGCGCGAATCGACTACCTGCGCGCCCGCCAGACCCTCAACGTGCAGAACCAGGACGTGGAGGAGGTGGCCCGCCAGTGCGCCGTGGCGCGCTACCAGCTGGCCCGGCTCCTGGCCGTGCGCAAGGCCAAGGTCCCGGGGAGCGAGAGCTACAAGCCCGAGGATTTCGAGCGGCAGGTGAAGGCCTGCGACGCCGAGGTGGCCGACCGGAAGAAGGGCGAGAAGCCCGACGAGGAGCGGGTGGCCAGGGCGCGGGCCGACTGGGAGAAGCGCAAGGAGGTGCTCGCCCGGCGGACCTTCGACGCGCGGGCGAGCCCCTTCGTGGAGCGGCTGTGACGACGGCGTGGCTCCTCACCCTGGCGGTGCTGGCCGCCGAGCCGGACGCGCAGTCGGCCGCGCTGCGCAAGACGGTGGCCGACGACACGGCGCGCCTGGAGGCCACGCCCGACGACTCCGATGCCCTGATGCGGCTCGGGGTGGCCTTCCTGGCGCTGGGCGAGCCGGAGAAGGCGGTGGGTCCGCTCCGCGAGCTGGTTCGCCGCCGGGACGGCCCGGAGGCGAGGCTCCTCCTCTCCCGGGCGCTCCGGCTCTCCGGCGAGGGGGTCGAGGCGCGGGCGGTGCTGGTGGCGGCCATCGCCGCCTACCCCGGCGACGCCGCCCTGCACGCCGAGCGCGGGCTGATGGCGCGCCGCTTCGAGGAGACCGACGTCGCCATCGCCGAGTACACGCGGGCGGTCGAGCTCCAGCCCCAGGACGCCGCGCTCCGCTTCAACCTGGCCGAGGCCCAGCACCATGCCGGACGGCTGGACGAGGCCATCGAGGGCTACCGGAAGGCGCTGGCCATGGACCCCAAGCTCGACGCCGCCCAGGTCAACCTGGGCAAGGCGCTGGCCGAGAAGGGTCTCACCGGCGAGGCCAAGGACACCCTGCTCGCCGCGGCCCGCACCGGCGTGGCCGACCCGGCGGTGCACTACAACCTCGGCGTGCTGCTCATGAAGGAGGGCAACGTCGATGCCGCCATCGCCTCCTTCGAGCGCGCGCTGACCCTGAACCCGAGCTACGCCCAGGCCCACAACAACCTCGGCGTCGCGCTCATGGACGGCAAGGACGACGTCGTCCGGGCCATGCGCCATTTCCAGGCCGCCACCCAGGCCGACCCGAGCTACGCCGATGCCTGGTTCAACCTGGGGCTGGCCCAGTTCCGCGCCGGAGACAACGTCCACGCCACCAAGGCCTTCGAGCGCGCGCTCTCGCTGCAGCCCAAGGCGAGCGGGCCCTACACCCAGCTCGGGCAGCTTTACTTGAAGATGGGGAAGCGGAAGGAAGCGGTGGAGGCCTTCCAGAAGGCCATCGCCCTCCGGGCCGACGACCCGAAGGCGGCGCGGAGCGCGGAGGCCTACAAGGGTCTCGCGCTGGCCTACGTGGGGCAGGGGAAGTTCGCCCAGGCGGTGGAGACCCTGCAGCGCGCCGTCCGCGAGTTCCCGGACGACGGAGGCGCCCGGGCGGCGCTGGCCGACGCCTACCTGGCCATGGGCGACCTGGACCGGGCCATCGAGGAGGCCGAGCGGCGGGTGGCGCTCACCCCGACCGTCGACGCCCGGCTGGACCTGGCGGCGCTCTATGCCCGGAAGCGCGTGGCGGCCAAGGCCGAGCCGCTCTTCAAGGGCGTGCTCCAGGAGGCGCCGGACAACCTGGCCGCCATCGTCGGGCTGGCCGACCTCTACCTGGCGATGGGGAACTGGCAGGCCGCCGAGGCGCTGCTCGCCTCGGCCAAGGAGAAGCGGCCGGAGGATCCGGCCATCCTCTCGCGGCTGGGCATCCTCCACGCGCGCAAGGGCCGGCCCGACCTGGCGCTGCCCGAGCTGGAGGCGCTCGTCCGCCGCGACCCGACCCAGCTCGAGGCCAAGGCCGAGCTCGGCTTCCTCTACTTCCGCGGCGGCGATGCGGAGGCGGCGGCCAAGGTCCTGAAGGCGGTGCTCGCCGCCGACCCGCGCCAGCCCTACGGCCTGCTCTACCTGGGTCACGTGCTCTACGAGCAGCGCCAGCCGGGCAAGGCCGAGGAGTCCTTCAAGGCCGCGGCGCAGGCCGACCCGGGCGCAGCCGAGCCGCACTACGCGCTCGGGCAGCTCTACGAGGCGCAAGGGAAGAAGAAGGAGGCGCTGGCCGAGTACCAGCGCGCCGCCAGCATGCAGCGGGACCATCCCTACGCCGGCGACGCGGCCAAGCGCCTGGCGGCCCAGACGGCGACGCAGTAGCGCGCTCGGACGCAGGGCCGGCTGGGCGGTCCGGACGCGCCGGGCAGCATGACCGGGGTCACGCTGCTCGGGGCGCCCGCCCGGGGGGCTCGTGGGTCACGGCGCCGCCGGCGGCTGGGTCCCGGCGCCGGAGACGCGCGGGCGGATCTCCTCGGCGACCGCCTCGATGCGCTCCGCCAGCGAGCGCCCCTGGGAGAGGAGCTGCTCCTTGGCGCGGGAGCGGTTGCCGAGCAGGAAGAAGAGACGGGTGTCGCGGAGCGCCTCCCTCCGCCGCCGGACGAAGGTCCGGGTGAAGAGCGCCAGCGGCAGGGCCGCCGCCACCAGCCCCAGCGCCCAGGGGGAGCCCAGCCACCGCCAGGCGGCCGCCGCCAGCGCCAGCACGTAGACCGGCCCGAGCACGAGCGAGGCGAGCAGCTTCACCGTGGCCCGCATGTCCGCGTCCACGTGCGCCGCCAGGAGGGCGCCGCGGACGGCCAGCGTCCAGGGGCCGAAGATGGCCAGCCCGACCAGCGCCAGGGGGAGCCCGAAGAGGACCGCCGCCAGGTTGCGCCCGATGAAGCGGGCCACCGTCGCCGGGCGGTAGTTGACCGCCACGTCCTCGGGGGCGGCGCGCAGGAGCTCCAGCCGCCTGGAGAGCGCGGCCACCTCCGTCCGGAGCGCGGTGTAGCGCTCGGGCTGCTCCTCCCGGAGGAGGGCCATCCCCCTGGCGAAGAGGCGACGCCGCTCGGCGTCCTCGGCGGGCGCCGCCGTCCGGAGCGCGTAGAGCGCCTCGGCGGTGGCGATGACCGGGAGGTCCTCCCAGGCATCGAGCTCCAGGGTCACCGCGCGCAGCGCGGCCCCGATGCGGGCGGTGAGCGCGCGGACGTCCGAGGCGGAGGGCTCCGGCGTCGCCGGGACCTCGAGCGGGGCGCCCACCTCGACCCGCACCGTGCTCCGGAAGCGCCCCTTCTCCCCGTAGGTCAGCCCCACCGGGACGACCTGCACCGCCGTTCCCGCTCCCAGCGCCATGCGCGCCGCACCGGTCTTCATCTCTGCCAGGTGCGGATCGGAGTGGCTCTTCCCCTCCGGAAAGATGGCCATCGCCCGACCCGCGCCGAGCGCCCGGGTGGCCACCTCGAGGACGGCGGCGTTGGCTCCGGCGTCGCGCGCTCCGTCCTGCCGCCGCTGCACGGGCAGGGCACCGAGCCCCCGGAGGAGCGCGCCCAGCACCGGCATCCGGAAGAGCGGTGCCTTGGCCAGGAAGGTGAGCGGCCGCGGACAGACGGCCAGGAGCAGCGCCGGGTCGATGAGCGCGTTGGGGTGATTCCCCACCAGGAGAAGCGGCCCGGCGGCGGGGAACCCCGCGCCGGCGACCTCGAGGCGGTAGAAGAGGCGGAGCGCCAGGCGCAGCACACCCCGGACCGACGCGTAGAGCATGCCCGGGGAGGGAACTTACCGGAAACGACCGGAGTGGGCGGCGCGGGAGCTCGGATGGGCGACCGGCGCCGACCGCGCCGAGGAGCCGTGCGGGGCGGCGAACGAGGCGTGCGGGGCCCCGACGCGCTCGGGATGCGAGGGCGGAGATGCGGGGAAGTAGCTCCCGTGCGGTGAGGGCGGCCGGGGCACGTGAACGGGGGGGGGCGTGCTGTGCGGGACCGGGTGCGGAGCCGAGTGCGAGCCGCCGCCGGCCGGGGCGCGATTGACGGCCGGGGTGCGCGGCGCCGTCCCTCTCGGCGGCTGGAGCGTCACCGGCTGGACGCGGCCGGGCGCCGGCGGCACCAGCGTCCCCGCCACCCGGGCCACCGGCTGCGAGCTGACGCGCTCGACGTTGGCCAGCCCCGGGCCCCGGTACCACCGCGAGTTCTGGTTGACGACCACCTCGTGGACCGGCGCGGTGGCGGCATACGCGTAGTGCACGCGCTCGACCGGAACGCGGTAGGCCCAGAAGTTGGGAGCGGCGAAGTAGGGGCCGGGCACGAAGCACCAGTAGGGCCGCCAGGGCTGGACGACGACCGACCAGCCGATGGGTGGAAGCGGCGCCCAGCCGACGTAGCCGCCGCCCATGCGCCAATCGACCCAGGCCGGGGCCCACACGTCGCCCGGCACCCAGATCCATCCGTAGTTCGGGTCGAGCGCCCAGCGCCCGTAGTGGAACGGCGCCCAGCCCCAGGGGTAGTCGCTCTGGAAGTACCAGCCCGAGTCCGAGTAGAGCCACTGACCGTTGGTGGCATAGGGCTGGAAGTCCTCTCCCACCACGCTCGCCGACGGCCGCCAGGCGCGCGTGCCGTTGACGTCCACCCAGTCGCCGTAGGGAGACAGGGTGTCGTCGAAGCTGGCCTGCACCTCTCCCTCGGGCGGGGGGGCGACCGTCCAGTCCTGCGCGGAGACGGGCCTGGCCACCAAGACCCCAGCCAGGGCCATAAATCCAATCAATTCAGAGACTTGTCTACTTCCGACGATCACCGGCCGCCCTGTTCCCTGCATGCGCCTGCCCTGCGCCGATGGGGGCACGCGTTCCGACGCGCTGGCGCCCGGGGATGTTCACTGGTTGCGGCTTCACGGCAGGAGGACCAGGCGGACGCCAAAGGTCAGCCACTCGTGGAGCGCCGTATCGGCGACGCTCGTCGACGTGCCGTCGCTGGCGGAGAGCGTCGTGTACTCGCCCATCGAGAACCGCACGAAGGGGCCGAGCCGGACCACCGAGCCCAGCGCGAAGTCGACGCCGACCTGGAGGTTGATGAACTCCCAGCCGCTGTACTGGGCGGCTCCGCTCAGGCCATTCACGGTCGCGGTCAGGTTCAGCCATTCGAAGCCGCTCCCCACTCCGAACCAGGGGTCGATCCGCGCGCTGCCCGCAGGGTGGATGAGCACCTCGCCGCCGAGCCGGACGGTGTTCGACGAGCAGCTCACCGTCTGGTTGCAGGCGTTGGCGCTCGGCGAACCGAAGGCTCCGTACTCGAAGTACCCGCCGACGAAGACCACGCCTCCGATTCGGACTCCGACGTCGACGCCGAAAGGAATGGTGAAGCCGGCCACGTCGCTCAGCGAGACGTCTCCGCCGGCGGTGGTCCCGAGGGGCAGCGAGAATCCGACGCGCACGGCGGCCTCGAACCTGGTGGCGTGGGTGTCCTCCTCGGCCGCCGCCGGAGGGGCTGACGGCTTGGCGGCCGGCGCGGGAGCAGGAACCGCCCCCGGCGTCGCTGCGGCGGACGCCCCCGCGGCCACCACCGCTCCGGCGGCGACCGGGGCCGCGGCGGCCGACCCGGGCCCAGTCGCGGCCACGGCCGCCCCCGGCCCGCGGGTCACCTCCACCGGGGCGGCCGCCTTCCCGGTGGCGGCGAAGGCGGCGAGGAGCCCGAACGCCTCGGTCGACGGAGCGCCGGGCTGGAGCTGGACCCGCGCCTCGCCCACGTTCCCGCCGGCGGCATCGATGGAGGTGAACGACGCGGCGCTGCCCAGCGCGGACGTGTCGGTGTGGACGCCGAAGACACGCGATGCGCCGACCCGGGCCGGCACGGGAGCGAGCGCGGTGGCCGGGTCGGACGTGCTGACGATGCAGGGTCCCCCGTCGGGGAGGATCGCGCCCTCGACGGCGGCGCTCAGCTCCACCGGCGGCGAGGGGACGGTCACCGTCCGGGCCAGACCCCGGTACCCCCAGTCCGCCTCGACGCGGTAGTCGCCAGCCGGGACGCGCAGGGTCACCGGGCCGACGCCGGCCCGCTTGCCGCCGACGTACACCGGCTTCCCCGGGGGCGAGGTGGTGACCTCGAACCGGACCAGGGTCGCCTTCCTCGCCGTCTTCCGCGCGCCGTCGACGAAGCGCTGGAAGGAGGGCGGGAAGAGGCTGGTGTCCGGCTTGTACCCCGGGTCCACCCGGAGGATGCGCATCATCGTCGCCTCGGCCGTCTTCGGGTCCGTCTTCAGCTGGACCTGGGCGAGCAGGGTCAGCACGTCGCGCTCGGCACCCCAGCGGCTGTCGGACGGGGCGATGCGGCTCACGTCATCGAGCGCGGCCTGGAGCGTCTTCAGGGCCGCATCGGGCCGGTCGGAGTAGAAGTCGCTCCGGGCGGAGGCGATGGCTCCGTTGATCTGCGGGACCGTCTTCTCGGCCAGGCCGCCGTAGGGCCGTGCCGTGTCCACCTCCGGCTGGACCGACGGCATCTTCTGGGCCAGCGCCGAGCGAAAGCTCCGGGCGGCGATGCCCGCCGCGGCGTCGCACTTGCCCACCGCGACCACCGCGCTGCCGCCGGACTGCGCCTTCGCCTGGCCGGCGGCGAGGACGGCGAGCCCGGCGAGCAGCCAGAGGCATCCGGCCCGAGAACCCATTCCTTCGTCTCCCCCGCGGGTCCGCCTCAGTAGTACGGGATGTAGTCCAGGTAGATGTTGCTGTTCGTCGAGTTCGTCCGGCTGACGAACACCGAGCCCAGGCCGAGCGCGTCCACCGCCGCCGCCGGAGTGAAGGCGGAGTTGATGGTGTCGTTGCCGGTGGTGAGCCGGGTGGCCGGCGAGGCGAGCGGAGGCGACCACCCCCCGGAGACCGTGTAGCGGCGCGCATAGGCGGCGAGGACCGACCCGGATTGCTCCTGCCAGACGGCGATGGCGTTCCCGCCGGGATCCACGGTGACCACCGCCCCGGTCGGCTGGTTGTTGGTATCGGTGACCAGCGTCTCCGGCGATGCCCAGGTCCCCGTGCTGGCGTCGTACCGGGCGGCGACCACGCTCCCTCCCGACGACCCGGCGGACTGGATCCACACCGCGACCAGGTTCCCGTTCGCCGCCGCGCCGATGCGCGGGGTGAACGCCGAGGTGGGCGCGTTGTCGATCTGCTTGAGCGCGCCGAAGAGCCCCCCGACGGTCGGGTCGAAGTTCCGAGCCCAGATGTGGTAGTTGCCGCCGGTCTGCGCCCGCCACACCGCGCCGCCCTTGCCGTAGTAGCCGAGGGCGATGTCGGCCTCGTCGGAGGCCACGGTCGAGTCGGAGATGCCGAAGGGGACCTGGAAGTTCCCGGTGCCGTTGAAGTACGAGACCTCGATGACGCTGTTCGTCCCGCCGGTCTGCGTCCAGGCGGCCAGGACGTCGTAGAAGAGGACGTCGGTGGCCAGGCGGAGATTGAAGCAGTCGGCGGTGGTGTCGTTCTGGATGAAGAAGTCGGTGGTCGACCAGCCCGAGGTCGCTCCGTAGGGGCGCGTCTTCACGTTGTAGTTGGTGCCGGTGGTGGACTGCTCCAGCCAGGCGGCGATCCCGTTCCCGGACGGGAGCGCGACCACCGTCGCATCCGAGGTGTTCGGGCTCGGCGGAACCGGGAGGTCGATCACGGAGCTCCAGCTGCTCGTGGTCGGGTCATAGGTCGAGGCCTTGGAGAAGTAGCTGCTCGTGCCCGAGAACACGCTGAAGGCGACGAAGGCCCGGCCGTTGCTCGAGATGGAGACCTGCGGCGAGAACACCGCGTCGGTGGCGACGTTGTAGACGGGCTGGTCGATGTTCGGCGTGTTCCCGCCGGCGAGCACACCGGCGGAGACGCCCGCGTACAGAGACCAATAGTCGGACGTCGAGGGGGGGATCTGCACGTCGGCCGCCGCCACGATCTCTCCGAAGTAGCTGGCCGCCACCGAGAAGTCCCCGATGTTGGTGGACGCGGTGTAGGTCGTGTCGGACTGCCAGGTGCCGTCGGCGGTGGTGAACTTGCTCTGGAAGGGCTGGAGCGTGTTGCCCGCCCCGTCCTTGATGGCGGCGGTGAGGTTCACCGTGTACTCGGTGCCCTGCGCCAGCCCGGCGGCGAGGGGGGTGAAGGTCACCGCGGTGGAGTCGGAGTTGGCCGCGTAGTTGCCGAAGGTGACGAATCCCTGACCGGTGACCGGGAAGCTGTCCATCTTCACCCCGGCGTCGACGATGGCCTCGGAGAAGGTGGCCGTCACCGTGGCGCCGATGGCGGTGACCCCGGTGGCGTCGTTCGTCGGCTGGATCTCGGTCACCATCGGCCCGGGGCGGATGAAGCAGACCTTGAGGCCCGGATCGCAGTAGGCGTTGGCGTTGGTCGCCGTGCAGTCGCTGTCGGTGTTGCAGTTGGTCCCGAAGCCATTGCAGCCGGCCACGGCGATGGCCACCGCGGCCACCAGCCCCACACCCGTTCCAGTTGGAATCTTCATCAGAAGGTCCCCGCGATCATCGCGCCGCCGCCTCCCGGCATCACCGCCGGGGTGACCGAGGCGCTGCCGCCCGAGCTCTGGCCCCCGGCGACGAAGAGCATCACCACCCCGGTGACCAGGGCCGCCGCGCCGATGCCGCCGGCGACGACGGCGATGGTCTGCTTGGACTTGATGGAGTCGTTCTGGGACGAGAACTGGCTCTGGTAGCCGGCCGGGAAGGCGCCGTTGACCTGCTGGCTGGAGAGGCTGTTCTTGTCGCTGTTCGCCCCGAGCCACTCCACCACCCCCACGGCCATGCCGGCGATTCCCACCCCGGTGAAGATCCACCCCGCCGTCCGGAGCCCGGCGCCGCCGTCCCCTTGCGTCTTGGACACCGACGCGGCCGGCGCGGCGCCCGGCTTGGCCCCGGCCG
>DASPUU010000265.1:0-2642 GCA_035622755.1 Myxococcaceae bacterium
CGGGTCGCCGGCCAGCAGCTGGCCGTACTCCTTGAGGGTGCTGCCGCATCCGGCGGCGTTGACGACGATGGTCTCCACGCCGGAGGGCTCGAACCGGGCGATGAGCGCGCGGGCCATGGCCAGGCCCTCGGTGGCCCGGCCGGTGTGCAGCGAGAGCGCGCCGCAGCAGCCCTGCCCCTCGGGGATGCGCACCTCGCACCCCTCGGCGACGAGGACGCGGACGGTGGCCTGGTTGACGGCGGGGAAGAAGACGCGCTGCACGCAGCCGGCGACGAGCCCCACCACCGCCCGGGGCGGACCGGCCGGTGAGGCGCGGGCGGGGAGGGAGGCGCCGAGGTGCGCCCAGGTCACCCCGGGGAGCATGGCCTCGAGCTGCCGGAGGCGAGCGGGGAGGAGCCGGAGGAGGCCGCTGGCGCGCACCAGCCGCTGGAGCCCGCTGGCGACGTAGAGCCAGAGCGGGAGGAGCATCGCCTGCAGCCTCCCCGGATGGGGAAAGAGGGCAAAGACCAGATCGCGGAAGAGGCGGTCCGCCAGGCTCCGCGGGTGGGAGGCCTCCACCCGGGCCCGGGTGTGCTCGATGAGCGTCCCGTACTTCACCCCCGACGGGCAGGCGGTGACGCAGGCCATGCAGCCCAGGCAGCGGTCGAAGTGGGCGACGACCCCGGGCGTGAGCTGGAGCTTCCCGTCCCGCAGGGCCTTCATCAAATCGATGCGCCCGCGGGGGCTGTCCATCTCCTCGCCCCACGACTGGTAGGTCGGGCAGTGGGGGAGGCAGAAGCCGCAGTGCACGCAGTCGTCGAGCAGCTCGCGAGCGGCCATCGTCTAGACGCCTCCCGCCACCCGGCCCGGGGAAAGCCTCTGCTGGGGGTCGAGCGCCGCCTTCACTTGGGCGAGGAGCGCTCGGGCCGGAGGCTCGGCGCCCCACACCGGGACCCGGGCGCGGACCTCGGGCGGCGCGGCATGGACCACCAGCCGTCCGCCCCGCGGCCCGAGCGCCGCCCGGGCCCGGGTCACCGCGCCGGCCAGCGCATCCGTTGCCCCGGAGTCTCCGGCGACGAAGCCGAGACCGAGGGTCGGGTAGAAGGCGGCGCGGGGCGCGCCGAGCGCCTCCCGAAGCGCCGGCCATGCCTCGGACGCCGCCCGCGGGACCTCGGTGGGCAGGGTGGCCAGCTTGGCGCGAAAGGTGGCCGGCGCCTCGCGCACCGAGGCATGTCGGGCCCAGAACGCGCCGGCCGCCGCATCGTCGAGAGGCTCCGCCCTCGCCTCCAGGGCCCCGGAGAGGCCGAGGAGCCGGTCGCGCTGCGAGCGCACGCCGGCCTCGAAGCCCTCGAAGCGCACCCCCAGCTCGAAGTCCGCCCCGAGGGCGAGCGCGGCCACCGCCGACGGCTCGAGCTGCTCGCGCCGCATCGCCTGGACTACCCGGCGCAGCAGGTCGGGCGCAGCCCGGGAGAAGAGCACCGTGCTCGCCGCCTCGGGCAGCGGGTGGAGACGGAAGGTGACCGAGGCGATGAGGCCGAGGCTCCCCAGCGAGCCGACCATGAGCTTGGGGAGGTCGAACCCGGCCACGTTCTTCACCACCTTGCCTCCGCCCCGGGCGCGGGTCCCGTCGGCGCGCACCAGGGTCACCCCGATGATCAGGTCCCGCACGCTTCCGTAGCGGACGCGCCGCGGGCCGGAGGCGTTGGTGGCCACGATTCCCCCCAGCGTCGCCCGGTCGGCCCAGGGCGGGTCGAGGGCCAGCATCTGGCCTCGCTCCCGGAGCGTGGCCTGGAGCGCGCCGAGCGTGAGGCCCGCCTCGGCGATGACGATCTGATCGAGCGGCGCGTACTCCACCACCCGCGCCAGCCCGCGGGTGGAGAGCACCGCGTCCAGCGCCGCCGGCGGCTCGCCCAGCTCGAGCTCGGTCCCGCCGCCGACGAAGGCCAGGCGGAGGCCCTGGCCCGCCGACTGGCGCACCACCTCCTCCGCTTCGTCGAGCGTGGAGGGGCGGAGGACGCGCGCCGGACGGACCCCGAGGATGGCGTCGTCGCCCGAGGCCGGCTGGCCGAGGAGCGCCATCAGACCCGCTCCGCCAGCCCGGCGAGCTCGGCCGGATGAGGGCGGTACACCCCCGGTCGGTCCCCGCACAGGCGGGGAGTGGGGAACACCTTGCCCGGATTGAACCGCTGCTCGGGCGAGAACGCGCAGCGCACCCGCGACATGGTGTCCAGATCCGGCTCGCCGAACATCTCCGCCATGTAGGGGGCCTTGTCCGCGCCCACGCCGTGCTCGCCGGTGATCGACCCGCCGTGGCGCAGGCAGATGCGCAGGATCTCCCCGGCCAGGGCCTCGGCGCGCTGCTCCTCGCCCGGCGCCTTGGCGTCGAAGAGGACGAGGGGGTGGAGGTTGCCGTCCCCGGCGTGGAAGACGTTGGCCACCCGGAGCCCCTCCTGGGCCGAGAGGCGGGCGATCTCCCCGAGGACGTCGGCGATGGCCGTCCGGGGAATGACCCCGTCCTGGACGATGTAGTTGGGGCTGATCCGCCCCACCGCGGCGAAGGCGCTCTTGCGCCCCTTCCACATGAGCAGGCGCTCGTCCTCGTCCCTCGGCACCCGCACCTCGAGCGCCCCCGTCCGCCGGGCGAGCTCCACCGCCGAGCGCGA
>DASPUU010000266.1:0-7948 GCA_035622755.1 Myxococcaceae bacterium
ACCGGACCCTGATGCTCTTCGGCACCGAGAACGGTGAGCAGCTCGAGTACGGGCACGGCGACCTGCTCCTCGGCACGGGAGCGCCGTCCGAGGTCTATCCGCGCATCCTCACCTGGTTTCGCGAGCGGGCCACGCCGCTCCCGTCCGCCCGCTAGGGGACGGCCGCCGGCGCGCGGACCAGCTGGACGCAGGGAAGCATGGGCAGTGTCCCGCGCACGTCCGAGGCGGTGACCCGGGCGCCGGCCGAGCACTCCGCCCAGAGCAGCCCCTCCCCGGCCGAGGCCGCCGAGAATCCACGGAGGACGAGCTGCGCATCCCCCGAGGCCACCGCCGCTGGCCCGTCCGTGGTCTGCACCGACGCCTCGGACACGGTGAGGCTGGCCCCGGTCTCGGCCACCACCCCGGCGGTGCGGCAATGCGCGAGCGTGCTGGCCGAGAGGCTCACCTCG
The DNA here is from genome assembly GCA_035622755.1 of Myxococcaceae bacterium. Lineage (GTDB taxonomy): Bacteria > Myxococcota > Myxococcia > Myxococcales > Myxococcaceae > JADGRA01. The sequence continues at coordinate 450 of DASPUU010000266.1, forward strand.
GCGGCCTCGGCCGCGATGAGGCAGGCCCCGGCCGTCTCGTCGACGGCGAGGCGGCTCAGGGTCGCCCGACCGCCGCGGAGCTGGAGCCCGTCGCCCCCGGTTCCGTCCGGATCGCGGGTGCGGCGCACCGTGGCGCCGTCGAGGATGAACGTCGAGTCCCGCATCGACACCCCGAGACCGGCGATGTCCTCGATGCGGAGGGCCCTGGCCGTCACCTCGGCGCCCACGCCCTGCAGTCCGCCGAAGGTCCCCCCTTGCCTGATGACCAGCCGGTCGAAGCTCGCCCGGGCGTTGACCACCCCCACCCCGGCGCGGTCGGCGCGGACCGAGGTGAGGTCCTCGGCCTCGACCGTGGCTCCGGTGCCGGTGAGCAGCGCGTACTCGTGGCCGCTGACCTGGACGCGGCGGAGCCGCAACGAGCCACCGGCCACGTAGAGCCCGGGGCCTCGTCCCTCGGAGACGACGACGTCCGTCAGCTCGGCGCTGCCCCCGCGGAGATGGAGCGCGGTCACCGACCCGCGAAAGCCGCTCTGCGCCACCACTAGGCTGGCCGGGGCACGGCCCTCGATTCCCCGTCGCCAGGGGCCCTCGAAGGTGACGCCCGACAGCCGGGCCGTCGCCCCGGGGGGGATGAGGAGGCCCACCGCCTCGGAGACGCCGGCCTCGAGCACCACCGAGCGGGCCTCGAGGCGCGCGGCCGGCCCGAGGACCAGCCCGGCGTGCCGCTGGCCGCTGAGGCGCACGTCCTCGAGATGGAGGGCACCCGAGGCCTCGATGCCCACCGCCCCACCCTGGACGAGGAGGCGGCGCAGGCTGACCGAGCCGCGGGCCTCGAGCGCCGTCCCCGCTCCTCCGGAAGTGAGCACGGCCGCGCTCCCCCCGACGAGCTCGGTGCCGTCCGGCGCGATGAACGGGCCCGGGTAGAGGCCGGGCGCCAGCTGCACCCGGCGCGGCGCCGAATCCGGCAGGAGCGCATCGGAGAGCCGGCGCAGCGGCCGCGCCTCCGTCCCGTCCCCTCCCTCGGGTGCGTGCGCATCCACCCAGAGCATCCTGGCCTGGCTGGCCGGGGCCGCCGCCGCCGTCTCGGGCAAGAGCCCCTCCTTCCTCGGCCCGCCGCACGACTCGGCGAGGAGAAGGGTCGCGGTACCGAGCAGGAGCGCCCGGCCCACCCATGCGACGGAGCGAGAGACCACGGGAACGACGCCAGTCTATCCCGGTCCGGTCACGCGCCCGGATCGTCCGACCTGGTCGATGCTCCGGGGTGTACGCGCCGGGCGGGCTGGGGCGCCAGGATGACCACCCGGGGAGCTGGCTCGGCGACGAGCTTGCGGAACTCGCGCAGCGGGTCACGGGCGACCCCGGCGCGGACGAACTCGAAATGAAGATGCACTCCGGTGGCCGTGCCGGTTCGCCCGGCGATGCCGAGCGCGTCTCCCGGCTGGACCGCCGTCCCCTCGAGCACGAGCGGAGCGGCCAGGTGGCTGTAGCGGGTGAGGAGTCCGCCGGCGTGCTGGACCTCGACCTCGAAGCCGTTCCCCGCGTTCCAGCCTGCGCGCACCACCATCCCGGACCCGGCGGCCAGCACCGGCTCGCCGGCCTCGGCGGCCAGGTCGACGCCGGTGTGCAGCCTCCACCGCCCCTGGATGGGATGAAGCCGGCGGCCGAAGCGGCTCGTCACCCGCACCCTCGGCAGCGGCCAGCGGAAGCCCGGGAGGACGCCCATCGGGGTCATCGCGGCGAAGCGCTCGTCGAGCCGCGCCAGCCGCCGGCCGAGGCCGCTCACGAGCGGCTCGGGCAGGTCGAGGTAGACGCGTCCATCGAGGTCGAGCACCGAATGGACGAGCGCCCGGACCGCCGACAGGTCATCCGCGGACGTCGGCCCGGCGAGGAAGCGCTCCACCTCCGTCTGCACCTCCTCCCAGCGCACGAGCTGGGCCCGCGGGAGGGGGTCGCCGACCAGCGAGGCGGCGCGCAGCTCGTAGGAATCGGCGGCGAAGCGCAGGAGGTGGCGGCGGAGCGTCTCGCCGTCCAGGGTCGCCGGGGCCGCCTCAGCGTCGTCGGACAGGAGCGGAGGGGGCGACAGCGGCTCGTCTGCCAGCCGATGCCCGGCGGCTGCCGCCGGCTCGGGCGGCAGCGCAGCCCTGGGACCGGCACAGGCGACCAGGGTCAGGGCCATGGCGCTGGCGAGGGTTCGAGAGAGCATTCCTTGGGTCCTCGGACCCGGCGCCTTCTATCCACCACCGGGGTGACAGGGAAGCCCTGAAATCCGTCCCCGGCGGCCGTGCTCAGCCGCCGGCAGCGACCAGGCGGGCGACCTCGCGGAGCGCCCGGGCCACGTCGGCCTCCCCGACGTCGAGATGGCAGACGAACCGCATCGTGGAGGGGCCCACCGGATGGGCGAGCACCCCGGCGGTCCGGAGGCCAGCCGCCAGCTCGCCCGCCGGGCGCGCGAAGTCGGCGTAGACCATGTTCGTCTCCACCCGGCCGAGGTTCACCCGCACCCCCGGAATCGCCGCCAGGCCCTCGGCGAGCAGGCGCGCGTGGCGGTGGTCCTCCGCCAGCCGGGCGTGGTGGTGATCGAGCGCGTGGAGCGCGGCCGCGGCGAGCACCCCGGCCTGCCGCATCCCGCCCCCCAGGCGCTTCCGCAGGCGGCGCGCCTCGTGCATCAGGTCCCGCCTCCCGACCAGCACCGAGCCGGCCGGCGCCCCGAGCCCCTTGCTGAAGCACACCGTCGTCGTGTCGGCCAGAGCCGACCAGGTTCGCTCCGGCAGGCCGGCGGCCACGGCGGCGTTCCAGAGGCGCGCACCATCGAGGTGCACGGCCAGCCCCGAGGCCCGCGCCGCGCGCACCGCCCGCCGGAAGTCCTCCTCCGGCCACACCGCGCCGCCGCCCCGGTTGTGGGTGTTCTCCAGGACCAGCAGCCGCGTGCGCGGCGCGTGCTCGTCGTCCGGCCGAACGGCGGCACGGATCTGCCCCTCGGAGAGGATGCCCCGCTCCGAGCTCACCGGGTGCACCTGCGCTCCCCACAGCCCGGCCGCGGCTCCCCCCTCGTAGTGGACGGTGTGCCCGTTGGCCTCCACCACCACCTCGTCGCCGGGACGGCAGAAGAGGCCGAGGGCGATCTCGTTCCCCTGCGTCCCGGAGGTGACGAAGACGCCCGCCTCGTGGCCGAGGCGCCCGGCGGTGACCTCCTCCAGGCGGCGAACGGTGGGGTCCTCGCCATAGACGTCGTCCCCCACCTCGGCGGCGGCCATCGCCGCGCGCATGGGCGCCGTCGGGCGGGTGACGGTGTCGGAGCGGAAATCGGAGATCGGCGTGGTCACGGGCCGGCGCGGTTATAAGTCGGCCCGGCCATGCCCCGCGAGAGCCAGCGCGCCCGGGCCGCCCGGGCGCTGGAGGTCCTCGACCGCCTCGGCCGGGCGATGCCCGAGGCCCACATCGAGCTCGACCACCGGTCTCCCTACGAGCTCCTGGTGGCGGTCATCCTCGCCGCCCAGTGCACCGACAAGCGGGTGAACCTCGTCACCCCGGCCCTCTTCCAGCGGTTTCCCGACGCACGCGCGCTCTCCACCGCCCGCACCCCCGAGCTGCAGCGGCTCATCCGGAGCTGCGGCTTCTTCCGGGCCAAGGCGCGCGCTCTCCAGGGAATGGCCCGGGCGCTGGTGGCCGAGCACGGGGGCGACGTTCCCACCGCCCGCGCCGCCCTCGCCGCTCTCCCCGGCGTGGGGAACAAGACGGCCGGGGTGGTGGCGGTGCACGTCGGCGGCGACCCGGCCTTCCCGGTGGACACCCACGTGCGGCGCCTCTCGCGGCGACTCGGGTTCACCCGGAGCCTCGACCCGGACCACATCGAGGAGGACCTCCAGGCGCTGGTGCCCGAGGAGCGGTGGGCCCAGGGCCATCAGCTCCTCGTCTGGCACGGCCGGCGGACCTGCTTTGCCCGCAACCCGGCCTGCGAGCGCTGCGTGGTGGCCGACCTCTGCCCGCGGGTGGGAGTGGTCCGCCGGCGCGCTGGCTAGAGCGCGTCGCCCGGTTGGACCGCGGCCGCCCGCACCCGCTCCCGCTTCCGCCGTCGCATGCGCCGGCGCATCAAGCTCCGGGTCAGGGGCGAGAGATGGTCCGGGTAGACGATGCCGAGCAAGTGGTCTGTCTCGTGCTGGACGGCGATGGAGAGCAGGCCCTCGCACGCGAGGCGCTGCGGCTCGCCATGCTCGTCCAGGTACTCGACCACCACCCGCTCGGCCCGCTCGACCTCCTCGGCCTCGCCGGGGATGGAGAGGCACCCCTCGCGGTAGGTGGTGGTCCCCGTGCGCTCGACGATGCGCGGGTTCACCATCGCCATCGGCCGGGACTCCGGCTGGCGCGGACGGGTGTCGAGCACGATGACCGCCCGCAGCACGCCCACCTGAGGAGCCGCCAGCCCGACCCCGGGCGCCGCGTACATGGTGTCGAAGAGGTCCTGGACCAGGGCCCGGACCCCGGCGTCCACCGCGTCGACCGGAGCCGCCTTCCGGGAGAGCCCCGGGGCCGGCCAGAGCAGGATGTCCCTCACCATGGCGCGCTACGTAGCACGAGACCCAGCGTCGGAGTCCACGAGGGCACGGGCGTACGCCTGCCGGAGCCGCTCGTCGCTCAGCGCCTGAGCCGCCTCGTCGAGGAGCGTCTGCAGGCGGGCGGCCCGCGCCGGGACGTCGGGATCCGGATGCCCGGCATAGCGCAGCGGGTCGAACTCCTGGGCGAGCCGCGCATGGGCCCGCTGGACTTCCTCCGTTCCGGCGCTGCGCGACAGGCCGAGCACCGCGAAGTAGTCAGCCTCCGAGGCCGCGGCCCACTTGGCATCCAGGCGCTGGAGCTCCCGGGCGGCGGACGCCTCGGGGACCGGCTCCACCTCCGGCGCCCGGACCTCGAGGAGCCCGAGCACCTCGGCCACGGCCAGGGTGCGGAAGCCCTCCTCCTGGTGGAGCCCGGCTCGCGCCAGCAGCTCTCCCACCGTCCGTTCACCGTCCACCGACGCGAGCAGGCGCTTCTCCCGGTCGGCGAAGCCGAACCGGTCCGGCTCCTCGCGCCGCACCCAGCGCGGCGTGGCGCGCCGGCCGCCCACCCGGGCCTCCACCTCCTCCAGGGAGAGGCCCCGGTGGAGGGCCTCGCCGAGGAGCGCCGCCAGGGAGCGCACCGGGGCGAAGCTCTCGGTGGGAGGGGTGGCGTCGGCCGAGAGCAGGTAGGTGCTGTCTCGCTCCGAGAGCGCCTCCAGCGCCCGGGTCTCGGCGAGCCGCTGGAGCAGCGGGAGCACCTCGCCCTCGTGCAGCGCACCCCGGTCCACCAGCTCGGCGGCCAGGGCCTCGTCCGGGAGCCGCAGGCCCCGCACGCCGGCCGCGGTCGGCTCGTCGAGTAGGCCATCGGCGAGGGCCTGCCGGAGGAGCGACTCCCCGGGGTGGGTCGACGCGGCGCCGACGAGCGCGCCCTCCGAGAGCCACAGGATGCGGAGCGTGTCGCCCGAGCGAAGCTCGAGGCGGGCGGTGGCCCTCACCTCGCCCAGGCGGAGCACCAGCGCCGCCAGCTGCTCCAGCGTCACCCGCCCGCCGTCGGCCGCCCCCCACTCCAGCCGGGCTCCGGGCGGAAGCCCCGCCGAGGCCGGCGCCGGACGGGGAGCGGCCGGCGCGGTTCGCCGGAGACCCGCCTCGGGAGCTCCCGGGGAAGGAGCGGACGCGGAGCGAGGAGGAGCGGGTGCGGCGGCCTCACCGGCCGGAGGGGCGGGCTTCGACTGGGCCGCGAGCGCCGCGTCCAGCTCGCCGCGCAGGGCATCGGCCCGGGCCCGCTCGCGCCGGAGCGCCTCCTCGGCCCGGCCGAGCGCATCGAGCGCGGCCCGCTCACCCTGCGCCAGCCTCTCGGCGAGCTGCGAGGCCTCGACCTCGAGCGCCTGGGCCTGCTGGCGGGCGCGCTCCGCCTGGGCCAGGGCCTCGCGTTCCCGGGCGGCCCGCTCCTCGGCCTCGGCCCGGGCCCGGCGCTCGGCCTCCTCCCGCTCTCTTGCCTCCTGGGCGAGCCGGGAGACCTCCGCCGTCGCGCGCGCCTCCGCCTCGGCCCGGGCCCGCGCCTCGCGCTCCGCACGCGCCTCGGCCTCCGAGCGAAGGCGCTCCTGGGCGGCGAGCTCGCGGGTCCGCCGCGCCGCCTCCTCCCGGAGCGCGGAGGCCAGCAGCTCCGCCTCCGCCGTGCTCTGCGCCTGCGCCTCGCGCGCCGCCGCCTGCGCTGCCTCGGCCTGGGCCCGTGCCGCCCCGACCTCGGCCTGCGCCGCCCTCGCCTCCGCCTCGAGCCGGCGGGCTTCCTCGGCCTCGAGCTTCGCCCGGGCCTCGGCGTCCGCTCGCCGGGCGCGTTCCTCCGCCTCCGCGCGCTGGTAGGTGCGGAGCTCCTCCTCGGCCCGGGCCCGCGCCTCCTCCGCCTCGCGGCGCGCCCGTTCGGCCGCCTCGGCCCTGGCCCGCGCCTCCTCCGCTGCCCGGGCCTGCTCGGCCGCCTCGACCCTGGCCCCCGCCTCCTCCGCCGGGCGGCGGGCCCCGGCCACCTCGGCCTGGGCCGGCGGCTGCCGGGCGACGGGAGCCCTGGGCGGGGGCGGCCACTCGTCGGCCGCCCCGCTGCCCGAGGAGGCCGTGCCAGCTGTGAGGTTCAGCCCGGCGAGCGCCTCCGCCTCGAGATCCGCCTCGGCCTGGGCGAGGGCCTGGTCGACGAGGGGCGGAAGCTCCTCCATGTGTCCGGCGTCGAGCAGGGGGAGGTCCTCCGGCTCGGGAACGGCCAGCGCCGCGTCGAGCACCTCGAGAAAGAGCCCGGCCTGGAGCGGCAGCGGCACCACCGGCAGGTCGACGCCGGCGATGGGCTCACCGAGCAGAAGCACGGGCGTGACCGCGCCCGCCGGGCGTGCGCGGAGGGCGGCGAGGAAACGGCTGCCTCCGCCGCCCTCCACCGACGGCGCGAGCAGCACCGCCTCCGGGGCCAGGTTGTCGAACGCGCTCAGCGCATCGGCGATGGAGGTGGCCAGCTGGACGGGCCGTCCGACCCGCGCCAGTGCCTTGCGCACCGAGGCGATGGTGGCCAGGTCGTCGTGGACCAGGAGCAGGGGCGGAGGCATCCGGGGAGGGCTGTTGCTCGGCCCCGGAGCCTACAGCATCGCGCCCGGGTCGACGTCCAGGACCCCGCGGACGTCGCCGGGAAGGGACCCGAGCACGCGCTGGGCCTCGTCGAGGAGCGGCCGCAGCACGCGGTGCTGGGGCGCCTTGAGCAGGAGCTGCCACCGCGTCCAGCCGCGGAGCCGCACCAGGGGCGCGGGAGCCGGGCCGAGCAGCCTCACCCCGGAGGACGGAGGGGGGAGCTTCCCTTCCAGCACCCGGGCCACCGCCCGGGCGCTGGCGGCGGTGTGCGAGGGGTCCTTTCCCTCGAGTCGGATGGCCGCCAGCCGGGCGAACGGCGGGTAAGCCAGGGCCCGGCGCCACTCCAGCTCCCGGGCGGCGAATCCC
>DASPUU010000267.1:0-2900 GCA_035622755.1 Myxococcaceae bacterium
AACACCGTCCCCACCGGCTTCTCCTCGCTCCCCCCGGTGGGGCCGGCCACGCCGGTCACCGAGAGCCCCCAGGTGGCCGAGGCGGCCGCCCGGACACCCTCGGCCATCTCCTGCGCCACCGGCTCGGAGACCGCACCGTGGCGGCGCAGCGTCTCCGGGCGCACTCCGGCCCAGAGCTCCTTCATGCGATTCGCGTAGGCCACCGCCCCTCCCGGGAACCAGGCGCTCGCTCCGGGGACCGAGGTGACGAGCTCCCCAATCCGGCCGCCGGTGCAGCTCTCGGCCAGGGCCACCGATTCCTCGCGGGCGGCGAGCAGGGCGCCGACCACGGCCGGGTGCCGGTCATCGTCCTGCCCGAAGACATGGCTCCCGAGGACACCGCGCGCATCGCGCTCCGCGGCGGCCAGCGCCGCGTCCGCCTCCGCCTGGGTCCGGCCGTGCGCCAGGAGCTTGAGGTGGTTCTCCGGAGCGTGGGTGCGGAAGCCGAAGGTCACCGCCGGGTGGGCCACCGCCAGGGGCGCGACCCGGGCGTCGAGGTGCGATTCCGGCAACCCGATGGTCTTCAGGACCCGGAAGGCGAGGAACCCCGGGGCCGGGCGTTCCGCCCGCATCCGCTGGATGCGGGGGAGAACCTCGGCATCGACGAAGGCGCGGTACTCGCGCGGCACGCCGGGGACGAAGAACAGCGTCGCCCGGCCGAGGCGGAGCACGAACATCGGCGCGCTGCCGTTGGGGTTGACCACCACTTCTGACCCCCGGGGCACCAGTGCCTGGCGGCGATTGTTGGGGGTGACGGCGATTCCCCGCCGGGCGAAGCGGGCCTCCAGCGCCGCCAGGGCCTCGGCGCTCTCCACCAGCGGGACCCCGGCGGCGGCCGCGGCGCACTCGGCGGTGAGGTCGTCGGCCGTTGGCCCGAGTCCCCCCGAGACGAGCACCGCGTCCACCCGCGCGCTGAGCGTCAGGAGCGCCTCGCGGATCTCCTCCCGGACGTCGCCGACGATGGTCGCCCGCGCCACCTGCTCCCCCAGGGCGAGGAGCCGCTCCATGAAGTAGGGGCTGTTGGTGTCGGCGGTGAGCCCGGTGAGGAGCTCGTCACCGGTGCAGAGGACCTCGATGCGCACGCATCCTCCCTCGGGCCGGGCCGCTCAGAGGTAATCCTCTTCCTCGACGTCCTCCTCGTCCTCGAGCACGCCGGAGGCGGGCGCCGGCTGCACCTTGCTCCTCTGCAGACGGCGGCCGAGCCACAGCCCGGACTCGACGAAGCCGAGCGCCAGGTAGGCACAGAAGTAGGTCACCAGGACGTAGGCCGGATGCAGCCGGGTGGCGATGATCACCCCGGCCGCGCAGAGTGCGGTGAAGACGCCGAGCGAGGTCACCGAGAGCCGGACGTCCTTGAACGTCCGGTAGCGCACGGTGGAGACCATGAGCAGGGAGAGGACGGCGACGACGACCAGGTACGGCACACGCGCCCCGGTGCCCAGCTCCCGGCCGCGGGTCAGGTGATGGGCGATGACCACGCTGACGATGACCCCGGCCGCCAGCGGGATGGGCAGGCCGACGAAGTAGCTCGGGCCGTGGTGGTCCGTCCGCTGGGCGAGCACGTTGAAGCGGGCCAGCCGCAGGGCGCCGCAGGCCGCATAGAGGAACGCACCCAGGAGCCCGATGAACCCGAGCGGAGCGAGCGCCCACTTGTAGACCAGCAGCGCCGGCGCCGCGCCGAAGGAGATGACGTCCGCCAGGCTGTCCAGCTCCATGCCGAACTGGGTCTGGGTCCGTGTCAGCCGGGCCACCCTACCGTCGAATCCGTCGAAGAACATGGCGAAGAAGATGGCCAGCGCCGCCTGGTAGAGCTGTCCCGGCGAGGCGTCCCCTCCGCACAGGGCGAGCGCGTAGAAGCCGCAGAAGATGGACGTGACGGTGAACAGGTTGGGCAGGACGAACTTCAGCTTGTGCAGCTTCATCGGGGGGCGGAACTATAGCCCATGGCCTTGCCGACCGTCGGCGCCATCGCCGCCTCGTGTGCGCTGGCCGCTCTGCTCTACCTCGGCGCCGTTCGCTGGTTCCTCCGCCTCCGGGGCGAGCGGCCCGAGCGCCTGACGGTCCGGACCGCCGACGGCTGGGCGCTCGCCGTCCACTACCGTCCGGCCCGCCCCAGGCGCTACCGCGAGCCGGTCCTGCTCTGTCACGGGCTCGCCACCAGCCACCTCAATCTCGACTTCGAGCCGCCCTACTCGCTCGCCCTGGCCTTCGCCGGGGCGGGCTTCGAGACCTTCGCCGTGGACTGGCGCGGAGCGGGACATTCGCGTCCCCCGCCCGGACGCGGCCGCTTCGACTTCGACGCCGACGACCTCATCGAGCGGGACGCTCCGGCCGCGCTCGACCTGGTCCTGGCGCGGGCCGGGGCAGAGCGCGCCTTTTGGGTCGGCCACTCGCTCGGGGGTCTGGTGGGCTACGCCGTCGCCGGCGGGCCCGGGGCCGCGCGCATCGGCGCCCTCTGCGCGCTCGGGTCGCCGGTCTACTTTCACCATCCACCCTGGCTGGTCCGCGCCATGCGCCTCTGCCGCTGGCTCTCCTGGCCCTACGCCCTCCGCCAGCGGCTACTCAGCATCGCCGGTGCGCCCTTCCTCGGCCGGGCGCCGCTCCCCTTCTCCGACGTCCTCTTGAACCCGAAGGCCATCGCCCCGCCCGTGCTCCGCCGCATCCACGCCAACCTCATCGAGTCCATGGGACACCGCCTCCTCAAGCAGCTCGACGACTGGAGCCAGCTCGACCGCTTCTGCAGCCGCGACGGGGCGGTCGACTACCGCGGCCGCCTGTCGGACGTCCGGCAGCCGACCCTCGTGCTCGGAGGAAGCGCGGACCGGCTCGCTCCGCCGTCGTCCATCCACGGCCAGCTCGCG
>DASPUU010000268.1:0-20393 GCA_035622755.1 Myxococcaceae bacterium
ATCCGTTCCGCGGAGTCGCGGACGCGTGGCCGGGCGCTCTACCTCCAGAATTGCGCGCTGTGCCATGGCCAGGCCGCGGACGGCCGGGGAGAACGGAGCCTCGGGCTCGACCCCCGCCCCGCGGACTTCACCGACCCCTCCTGGAGCCGCCGGGAGGCTGCGGCGCGCGCCTACCGGGCCATCCGCGACGGGGTGGCGGGATCGGCCATGGCCTCCTGGAGCACACTCTCGGAGGACGAGACCTGGGACCTGGTCGCCTACCTGCTCTCGGTGAGAGCCCGGGGATGAGAGAGGAGCTGGGAAGCGATGTGCGAGACATGCGGGTGCGGTGACGAGACGCTGGTCCCGGTGGAGGTCCACGACCGGCTCCTGGCGGAAAACGACCGGACGGCGAACCACCTCCGGGAGCACTTCGGCGAGCTGGGAGTGCTGGCGCTCAATCTCATGGGCTCGCCGGGCTCGGGGAAGACGGCCCTCCTCGAGGCCACCGCCCGGAGGACCGCCGGGCGCATCCGCCTCGGGGCCCTGAGCGGCGACCTGGCCACCGACCGCGACGCCGCCCGCCTGCGGGCCGCCGGCATCCCGGCCCGGGAGATCACCACCGGCTCCGCCTGTCACCTCGACGCCGAGCTCGTGCACCGGGCGCTGCACGACTTCCCCTGGCAGGACCTGGACATCCTGGTCATCGAGAACGTCGGCAACCTCGTCTGCCCGGCGGTCTACGACCTGGGTCAGGCGGCCAACGTGGTGGCCCTGAGCGTGACCGAGGGAGAGGACAAGCCCCTCAAGTACCCGGTCATGTTCCGCAAGGCGGATCTGGTCGTCCTGACCAAGGTCGACCTCCTCCCCCATCTCCCCGATGTCCGGGTGTCCGCGCTGGCCGACGCGCTCTCCCGGGTGATGCCCTCGCCGGCGCTCCTCCCGCTCTCGGCCCGCACCGGCGAGGGGATGGACGCCTTCCTCGACTGGCTCGCCGCCCGCGTCGTCCCGTCCCCGAGGTTCGGGAGGTCGGCGCACAGGGATCTTCACCCCACCCCGGCACCGGCCCCCGGCTGAGACCGCCCTCCGCGGAGGTTCCCATGGAGCTCGACGCCACCCAGGTCCGGAAGATCATCCTCGACGAGCACTCCGTGCTGCGGGACGAGCTCCAGGAGATCGGCACCCTGCTCGACGACGTGGCGGTGCAGCGCGCCGACGCCACCGCCCGGCTGCGGCTGCGGCTGATGGCCTTCTACAGCGCCTTCCTCAAGCACATCGCCCACGAGGAGAGCTTGCTCCGGCCGGTGCTCCGGGACATCGACGCCTGGGGACCGGTGCGCGTGGAGAGGATGGACGAGGAGCACCGCCAGCAGCGCGCCACCATCGTCGCCCTGGCCGCGCTCGACCCGGCCGTCGACCTGGACGCCTACCTCGGCCGGGTGAAGGCCTTCGTGCGCGAGGTGGAGAGGGACATGGCCGACGAGGAGCGGGAGTGCCTCAGCCCGGAGGTCCTCCGCGACGACACCATCGTCATCGACACCTTCACCGGCTAGGGCCCCGAGGCGAAGGCCTGGGCCGCCCGGTTGGCCTCGTCCACCAGGGGGCCGGGCCAGAGGCCGAACCCCACCACCGCCAGGAGGCAAGCGACGATGGCCAGCCGGAGCGGAAACCCGGCCGGCACCGGCGCGGACGAGCTTCCATCGTGCATGAACGTCGAGCGGGCCACGCCCAGGTAATAGAAGAGCCCCACCACCGCCAGCGCCACGCCGAGCACCACCGGGGACACCAGCCCCGCCCGGTAGCCGGCGAGGAAGACGAAGAGCTTGGCCCAGAACCCGGCCACGAAGGGGATGCCGGCCAGCGAGAGGAGGAAGACGAGCAGCGCGGCGCCGAGGAAGGGCGCGCGCCGCGAGAGCCCGGCCAGCCGGGGAAGGTCGTGCCCGCCCGAGCGCTCGGCGGCCGCGTGGACCACCAGGAAGGCGCCGAGGTTGGTGAAGACGTAGGTGGCGATGAAGAACAGGGCCATGGCCACCCCGAACTGGGTGGCCGCCGAGAGCGCCACCAGCACGTAGCCGATCTGCGCGATGCCGGAGAAGCCGAGGAGGCGCCGGACGTCCGACTGTCCGAGGGCGAAGAAGTTCCCGACCAGCATGCTGGCCACGCTGAGCAGCACCAGGGCCGGGCGCCAGAGCGCGAGCTGCGCGCCCCACCCGGAGAGAAGGACCACGACCAGGGCGGCCAGGCCGCCGGCCTTGGGCGCCACCGAGAGGAAGGCGACGAACGGGGTGGGCGCGCCCTGGTAGGTGTCCGGCACCCAGAAGTGGAAGGGGACCGCCCCGACCTTGAAGCCGAAGCCGGCCACCACCAGGAGCAGGCCGACGGCGAGCAGGGGGGGCATCGGGCCTGCGCCGCCGGCCTGGAGGTGGGTGGTTCCGGTCAGCCCGACGATGAGCGCCAGCCCGAAGACGGTGAGGGCCGAGCTGGAGGCCCCGGTGACGAAGAGCTTCAGGCCGGCCTCGGCGGCCAGCTTGGGGCGGTCTTCCGGGCCATCCGTCTTCGCCCAGGCGGCCAGGACGTAGAGCGGGATGCTCATCAGCTCGAAGGAGAGGACGAGGAGCGCCCAGTCCCGGACGCCGGGAAGGATCATCATCCCGGTGAGGCTGAAGAGCAGGAGCGCGTGGTACTCGGCCTGGCGCCGGGGCGCCTGCTCCTCCAGCCAGTCGATGGCGCCGAGGACGGAGAGGATGCCGGCGGCGAGGAAGACGCGCTTGAGGAAGAGGACGAAGGCGTCCGAGACGTAGGCGCCGTGGGGCGTGGCTCCCCGGAGGTCGACCAGGAAGGAGGCGGCGAGCACGAGCGAGAGGAGCGCGGCGGTGAGCCACCCCCAGAAGCGCCCGTGCCCGGGCACCAGGGCGTCGCCCAGAAGGACCAGGGCGGCCACCCCGGCCACCGCCAGGTCCAGGCCGAGGAGCGACAGCCAGTCGCTCATGGCCGGAGCACCTCGGCGAGCATGGGAAGCCGCCCGAGCAGGCTGGCGCTGGTGACGTCGATGAAGTCGAGCAGGAGCCGGGGCCAGAAGCCGAAGAGGACCAGGGCGGCGCCGAGGACGATGGGCGCCCCCCATTCGGCGCGGCGGGCGTCTCCGAGGTGGGCGAACTCGCCCACCGGCGCCGGACCCCAGAAGATCGTCTTCGCCGCCCGGAGCACGTAGACGGCGGTGACGAACGCGCCCAGCACGCCGGGCACCGTCCACCAGGAAACCGACCCGGTGGCGGCGCCGAGAAAGACCAGGAACTCCCCGACGAAGCCGGCCGTTCCCGGAAGCCCGAGCGAGGACAGGCTGGCCAGGGTGAAGAAGGCGGCCACCGCCGGCATGGAGTGGGCGAAGCCGCCCATCCGGGCGATGGTCCGGGTGTGGGCGCGCTCGTAGACCAGACCCACCAGGGCGAAGAAGAGCCCGGTCATGATGCCGTGGGCGAACATCTGGTAGACGGCGCCGTTCCAGCCGATGGGATTGAGCGTCGCCGCGCCGAGCATCACCACCCCCATGTGGCTCACCGAGGAGTAGGCGATGACGTACTTGAGGTCGGTCTGTGCCGATGCGCAGAGCGCGCCGTAGAGCACGTTGACCACCGCCACCGTGCCCACCAGCGGCGCCCAGGTGGCCGCCGCCTCGGGGAGGAGCACCATTCCCACCCGCATCACCCCGAAGGCCCCGAGCTTCATCAGCACCCCGGCGTGGAGCATGGAGACGGCGGTGGGGGCGGAGGCGTGCCCGTCCGGGGACCAGGTGTGGAAGGGGAAGACGCCGGCCAGCGTGCCGAAGCCGAGCCAGACCAGGGGGAAGACCAGGTTCTGGGTGGCCGGGGAGAAGCGGACCCGCTCCAGGGCCTGCAGGTCGAACGTCCCGGCCCCGGAGCGTGACCAGAGGATGAGCATCGCCACCAGGATGGCCGCCGACCCGATGAGCAGCATCAGGGTCAGCTTCATGGCCGCGTACTCCCGGGAGCCGACGGAGAAGCGGCGCCAGGCGAAGCCGAAGGGACCGGCGGGCGGAATCTCGTGGCTCGACCCCCAGATGCCGATGAGCAGGTACATGGGGAGGACGGCGATCTCGTAGAAGAGGAAGAAGACGAAGAGGTCCTGGGAGACGAAGACGCCGAACACGCCGGAGACGAGGACGAGGAGGAGGATGAAGAACTCCTTGTCCCGCCGCTCCACCGTCCAGCTGGCCAGCACGCCGGTGACGATGATCAACCCGGTGAGGAGCAGGAGCGGCACGCTCCAGCCATCGGCGGCGAGCTTGAGATGAATGCCCAGGGGCGGCACCAGCGGCAGGTCCTCGAGGAGCTGGAATCCGCCCCGCTGCTTGTCCCACGAGGCGGCCGCCGCCACCGCGCCGGCCAGCGAGACCGCCGCCCCGGCCAGCGCCACCCAGCGCGTCGTCCGCCGGGCCGACCGGGGCACGAGCAGGAGCACCGCCGCCGCCACCGCCGGCGCGGCCACCACCAGCGAGAGCAGGTGCCCGGTCATCGCCAGCCGCCCATCCAGGCAAGGAGGAGCGCCCCCACCATGACCGCGAAGACGTAGTCCCGCATCCGCCCGGTCTGCAGTGGCCGCACCACCGAGCCGGTCTCGAGCGTGCTCCAGCCGATGCCGTTCATCAGCCCGTCCACCAGGTAGCGGTCCACCCACCGGGCCAGGTCGGCCACCCGCACCAGGACCTGCCGGTAGAGCAAGACCCAGGTCCGGTCGACCAGGCTCGCCCGGTCCGCCCGCTCGAGGAGGGCGGCGAGCGGAGCCGGGCGCCCCTTCTGGAACAGGACCAGCGCCAGCCCGAGGCCGGCCAGGGCCAGGGCCGAGGCGAGCAGCGGCGTCAGCTCGACCAGGTGGAGGTGGTACTCGACACCCACCGAGCGCGCCAGCCACGCTCCGAGGAGCCCGGCCAGGACCGAGGGAACGGCGAGGAAGACCAGCGGCCCGGTCATCGAGGGGCCGGGCTCGTGCGCCTGGGCGGCCGCCGCGCAGGGCGGGCCGAAGAAGGCGCGCAACAGCGCCCGCCCCATGTACAGGGCGGTGACGAAGGCCGTCCCGAGGAGCAGGAGGTAGGGCAAGAGGCCCCCCCTCTCCCCGACCACGCCCAGGATCAGATCCTTGGAGGCGAAGCCGGCGAAGCCGGGCACCCCGGCCAGGGAGAGCGCGCCCACGGCGAAGACCACGGTGGTCAGCGGCATGCGCCGGCGGAGGCCGCCCATCTGGGAGAGCTCGTTGGAGTGGACGACATGGATGACGCTCCCCGCCGCCAGGAAGAGCAGCGCCTTGAAGAAGGCGTGCGTGCCGAGGTGGAAGAAGCCGGCGAAGGCCGAGCCGGCGCCGAGCGCCGCCACCATGAAGCCGAGCTGCGAGCAGGTGGAGAAGGCGAGCATGCGCTTGATGTCCGTCTGCACCAGGGCGAGCAGCGCGGCGAAGGCCGCCGTCCCGGCGCCCACCCAGAGCATCAGAGCCCGGGTGTGCGGCGCCTGGGCGAAGAGGGGGTCGGCCCGCACCAGGAGATAGACCCCGGCGGCGACCATGGTCGCGGCGTGGAGCAGCGCGGACACCGGCGTCGGCCCCTCCATGGCGTCCGGGAGCCAGACGTGGAGCGGGAACTGGGCCGACTTGCCGACCACGGCGACGAAGAGCAGCGCCGTCACCGCTCCGGCGATGGCCGGGCGGGCGGGGGCCGTCCACTCGAAGCTGCCGGTGGTGGCGAAGAGCAGGAGCAGGCCGAAGAGAAAGCCCATGTCGGCGAGCTTGGTCATCCAGAAGGCCTTCACCGCGGCCCGGGCGGCGCTCGGCCGGTCGAAGTGGAAGCCGATGAGCAGGTAGCTCGTCACCCCCACCAGCTCCCAGCCGGCGAAGGCCTGGATCAGGTTCGGGGCGAGGACGAGGAGGTTCATGCTGAAGAGGAAGAGCGCGTGGTAGGCGAAGTAGCGGCCGTAGCTCCTCGCCGTCTCGCCGTGCATGTAGGCCACCGAGTAGACCTGGACGGCGAGGGCGACGAAGGTGACCACCGCCAGCATGGGAACGGACACGCCGTCGAGCAGCACGCCCACCTCGGCCAGCACGCGTCCCCGGGCCTCGAGCCAGGGCACCGTCCAGCGGACCACCGGCGCTCCGCCCATCCGCCCGGCGAGCAGCAGGGCCACCGCCCCGAGGGCCGCGGTGCTCCCTCCCAGGGTCACCGCGGCCGCCGCCCCGCCGCGATGGCGCAGCGGGGGGACGACGACCAGGACCAGGGCCGCCAGCGCCGGAGCGAGGAGGGCCAGGAGGGCGAGCAGAACGTCCCCGGTCACCGCCTCGCCTCCCGGGCCAGGTCGAGCACGGTGTCTCCGTACCGGCGGTAGAGGAGCATCACCAGCGCCAGCCCCACCGCCACCTCGGAGACGGTGATCGCCAGGGCGAAGAGGACGAGCACCTCGCCCGGTCCTCCCCGCAGGGTGGCGAAGGCGACGAAGGCGATGTTGGCCGCGTTGGCCATCAGCTCGATGGAGAGCAGGAGGGCCACCGCGTGCCGGCGGGTGAGCACGCCGTAGATGCCGATGCTGAAGAGGACGGTAGCCAGCAGCAGCAGCTCCCGGAGCATCATCGGACCGGCCCCTCCTCGGCCAGCGCGGCCGCCATCCCGCGGCGCCCGGCGGTCGGGCCCGGGTCGCGCCGCCGGGCGAGCACCACCGCGCCGATGACCGCGGCCAGGAGGAGCACCGAGGTGACCTCGAAGGCGAGGAGGTACTCGTCGAGCAGGCTCCGGGCGAGCTCGGCGGTGGTCGGCGGCGGAGGAGGGGTGGGCCCGCCCAGGTCGGTGCGGAGGATGGCCCCACCGACCAGGGCCAGGAAGCCGAAGGAGACCAGGAGAGCCCGCACCGAGCCGGAGCGGTCGACCTCCACCACCGCGCCCGTGTGCCGCCCGGTGACCATGACCCCGAAGATCATCAGGGTCACCACCCCGCCCACGTAGGTCAGGACCTGCACGCCGGCCAGGAAGGGAGCGTCGAGGACCGCGTAGAGGGCCGCCGTCCCGAGCAGCGCCAGCGCCAGCCAGAGGACGGCCCGCACCAGGTTCCGGCTGGCCACCACCAGGATGGCCGCCGCCAGCACCACCGCCGCGGCGAGAGCCCCTCCCAGGCTCGCGGTCATCCGCCCGCCCCCTCCCCGGGAGCCCCGGGCGGGACGGGCGCCGGCGGTGCGGGGGCCGCGGGCGCGGCCGGCGGAGCCGCGGCCGGAGCCGGCTTGGGGGGCCGGGGGGGCTCCTGCATCCCCATCAGCTTGGTGGCGTCGCCCCAGGCCCGGGCCTTCGACTTCTCGTTGGCGTAGAGCTTGGCCATGGTCAGCACCAGGTCTTCCCGGGCGTAGGTGGGCACCTCGGGCTCGCGGGTCATGACGATGGCGTCGGTGGGGCAGACCTGGACGCAGAGCTCGCAGAAGATGCAGGCCGACATGTCGAGCACGAAGTCGTCGGCGTAGCCGCGCTTCTTCCCGGTGATGGGCGACTCGCGCTTGCCTCCGAACTTGATGCTGATCACCTGCGACGGGCAGATGCGCTCGCACTGCAGGCATCCGATGCAGGCCTCGTCCCCGTCCGCGTCGTGGAGCAGGGCGAAGCTCGACCGGTAGCGCTCGGCGCGGGGCCGGATGACGTCCGGGAACTCCACCGTCGCCGCCGGGCGCAGCATGTTGGCCAGGGTCACCCGGAGCGCGCGCAAGCTGTCGGTCAGGTAGCCCATCCCGTGCTCAGCCCACGAACACCACCCACGCGCCGGTGGCTCCCACGAGCACGACGCTCGCCGGCACCAGGGTCCGCCAGCAGAGCCGCATCAGCTGGTCGGACCGGAAGCGCAGGAGCGACCAGCGGATCCAGTACACCGCGGCGAAGAGGAGGAGCGTCTTGGCCACCATCCAGTGGAGCCCGGGCCCGAACGGGCCCCCGTCCCACCCGCCCAGGAAGAGGGCCGCAGCCACCGCCGAGGCCACCAGCGTGTGGACGTACTCCGCCATGTAGAAGAGAGCGAACTTCATCCCCGTGTACTCGGTGGTCACCCCGGCCACCAGCTCGCTCTCCGCCTCGGGGATGTCGAAGGGAATGCGGTTCGACTCGGCGAGCATGGCCAGGAGGAAGATGACCGCCGCCGGGAGGCCGAGGAAGAACGGCCAGACGACGAACCAGTGGTGCTCGGACTGGACGCGGACGATGGTCCCGATGCGCAGCGAGCCGGCGAGGATGACCGGCACCATGGCCGCCAGGAGGAGCGGCACCCCGTAGGAGATGGACTGGGCCACGGCGCGCATCCCGCCGAGCAGCGCCAGCTTGTTGTTGCTCGCCCAGCCGGCGGTGAACACCGGCAGGACGGTGAGCGCCCCGAGGGCGAGCACGTAGACCACGCCCACGTCGAGGTCGGCGGCCACCACCGTGGGCGAGAAGGGCACCGCCGCCGCCACGGCGATGGCGCACACCACGGCCACCGGAGGGGCGAGGTTGAACAGCGCCGAGTCCGCCTTGGCCGGGATGATGTCCTCCTTCTGGAGCAGCTTGAGGACGTCGGCGATGGGCTGGAGCAGCCCCGAGGGCCCGACCATGGTCGGACCGAGCCGGGTCTGCATCCGGGCGGCCAGCTTCCGCTCGAACCAGAGGGAGAAGGCGGTCACGGTCATGAGCACGGTGACGATGACCGCTCCGTACAGGCCGCCGTGGACGAAGCTGCTCACCGGTCCACCTCGCCCATGATCGGGTCGAGCGAGCCGAGGATGGCCACCGCGTCGCTCACCGTCGCCCCGGGCAGGATGTAGGGCAGCGCCGAGAGGGCATGCAGGCTCGGGGGACGGAGCTTGAGCCGGTAGGGCAGGTGCGATCCGTCGGAGATGAGGTAGCTCCCCAGCTCGCCCCGGGGCGTCTCGATGGCCACGTAGACCTGGCCGGGGGGAATCTTCGTCTGCACCGGGACCTTGATCGGCTTGCCGCTGTTGATCGGCCCGGCCGGCACGTTGTCCACCATCTCCCGCACCAGCCGGACGCTCTCCCGCACCTCCCCCAGGCGGACCTGCGCCCGGGCCAGGCAGTCGCCGCCGGTGCCGGTCACCACCTTCACCGCCACCTCGTCGTAGGCGTGGAAGGGCGCGTCCCGGCGGAGGTCGTGGTCGACGCCGCAGGCCCGGAGGATGGGCCCGGTCACCCCCAGCTCCAGGGCCAGCTCCGCGTCGAGCACCCCCACCCCGCGGGTCCGGGCGAGGAAGATGCGGTTCTCCAGGGTCATCCGCTCGTACTCGCCGATGCGCCGGTCGATGATGTCCATCGCCGCGTGGACCTTGGCGCTCCACCCCGCCGGGAGGTCGTGCCGGTTTCCTCCGATGGTGTGGGTGTTGTAGTGGAAGCGCGCGCCGCTGACCTCCTCGAACAGGTCGAGGATCAGCTCGCGCTCCCGGAAGCAGTGGATGAAGACGGTGGAGCCGCCCCCCAGCGCCCCGCCCAGGTCGAGGGCGAAGGTTCCCAGCCAGAGCAGGTGCGAGGCGATGCGCTGGAGCTCGGCGAAGAGCGTCCGCATCCAGCGCGCCCGGCGCGGGACCTCGAGGTTGAGCGCCTTCTCGAAGACCATGTTCAGCGCCTGCTCGTTGGTCATCGGCGCCACGTAGTCGTTCTTGTCCACGATGGGGGTGATCTGCACGTAGGCCAGCGACTCGCACAGCTTCTCCACCGCGCGGTGGAGGAAGCCCACGTGGGGCACCGCCTTGACGATGATCTCCCCGTCCAGGGTGAGGTCCATCCGGAACACGCCATGCGTCGACGGGTGCTGCGGCCCGAAGTGGAGGAGCATCAGCTCCGCCTCCGGATCGTAGCGGTCGATGGGCAGGTGCGGGTCGACGCGCCGGCTGACCTGGACGGTGCGCATCGGCCTCACCTCCAGGGGGCGGCAGCGGTGTCGGCGGCGAAGTCCCGGCGCAGCGGATGGCCGGTGTAGTTCTCCGGCATCATCAGCCGGCGGAGGTCGGGGTGGCCGGCGAAGACCACCCCCACCAGGTCGTACTGCTCGCGCTCCTGCCAGTCCGCGCCGGCGAACAGGCCGCTCAGCGAGGGAACCGGCTGCCCCACCACCTGCCGGACCGACCAGGTGGCCAGCCGCGAGCCCGGCCCCACCGTGCGCAGGAGCGTGGTCACCTCGTGGTGCTCCACCTCGGCCGGGTCCTTCCCGGGCCGGCCCGTCCCGGGCAGCCAGTGGGTGGCCACGATGGAGACCAGCTGCCGGTAGCCGAGGGCCTTCAGGCGGCCGGCCAGCTCGAGGTGGCGCTCCACCGGCAAGAGCGGGGGCCCGTGCTTCTCGGCGGCCGCCGCCCCCAGCTCGGCGAGGAGCGCGGCCAGGTCCGGGGCGACGGAGGGAGCGAGGGGCGCCGGAGCAGGCTCGACCGGCACCGAGACGGGCGGCACCGGCTCGAGGTCGGTGGCATTCTCGGCCGAGCTCACCTGCGCCTCGTCCAGCTCCCGGGTGCGCGCCTGGTCCACCAGGCGGGGGATGGAGGGCTTGGTGATGCGGAGGAGATCCGGATTCGGCTCGGTGATCTTCAGCCCCCGGCGCGCGGCCCGGACCTTCTCCTGGAGCCGGAGGAACCCGTGCATCAGGGCCTCCGGGTTGGGCGGGCAGCCGGGGACGTAGACGTCCACCGGGACGAAGGTATCCACGCCGGGCACCACCGAGTAGAGGTTGCGGTAAAAGTCGCCGGAGATGGCGCAGGAGCCCATGGCGATGCACCACTTGGGCTCGGGCATCTGGTCCCACACCTTCTTCACCCGGGGGGCCATCTTCACGGTGATCGTCCCGGCCACGACCATCACGTCCGCCTGCCGCGGCGTGGCGCGGACGATGCTCCCCATCCGGTCGATGTCCACCCGGGAGGCGGCAGTGGCCATGAGCTCGATGCCGCAGCAGCTGGTGGCCATGGGGAAGATCCACAGCGCGTTGGTCATCCCCCAGGTCAGGACATGGTCGAGCGCCACGGTGGCCACCGTCAGGCCGGGGGCCTGCAGCAGCACCTGGTAGAGCGGATGCTCGAAGTTGCCGCCCTGGTCGACGGTGCCCGGCCGGGTCACATCCACTCCAGCGCCCCCTTCCGGATCCCCCACACCCAGCCGAGCATGAGGACGCCGACGAAGGTGACCACCGCCCACAGGCCCCCCGGGCCGAGCTCCCGGGTGATCACCCCCCAGGGCAGCACCAGCGCCGCCTCGATGTCGAAGAGGACGAAGAAGAGGGCCACCACGTAGTACCGGGCGTGGAAGCGCACCCAGGCCAGGCCGGTGGGCGTCTCGCCGCACTCGTAGGTCTCCCACTTCAGCCGCGAGCTGGACCGGGCCCGTACCCGGAGGAGGCGGGCGCCGAGCAGGAGGCTGGCGGCCACCGCCAGGGAGACGAGGAGGAAGGCGAGGAGCGCGGGACCGTGGGCCATCGGTGTTGGGGTGGATCCTTACCTCAGAAGGCTCACTGGGCGACCGGATCGTCGCTGTAGGCCTCGTCCCTCCCGCCGGGCTCGCCGGCCAGGCGGGCGATTTCGGCCCTGACCAGGTCCTGGTGCTCCACCTCCTCGTCGCGCAGCTCCCCGAAGAGCTTGCGGACCTCGGTGCTCTCGAGGAGGGGGATGGCGCGGACGAAGAAGGCATAGGCCTTCTCCTCGCCGGAGAGGGCCGCCTCGAGAGCCTCCCGCACGCTCATGAAGGCCCGGGCGGCATCGTACTCCGGGGCCTCGACGTCGAAGATGCGCTCCCGCATCGGCTGCGGCCGCTCCCCGGGGAAGAGAGCCTCCCGCCGCTCGGCCAGCTGCGAGCGGTGGATTTCCTCGATGCGCGCCATGTGCTCGAAGAAGCGAGCGGCCTCGGCGGTGTGGTGGGCGGTGAGCTGCTCGGCGAACTCCCGGTAGCGGTCCCGCGCCTCCTCCTCGATGGCGATGGCCAGGTCGAGCGCCTCCCGGAGCGAGAGCCTGGCGAACTCGATTCCCTGGGTGGCAGCCACGTTCTCCTCCCGCCTCATGGTTTGAGGAACCGGTCGAGCACCCGCTCGCGCGGGCGCCGCTCCCGGGCCAGCTCCGACTGGCGGGTCCGGACCAGCGCGTCGTAGGTCGGCGGGGGGCTCGGATTCCGGTAGAAGACCCCGGTGTAGAGCTCGGTTCCGTAGGCCCGCGCCAGGTCCAGGGCCCGGAGCTGGTTCCCCGGGTCGTGGCCCAGGCCGGCCAGGGGCTTCATCCGCGCCTTGTGGGCGCGCAGCTGCTGGTCCTCCTCCCCGAAGGTGACGCAGGGGGACTGGATGTTGACGAAGGAGAACCCCGGGTAGCGCAGCGCCTCCTCGATGAGCGAGGTCATCCCGGGCATGTCCGCCGGCGTCGCCTGGGCGACGAACCCGGCGCCGTAGGCGAGCACGTAGAGGAGGGGGTTGATCGGCTCCTCCAGGCTCCCGAAGGGCGAGGTGACGGTGGTCAGCCCTCTGGGCGAGGTCGGCGAGAGCTGCCCCTTGGTCAAACCGTAGACCTGGTTGTCCATGACCAGGTAGGTGAGGTCGATGTTGCGGCGGATGGCGTGCGCCACGTGCCCTCCGCCGATGGAGAAGCCGTCCCCGTCTCCGCCGGCGACGATGACCAGGAGGTCGGGGTTGGCCAGCTTCACGCCCTGGGCGATGGGCAGGGCCCGGCCATGCACGCTGTTGAACCCGTAGGCGGTGGTGTACCCGGGGATGCGGCTCGAGCAGCCGATGCCGGAGATGAAGGCGATCTCGTGGGGCTCCCGCCCGAGCGCGGCCAGCGCCCGGTAGAGCGACTGGAGGACGCCGTAGTCTCCGCACCCCGGGCACCAGATGGGCTTGAGCTCGCTCTTGTAGTCCTTGGCCTGGAGCGCGGGGCGCGCCGGCGGCGCCGGGACGACCGGGGCCTCGAGGCTCACGCCACACCTCCCTCGACGGCGAGCGCCGCCAGGGCGTCCGCCACCTCGGCGGGGCGGAAGGGATTGGCGCCGCTGCGGGCAAACGGGCGGACCCCCGGCGGCACGTCCACGAACATGCGCAGGATGCGGTAGAGCTGGCCCTGGTAGGAGAGCTCCACCACCAGCCCGGCCCGCACCGAGGCGAAGAACTCCCGGTAGACCTGTTCCGCCACCGGGTAGACCAGGGTGGGGATGAGCAGCTTCACCTCCAGGCCGCGCCCGCGGGCCAGCTCCACTGCCTCGCGCGCCACGCCCGCCGAGCTTCCCCAGCTGACCACTCCCAGGGCCGCCCCCGGGCTGCCCACCACCTGGAACAGGTCGCGGCGCTCGAGAAGCGGGGCCAGCTTCCGGAAGCGCTTCTCGTTCATCCGCTGGTGCATCGCCCCGCTGGCGGTCGGGTCGCCGCGCTCGTTGTGCTCGATGCCGGCGCCGAGGTAGTTGCCGCCGCGCAGCCCGGGATGGCTGACCGGGCTGATGCCCGACGGGGTGAAGGCGAATCGCTGGTAGCCCTCGAGCTCGGCGCCGGCGGGCACGCGGCGGTGCTCGAGCGTGAAGCGCCCGGTGTCCACCGGGTCCACCGTCTCCTTGCGCTGGGCGATCTCCTGGTCGGAGAGGAGGATGACCGGCGTCTGGTAGCGTTCGGCCAGGTTGAAGGCCTCCACCGTCACGCCGAAGGTGTCCGCCACCGAGGTCGGCGCCAGCACCGGCCGGAGCACGTCCCCGTGCGC
The DNA here is from genome assembly GCA_035622755.1 of Myxococcaceae bacterium. Lineage (GTDB taxonomy): Bacteria > Myxococcota > Myxococcia > Myxococcales > Myxococcaceae > JADGRA01. The sequence goes on from DASPUU010000268.1 coordinate 13,696, forward strand.
GGAGAAGGCCGCCTGGAAGAGGTCCGCCTGCTCGGGCTTGGTGGGGATGCCGGTGGAGGGTCCACCGCGCTGCACATCGAGCACCACCAGCGGCAACTCGGCGATGGTGGCCAGCCCGAGGATCTCCGTCTTCAGGGACAGCCCGGGGCCCGAGGTGGCGGTCATCGCCTTCTTGCCGGCGAAGGACGCACCGAGCGCCGCCCCCACCCCGCTGATCTCGTCCTCGGCCTGGAGCACGACCCCGCCGTGCTGCCACAGCTCCCGGGAGAGGGTCTGCATCACCTCGGTGGAGGGCGTGATCGGGTATCCGCCGAAGAACTCGCACCCGGCGAAGATGGCCCCCGCGGCGCACAGGTCGTTCCCGTCGCAGAGCATGCGCGGCGCGCTGGCCGGGGCAGAGGTCAGCCGGCGGGGCCGGACGAGCGGATTCTCCCGGGCGCGCTCCAGGCCGCTGGCCAGCGCCCGCTCGTTGGCCTCGTACAGCCCGGCCCCCTTGCCGCCGAACTTCTTCTTCAGGCCGCGGAGCAGCGCCTCCGGGGAGAGGCCGAGCCACCCGGCGAGGAGTCCGAGCACCACGCTCGTCTTGGCCTTGTCCGTCCCGGCCGCCTTCTTCGCCATCTCGGTGATGGGGACGGCGAGGATCCGGTCCTGGGCCAGACCTCGCGTGGCGTCGACCTCGGGCGGCGGCCCGGCCTTCTCCTCGTGGATGACCAGCGTCTCGGCCCCGAGCGGGAGCTCGGCGCCGAAGCGGAAGAAGTCCTCCCAGTTCAGCGCCACCGCCACGTCGAGCGTTCCCCCGGGGTTGAGGACCCGGCGGCAGGAGAGCCGGACCCGGCAGGACGACTCGCCGCCGCGGATCTGCGAGCCGAAGCTCTTGGTCATCATCGCCTGGTAGCCCTCGGCTGCCGCGGCGGCGAGCAGCGACTCGCCGGCGCTGACCACGCCGTCCCCGCCGGACCCGGCCATTCCCACCACCAGGTCGTCCACCGAGCCGTCCAGACGTGCGCGGTCGGTGTCCCGATGCGCAAAGCTTGCGGCCTCGCCGGCCCTCGCCGGGGACGTCTCGTTTCCTGTGCCAGTTGGTCTGGAAGGTCCCATCGCTCGTGCGGTGCCGCGCGGGCACTTGCACAAGCCATGCGCAGCTGCCGCCCGCGGGCCGCCTTCGCCGGGCGCGTCACCGCCTCGATTCTTCCTCGCGCTGCAGGACCCTGGCCCGCTCCGCCTCCTCCTCGGAGGCGAGCCGGTAGGCGATGTAGTACTTGAGGATGTTGGCCACGTAGGTGACCGTCTCCCGGCCAATCTTCTCCGCCGCGACGTACTCCGCGTTCTTGAGCCAGCGGTTGGGATCGAGCCCGCGCTCTTTTGCCTCCCGCCGCAGCTCGTGGACTCGCCCCGGACCGGCGTTGTAGGCGGCGAAGGCGAAGAAGGCCCTGACCAGCGGGTCCATCGGCTCGTGCCCGAAGTAGCTACCCTCGAGGTAGCGCAGGTACTTCACGCCGGCGTGGCCCGGTCCCCTGCTCGTAGCGCCGGACGAGCACGTTGCCGAACTCCGTCCCCTGCCGGTGACCACGGACGAAGGCGTCGACCGCCGCCTTGAGCTGGGGGCTGTCCTTGCGGAGCATCCAGCCGAGCTCGTTGCCGGTGCTCACCGCCACCTCGGGCTCGAAGACGAGCTTCGGAAACAGGTCCCTCCAGAGGCGGGCCTTGAAGCCGTCCACCACGGTGAGCGGGACGAGCCCGGCGTTGACCATCTCTAGGATGTCCTCGTCCTCCAGCTCCTCGGGCACGGCGACCAGCCGCAGCGCCGCCCGGCCCTGCTCGACGAATCTCCGGTTCAGGTCCTCGAGCTGCTCCCAGGCGGCCGAGCTCCCGTGCACTGCCCGGCCGGCCGGCTCACCCGGGGCGCCCCCGGTCCGCTCACCGCCATCTCGCTCACGCCCCCGTAGAGCGGCAGGGAGAAGTCCACCTGCTTCTCGCGACCGGGGGTGATGGTCAGCCCGGCAGCCGCCAGGTCGCCCTTCCCCTCGAGGAGCGCGGGGATGATCTCCCCGCGCGAGACGGGGACGAGGACGATGGTGAGCCTCGGCACCGGGTTGTGGAGGCCCTGGTTGATCTCCTCCTCGAAGGCCCTGAGCGCCTCGTAGCTCGCGCCACCCTGCTTCCCGCGGTCCACGAAGTAGAAGGTCCGGCTGTAGACCACCAGGGCGCGGACGAAGCCCCGCTTCCTCATCGCCTCGAGGTCGCCCTTCCACGGGCGGAGGAGCTCGGGAACCTGGTCTCCGGCCGGTGGGACCTGAGCCCGGGCCGTGTCCGGGAGGGTGGCGAGCAGCGAGGCGGCAGCGAGCAACCACACGCCCCGCCGCGGCGCGGGGGCGATACGTTGGCCGAGCACCGGCCGGAGCATTCACGCCGGGGCGGCAGCGGCATGTCCCATGCAGCTCGCGCCGCACATTGACGATGGGAGAGGTGTGCCATGGCGACCACCAAGCGAGCATCGAGGAGCCGAGCCCCGGCCAAGCCGGCGCGGTCCGCCTGGGTCTTTCGCTTCGACCAGTTCGACCTCGCCCGCCGCCACGCCAGCACCTGGGACGGATTGCGCGGGCTGCTCGGCGGCAAGGGGGCGAACCTGGCCGAGATGACGCGCATCGGCCTGCCCGTTCCGCCCGGCTTCACGGTGACCACCGACGCCTGCCGGGCCTTCCTCGCCGGCGGGGAATGGCCGAGGGGGCTCTGGGAGCAGGAGCTTCAAGCTCTGGCCGCGCTCGAGGAACGCACCGGGAAAACCTTCGGGGACCCCGGCCATCCGCTCCTCGTCTCCTGCCGTTCGGGGGCCAAGTTCTCCATGCCGGGGATGATGGACACGGTGCTCAACATCGGCCTCAACGAGCGGACGGTGGAGGGCCTGGCCCGCCTCACCGGCGACCCGCGCTTCGCCTGGGACTCCTACCGGCGCCTGGTGCAGATGTTCGGCTCGGTGGTGCTGGGAATTCCGGACGAGCCGTTCGAGGAGAAGCTCGCCGCCTGGCGCAAGAAGCGGGGCGTGGAGAACGACGCCGAGCTGGAGGCAGCCGACCTCGAGGAGATCGCCGCCACCTTCCAGGGCCTGGTGCAGAAGCATTCCGGGCGCGCCTTCCCCTCCGATCCCCAGGAACAGCTCCGGCTGGCCACCGAGGCGGTCTTCCGCTCCTGGAAGGGGAAGCGCGCTCAGGACTACCGGAAGGCGGCCGGCATCCCCGATGACCTGGGGACGGCGGTGAACATCGTGGTCATGGTCTTCGGGAACATGGGGGCGGACTCGGCCACCGGAGTGGCCACCACCCGCAACGTCTCCACCGGCGAGCGCGAGCTGGAGGGCGACTACCTGATCAACGCCCAGGGCGAGGACGTGGTGGCCGGAACCCGGACCACGAGGCCCATCGCCGGGCTGCGCGAGGAGATGCCGGACGCCTTCGCCGAGCTCTCCCGCATCGCCCACCGGCTGGAGCGGCACTACCGCAACGTCCAGGACATCGAGTTCACCATCGAGCGGGGAACGCTGTGGATGCTGCAGACCCGCGACGCCAAGCGGACCGCCCGCGCCGCGGTGCGCATCGCCGTGGAAATGGCCAGGGAGCGCCTCATCAGCCGCGAGGAGGCGGTGGCCCGCGTCGAGCCGGGGCACATCGACCTTTTCCTCCATCCGCAGTTCGACCCCGAGGCGATGCGGGCCGCGCGGGCCGACGGCCGCCTGGTGGCCTCCGGGCTCAACGTCTCACCGGGGGCGGCCACCGGACAGCTGGCCTTCGACGCTGACACCGCCGAGCGATGGTCCAAGGAGAAGCGCGAGGTGATCATGATCCGCGCCGAGACCAAGCCGGACGACGTGCACGGGCTGCTCGCCGCCCGCGGGGTGCTCACCAGCCGGGGGGGCCGGACCAGCCATGCTGCCCTGGTGGCGCGCCAGTTCGGAAAGCCGGCGGTGGTCGGCGTCCTCGCCCTGGACATCGACCCCGAGCGGCGGGTGGCGGAGGTGAAGCGCTCGGGGGTGACGCTCGCCGAGGGGGACTGGGTTTCCATCGACGGGACCACGGGCGAGGTCTTCCGCGGGAAGCTCCCCACCCAGCTCCCCTCGCTCGACGATCCCCACCTGCTCGAGCTCCTCGGCTGGGCCGACCGGTTCCGCCGCCTCGAGGTGTGGGCCAACGCCGACTACCCGCGGGACGCCGAGCGCGCACGCACCCTGGGGGCCCAGGGGATCGGCCTCTGCCGCACCGAGCACATGTTCTTCGAGACCGAGCGGTTGCCCCTGGTCCAGAAGCTCATCCTCTCGGGGACTGCCGCCGAGCGGGCTCCGCTCCTGGCCCAGCTCCTCCCGCTCCAGCGGGCCGATTTCCAGGGACTGTTCCGGGCCATGGAGGGCAAGCCGGTCATCATCCGGCTCATCGACCCTCCGCTGCACGAGTTCCTGCCGGCCCACGACGAGCTCCTCCACGCGGTGGCCGAGCTGGAGACGCGCATCCGCCTCCGGGACGGAAACGACGACGAGCTCCAGCGCGAGCTGCGCACCAAGCGGACGCTGCTCACCGCGGTGCAGGCGCTGCAGGAGCAGAACCCGATGCTCGGGCTGCGCGGCGTGCGGCTGGGGATTCACATGCCGGAGCTGGTGACGATGCAGGTCCGGGCCATCTTCGAGGCCGCCTGCAACTGCCAGGCGGAGGGCGTCAAGGTGCATCCGAAGATCATGATTCCGCTCATCGCCCACAGCAACGAGCTGAAGATGGAGCAGGGCATGCTCGAGGCGGCCGCCCGGCAGGTGATGACCGAGCGGCGGCAGATCATCGGCTACGAGTTCGGGACGATGATCGAGGTGCCCCGGGCGGCGCTCACCGCCGATCAGATCGCCGTCTACGCGCAGTTCTTCTCCTTCGGCACCAACGACCTCACCCAGACCACCTTCGGCATCTCCCGCGACGACGCCGAGACCGGCTTCCTGGTCGAGTACCTCCAGAAGGGGGTCTTCGCGGAAAACCCGTTCGCCACGCTCGACGAGCGCGGCGTGGGCCAGCTCATGGCCACCGCCGTCCGGCTCGGGCGCTCGACGCGACCCCGGATGAACATCGGCATCTGCGGGGAGCACGGCGGAGACCCGAAGAGCATCGCCCTCTGCCACCGGCTGGGCCTGAACTACGTCTCCTGCTCCCCCTTCCGGGTGCCGGCGGCGCGCCTGGCCGCGGCCCACGCCGCCCTGGCCGAACGGCCCCGCAGCGCCAGGCGGCCGGGCAGCCGGCGGAACCGCGGTTGACCGGAGCGGACCGGGCGCAGTAGCCCTGCCTGCCCCAACCCCCGCCTCCCGAAAGAGGAGCCTGCCATGGCCAAGGTCAAGCCCATCCCGGAGGGATTGCACTCGCTGACACCGTCGCTCACCGTGGAGGGCGCCGCCGAGGCGATCGAGTTCTACAAACGAGCCTTCGGTGCCGTCGAGCACGGCCGGGCCCCCGACCCGACGGGAAAGAAGATCTGGCACGCCCAGCTCCGCATCGGGGACTCGGCCCTCTTCATCAACGACGCGTCCCCGGAGCTCGGCTCGGTGGCCAAGGCCTCGAAGCTCTGGATCTACTCGGCCGGTGTGGACGCAGCCTTCAAGCGCGCCACCGAGGCCGGGGCCAAGCCGGCCATGCCGCCGGCGGACATGTTCTGGGGCGACCGGATGGCCCAGGTCATCGACCGCTGGGGCAACGAGTGGTTCCTGGCGGAGCGCATCAAGGACATGACCCCGGCGGAGATGCAGAAGGCCCAGGAGACGTTCGTCGCCGGCATGAAGAAGAAGTGAGCCTCCCCTTCCATCACGCCTTCGCGGTGAGGGACCTGGCCTCGACCCGGGCCTTCTACGGCGGGCTGCTCGGCTGCCGGGAGGGCCGGTCCACCGAGACGTGGGTGGACTTCGACTTCTTCGGGAACCAGATCTCCGCCCACCTCGGAGCCGCCGCTTCCCCGGCCGCGGTGGGCCACGTCGACGGCGTGGAGGTTCCCATCCCTCACACCGGGGCCCTGCTCGGCTGGGAGGAGTTCCAGGCCGTCGCCGCCCGTCTCGAGGGCGCCGGGGTGAGCTTCCTCATCCCTCCCTCGGTGCGCTACCGCGGTCGCCCCGAGGAGCAGGCGACGATGTTCTTCCTCGACCCGAGCGGGAACGCGCTCGAGCTCAAGGCCTTCCGGAACCCTTCCACCGTCTTCTCCCGATGACCGACGACGTGGTGGTGGTCGGCGGCGGCGTGGTGGGCGCGAGCGTGGCCTACCACCTGGCCCGGGCCGGCGTGCCGCGGGTGACGGTGGTCGACCGCGGAGGGAGCACCACCGCCCGGGCCACCGGCGGTTTCCGCATCCAGTTCGCCACCGAGGTCAACGTCCGGCTCTCGCTCCTCTCCCGGGCCAAGCTGCTCCGATTCGCCGAGGAGACCGGCGTGGACCCGGGCTACCAGCCGCACGGGTACCTCTTCGTCGCCGGGACGGAGGCCAACCTGGACCGGCTCCGCGAGGCGATGGCCGTCCAGCGGAGCGCTGGACACCGCGAGGCACGGGAACTGTCCCGCGACGAGGTCCTGGCCTGCAACCCGGCGCTCGCGCCGGAGGGACTGCTCGGGGGGGCCTTCTCTCCCAGCGACGGATTCCTCCGGCCCACCGAGATCCAGCGTGGCTACCGCGAGGCGGGGGCCCGCCTCGGT
>DASPUU010000269.1:0-4055 GCA_035622755.1 Myxococcaceae bacterium
GCGGTGCGCGAGGCGGCCGCCCGCGCCGGGGGCACGCTGCGCGAGGACGAGGCCCTGCTCGACGAGGTGACCCAGCTCGTCGAGCTCCCCTGCCCACTGGCGGGTCGATTCGACGAGCGGCACCTGGACCTTCCTCCCGAGGTCCTGGTCCAGGAGATGCGCGCCCACCAGCGGTACTTCTCGGTGGTGGACGGGGCGGGGAAGCTCCTCCCGCGCTTCATCGCCGTGTCCAACACCCCCGTCCGTGACGAGGCCCTGTCGCGGCGGGGCTACGAGCGGGTGCTCGCCGCCCGTCTCACCGACGGCCGCTTCTTCTACGACCAGGACCGCCGCATCCCGCTCGCCGAGCGCGTTCCCCAGCTCGCCCGGGTGGTGTGGCAGGGGCAGCTGGGAAGCTACGCGGAGAAGGTGGAGCGCATGCGGGCGCTCGCCGGCTGGCTCACCCGGGAGACGAAGCTGGAGCGCTTCCTCCCCACCGTCGAGCGGGCGGCGCTCCTGTGCAAGGCGGATCTCGTCACCGGCATGGTGGTGGAGTTCCCGGAGCTGCAAGGGGTGATGGGACGCGAGTACGCCCTGGCGAGCGGGGAGCCGCCGGCCGTGGCCCTGGCCATCGCCGAGCACTACCTGCCGCGCGGGGCATCCGACCCGGTTCCGACCGAGGAGCCCGGAGCGCTCCTGGGACTGGCCGACCGCCTGGACACGCTGGCCGGGCTGTTCGCCCTGGGCAAGCAGCCCACCGCCTCGACCGACCCCTTCGGCCTGCGCCGCGCCTGCCTGGGCGTCATCCGGGTCGTCCTCGGGCGCGGTTACCGTCTCCGTCTCGGCCTGGCCATCGACCAGGCCCTGCGCATGCTCGCGCCGAAGCTCCCCGGGGCAGACCCGGCCGCGGCTCGGACCGCGCTGCTGGAGTTCTTCCGCGGGCGTCTGAAGGCCCTGTGGACGGAATCGACCCGGACAGACGTGGTGGAGGCAGTCCTGGCCGCCGGCTTCGACGACCTCCGGAGCGCCGAGGCCCGCGTGCAGGCGCTGGGCGCGATGGTGGGGAGCCCGGAGTTCCTGCCCCTGGCCGAGGCGGTGAAGCGGGCGGTGAACATCGTGGAGAAGCAGGCCCGGGATGTGGAGGGGGACCAGGCCGTCCCAGCCCTGCTCCAGGAGCCGGTGGAGCGCGCGCTCTACGAGGAGGCGCGGGCCGCCCAGGCCAAAGTGACCGCGGCCCTGGCCGTGGAGGACGTCCGGGGCGCCCTGGCGGCGGCGGCCGGGCTCCGCGCTCCGGTGGCCGCCTTCTTCGACGGCGTTCGCGTGCTGGCCGAGGACGGCCGGGTCCGGGAGAACCGGGTCCGGTTGCTCCGGCAGGTGGCGCAGGTCTTCGCGCCGCTGGCCGATTTCGGGCGCATCCAGGTCGATGCCGGAGGTGCCCGGTGAGGGCGTTCCTGGCGTTCCTTGTCCTCGGCGCCGCCGCCCCGGTCCCCCTGGAAGCCGAGATCGACAGCCAGACCCGCGAGGACGACGAGCTTCCGCCCTCTTCCTACATCCCCTACACCGCGCACTTCGGGGGGAGGAAGATCGCCGGGGCGAACTGCCTCCAGGCGGAGGTGAGCTCCAAGGTCCGGCCGTGGGTTGACCAGGCGCAGACGCTCACCGCGGAGAAGAGGCCGGAGAAGTGGGAGCAGGCGGTCGTTCTGCTGAAGAAGGTGCTGGCCGAGGATCCGCGCACCGGGTGGGCCTACCTCACGCTGGGGAGCGCCTATGCCAAGCTCGGGCTTGGCTCGGAGGGCGCTCGGAACTACGAGACCTACCTCTTCTCCTGCCGCCGCTCGCCCAACACCGACCGGGTCCAGCGCATCCTCACCGACTACTGGCTCAAGACGGGCGGAAGGTCCGGGTGACGGGAAGAGCAGCGGCCGGGCGGACGTTTCGATGCCGCTTGCTGTGCCTCGCCGGCGATTCCTAGGATGCGCGCCCCCTTGCCACCCCGTACCCCGCTTCTCGGCTGCCTGCTGGCCACGGCCGCGGTCCTGTCCACCGGCTGTGCGCAGCAGCTTCCCCCGCGTCCCTCCCCGAGCGATCGCTTCTACTTCCCGAGCGGCCTGGCCTTCTACCTTCCCGATGCCGGCTCGACGAGCGGGATCCTCTACGTCGCCTCGGCGAACTACGACCGGCGCTTCGACCAGGGGAACGTCGTGGCCGTCAACCTGGACCGCGTCCAGGCGTCCCCCCAGGCCGGCCTCCCCGACGGGCTGACCGGCCTGCCGCCGCCGGCCACGCCCACCGGGGACCTGACCGCCCCGGTGTCCTTCACCACGCTCGGAACCCAGGACGGAGACGCGGTGGGCATCCAGAGCTTTGCCGCCGAGATGGTCCGCGACCCCATCGGCAACGGGGGCCGGCCGCGCCTCTGGGTCGCCACCCGGGCGGAGGGCGACCTGCTCGAGGGCATCTCCACCGACGCCAGCGGCGAGGACCTCCAGTGCATCCCGCCGCAGGCTTCCCAGAACTGCGTCTACAGCGGAATGTCGCTGGCCATCGAGCAGGACCCGCAGGGCGGGGCGGGGAAACCGGCGGCGCCGCAGCCCTACGGCGTCGGGCTGTCCACCGAGGCGGGGCTGACCCCGGGGGAGCTGTGGGTGACGCACCTGCGGGCCGCCGATTCGCCTCCGACCAGCGGGCTCAATCCGGAGTTCTACGTCGTTCACCTCGACGCGCGTGCCGAGCTGCCCCAGGTCATCGTCCCCGACAGCTTCCAGCCCATCGGGCTCGGGTCCGGGGATTCGCTCTACGTCGGCCAGCGCAATGTCTTCATCTCCGGACGGACCTACACCACCATCACCACCGGGCCGGACGCCCTGATGCGAGTGGTGGACCGGGCGAGCCTGATCACCACCTTCCCCCAGCTCGCCCTGGAGTTCGACGCGCTCGAGGCCCGCGGGCTGGCCATGCGCGCCGACGAGAGCCGCATCTATCTGGCGACCCTCCAGCCCTCCACGCTGATGATCATCGACGTCAACGCCCCGACCAGCGATGTGCCGCTGCTGACCGTGACCAAGAGCATCCCGGTGCCGGGGGGCCCGAACGCCGTCCGGCTGATCGAGCGGGGTGGGGGGCTGGGGGACGTGGTGGCCATCACCTGCCAGGACGACGGGTCGGTCGCCTTCTACGACGACGACATCGGGGGGCTGGCCCTCATCGTCGAGGGAGTGGGGCTCACCCCGTACGACCTGGCCGTCGATCTGCGCCCAGAACAGAACGTCGCCCGCCTCTTCACCAGCAACTTCGACGACGGCCGGGTAGCGGTCATCGACGCGGCGCTGGGGGGGCGCGGCCGGCCGGTGGGCGCGCGCCTGGTGGCCACCATCGGCCTGCAGCAGGGTTGCATCATCCAGACCGACAACCAGAACTGCGTGAGCTCCCAGTGAGAGCTGCCGGCACGCTCGGCGTCGTCGGTGCGCTCGCGCTCGGCGCGTGCGGCCAGGCGACCCAGCCGGGAGTCGGCGGATTGAACGGGACGAACACCGTGGCCGTGGTGCGGCTGGCCGGCCAGCAGAACGGCAAGGTGGTGGACGCGCTCTACGGGCAGCTGGCCATCGTCACCTCCTCCGAGGGCAACGAGCTCAAGGCCATCAACCTCTACACCACCAGCACCGACCAGCCCCGCGACTACGTTCCGGCGCCCAATCCGCTCGAGGCGCTCTCCATCCCGGTGGTCGATGACCCGGTGGAGCTGACGGCGGCGGTCCGCTACGGGCCCCTGGCCACCAACCTTCCCGAGTTCCCCGGGGGAAGCCTCGACGGCCAGGAGCGGACGGGCATGCTCATCTTCGTCCGGGGCGCGGCCAGCCCGTTCATCTCGGTGGTCGGGGCGGCCAACGTGCCGGAGAGCCTCCGCCAGCTGACCAACGGCCTGCTCCAGCAGAGCGCCGGACCGGTGACCGCCATCTCGGCGCGGCTCACCAGCTCGGAGCAGAACGTCGTCCTCTACTACGCGACCTTCGATGGACAGGATGCCACCGTCTGGGAGCGCGTCCTCCAGCATCCGGCCACCACCGACCCGAGCTTCG
>DASPUU010000270.1:0-2830 GCA_035622755.1 Myxococcaceae bacterium
CCCGGTGAGCGTGAAGAGCAACCGGCTGAGCGAGTGCCTGGGGAGGGTCATGGTCCGCGAGCGGATGCTCTCCGAGGCCGACTGCGCGGTCTCCCTGGAGCGGATGAAGGCCTCCGGCCGGCAGCAGGGCACGGTCCTCATCGAGATGGGAGTGATCAGCCCTCACAACCTCCGCTACGCGCTGGATCTCCAGCTCCGCCTCAAGCTGATGGACCTCTTTTCCTGGACCGCCGGGGAGTGGCAGTTCAACCCGGGGGCCGAGCCCCCGCCGGACACGGTCCGCCTCGAGCTGTCCCCGGCGGCCATCATCCACGAGGGCGTGCGCCGCGGCTTCGACCAGGCGCGCCTCCGGGCCCGGCTGGGGGACATCGCCGAGAGGACGGCCTGGCCCACCGACGACCCGCTCTTCGCCGGGCAGGACATGGGGCTGGGCGAGGAGGAGCTCACCCTGCTCGAGGCCATCGACGGGACGCGCACCGTGGCCGAGCTGCGCGACCTGGGCATCCTCCCGCCGCTGGAGACGGACCGTCTGCTCTACGCGCTCCTGGCGGCGCAGATGGTGGAGCTGCGAGAGGAGCGCCGCGCGCCAGGTGCGCCCACGCCGGGCGAGGCGCCGGTCGAGGCCGTCACCGAGGAGCTTTCGCCGGGGACCGACGACGGCGAGGAGCCGCTCGAGCTCGAGGACGAGGTCACCGAGGACGAGGACAGCGCGCTGCGCGAGCGGCTGCTCGGGACGCTGGCGGCGATGAAGCGCATGGACTTCTTCGAGCTGCTCGGACTGCGGCACGATGCCGCCGCGGATGATGTCCGGCGCGCGCACCGAGAGCTGGTGCGCGAGTACCACCTGGACAAGTTCGTGGGCTCCTCCAGCGCCGAGGTGCGCGAGCTGGCCCGCTCCATCCAGGAGCTGCTCACCAGCGCCCGGGACACGCTGGTCGACGGCGCCGCCCGCGCCGAGTACCGGATGCAGCTTGGCTCGGGCGGGGTGCGCCACGAGGTGGGCGAGGCGGTGGGGCGGATGCTCCAGGCGGAGAGCACCTTCCGGCGCGGCCAGCAGCTCCTGGCGGCGGGGGACGCCGCCGCCGCGCGGGCGCTCTTCGACGAGGCGGTCCAGCTCCAGCCCGAGGAGGGGGAGTTCGTCGCCTACCTGGCCTGGGCCAGGTTCCAGGAGGGGCTCGGGGACGCCGAGCGCGCCGAGGCGGCCCGGGTCGAACTGGAGCGAGCCACCCGCCTCAGCCCCACCCTGGAACGGGCGCACCTCTACCTCGGCCAGGTGCTCAAGGCGCTCGGGCAGGCCGAGGAGGCGACCCGGGCCTTCGAGCGCGCGCTGGAGTGCAACCCCTCCAGCGCCGAAGCGCTCCGCGAGCTGTCGATTCTGTCGTGGGCGGCACGCCTCCAGAAGGGGCGGCGTGGGCTTTGACTTTGGGGTCCGCCGCCTGCTGAAACACGGGCCCCAATGAGCTCCACCTCCTCGGCGGTCATCACCGCGGACCGCATCTGGCTGGACGGCAAGCTGGTGCCCTGGGCGGAGGGCCAGGTGCCGGTGATGACCCATGCCCTGCACTACGGCCTGGGCATCTTCGAGGGAATCCGCGCCTACGCCACGGCGCAGGGGCGGCTGGCGGTGTTCCGGCTCAGGGACCACATCCGGCGCTTCTTCGACTCGGCGAACATCGTCCAGCTGGCGATGCCCTGGAGCGAGGAGGCCATCCTCGAGGCTTGCCTGGAGCTTCTGAGGGCGCAGAGCGCGCGGTTCCAGGCCGGCGCCTACCTCCGGCCCATCGCCTTCATGGGTGACGGGGCGATGGGGCTGGGAGCCACCAACCCCACCCGGGTGGCGATCACCGCCTGGGACTGGGGCGCCTACCTGGGCGAGAAGGGCCTGCGCGAGGGCATCCGGGCCAAGGTGAGCAGCTTCAGTCGCAACCCGGTCAACGGGAACCTCGTCCGCGGGAAGATCACCGGCCAGTACGTCAACTCCATCCTCGCCAAGCGGGAGGCGATCCAGGCCGGCTACGACGAGGCCATCCTCCTCGACGTCTCCGGCCTGGTGGCCGAGGCCTCGGGCGAGAACGTCTTCCTCGTCGGCCAGGACGGCGTGGTGCGGACGCCGCCCCTCACCTCTCCCATCCTCGACGGCATCACCCGGCGCACGGCCATCGCCCTGCTCCGCGCGATGGGGCACGTCGTCGAGGAGGTGACCTTCACCCGCGATGCGCTGTACGTGGCCCGCGAGGTCTTCTTCACCGGCACCGCGGCGGAGATCACTCCAGTGCGCGAGGTGGACAACCGGACCGTGGGAGGCGGTCGCCCCGGGCCGGTGGTCAAGGCAGTCCAGGAGGTGTACTTCCGGACCGTCCGCGGCCAGGAGCCGAAGTACGCGGAGTGGCTGACCCACGTCTGACCGCCACGGGCTTGCAGAGCTCGGGGCGCGCCCGCTACATTCCGCCGCCCCTCGGAGGCCGCGCCGGCGGTGTCCCCCGGGGGTGCGCGCCCCGGGACCCGTGAAAGAGCGTTACCAGGAGATCGACGACAAGAACGAGTCGTTGCGCGAGCTTTTCCTCGAGCATCCCAAGGCGCGTGCCTTCCTCGACCGCTTCGAGATGAGCTGGGTCTACCATGACAACGCGCTGGAGGGCGTCGTCTACGGCCCGGCCGAGCTCCAGGCCGCCCTCCATCCGGTCGGTCCACCCGACGCATCGATGGTCCCGGCGGTCCTCGACATCCGCAACCAGAAGGCGGCCATCGACTTCATCCGCGAGGAGGCGAGGTCCTCCGGGCGCAAGCAGTCGGTGGTGTCCATGGCGGTCATCAAGCGCATCCACGACCT
>DASPUU010000271.1:0-8708 GCA_035622755.1 Myxococcaceae bacterium
CGGCCCGCTCCGCCGGGACGAGCTGCTCCTCCTCGACGCCGGCGTGGAGGGGAAGAGCCTCTACACCGCGGACATCACCCGGACCCTCCCCATCTCCGGGCGCTTCAGCCGGGAGCAGCGCGAGATCTACGAGCTCGTCCATGCCGCCCAGGCAGCCGGCTTCGAGGCGGTGCGCCCGGGCAATGACTTCCTCGAGCCCAACCGCCGGGCGATGAAGGTCCTTGCCCAGGGGCTGGAGGGGCTCGGCATCCTCGAGGACGCCGCGCGCGCCCTGGCCGAGGAGCACCAGTTCTACAAGCGCTACTCGCTCCACAACGTGAGCCACATGCTCGGCCTCGACGTTCACGACTGCGCGCAGGCCCGCCTGGAGGCCTACAAGTTCGGCAAGCTCCGGCCGGGGATGGTGCTCACCGTCGAGCCGGGGCTGTACTTCCAGGAGGACGACCTCACCGTCCCCGCCCGTTACCGGGGCATCGGCGTGCGCATCGAGGACGACGTGCTGGTCACGGCCCGGGGCATGCGCAACCTGTCCCGCGCCATCCCCAGCGAGGCCAGCGCCGTGGAACGGTGGATGGCCAGGGTCTGGAAGTCGCGGGCATGACCGGCCGGCTGCGCCGAGAGCGGTAGACGGACCGGGGGGAGGGAGGGGCTCCAGGGAGGTGGCCGCTCGACTCTTCGCCGGTCTCCGTCCCCTGAGCCGGAAGGGCGCCCTGCGCGACGCGCTCGCCGGGATGACCCTGGCGTCGATCAACATCCCCCAGGTCCTCGGCTACACGCGCATCGCCGGCATGCCGGTGGTCAGCGGCCTGTACACGGTGCTCCTGCCGTTGCTGGCCTTCGCCACCTTCGGCTCCTCCCGGCACCTGGTGGTGGCCGCCGACTCGGCCACCGCGGCGCTGCTCCACGAGACGCTCTCGCAGAGGGCCGCGCCCGGGAGCGAGCGGTACCTGCTCCTGGTCGGTGCCGTGGCCCTGCTCACCGCCGGCCTGCTCCTCTTGGCGCGCGTCCTCCGCCTCGGCTTCCTGGCCGACTTCCTCTCGCGCACCGTGCTGGTCGGGTTCCTGGCCGGGGTGGGAATCCAGGTGGGGACGGCCATGCTCCCGGACATGCTCGGCGTCGCGGTGACGGCCACCGGCACCGCCGGGCAGCTCCGGGAGCTGGCGTGGTCGGCGGGGTCCCTCCACCCGCCCACCCTCGCGCTCTCCGCCGCGGTGGTGGCCGCCATCCTCGTGCTGCGCCGGCCGGTTCCGCGGCTACCCGTCCCGCTCGTCGCCGTGGTGGCGAGCATCGCCGCCAGCGCTGCCCTGGGCTGGGCGGAGCACGGCATCGCCGTGGTGGGGGCCATCCCGGGCGGCCTCCCGGCGCTGCGCCTGCCGGCCGTCAGCTGGCGAGAGACGCGCGAGCTCTTCCCCCTGGCCGCCTCCTGCTCGCTGATCATCCTCGCCCAGAGCACCGCCGCGTCGCGCGCCTTCGCCGTCCGGCACGGCGAGCCGGTGGACCCGGATGCGGACATCCTCGGCCTCGCCGCAGCCAACGCCTCGGCGGCCCTCTCCGGAACGTTCGTCGTCAACGGGAGCCCGACCCAGACGGCGGTGGCCGACCAGTCCGGGGCCCGGAGCCAGCTGGCCCAGGTGGTCTTCTCCCTGGTGGTGGTGGCGGTGCTCCTCTTCTTCACCGGCCCGCTCCGCTACCTCCCCCGCGCGGTGCTGGCGGGCATCGTGTTCACCGTGGCCGTCCGACTGGTCGACCTCGGCGCCCTCCTGGCCATCCTCCGGGAGAGCCCGGTGGAGTGGGCCATGTCCGTGCTCACCGCGGCGACCGTTCCCCTGGTCGGGGTCGAGCAGGGAATCGTCCTGGCCATGGGGCTCTCGCTCCTCTGGCACGTGCGCCACAGCTACCGCCCGCACAGCGCGGTGCTGGTGCTCGACGCCGCCGGCCGGTGGGTGCTCCGCCCGCCCGACCCCGGCGCCGAGACTTCGCCCGGGCTCATCGTCTACCGGTTCGGCGCCGACCTGTTCTACG
Source organism: Myxococcaceae bacterium (assembly GCA_035622755.1). Lineage (GTDB taxonomy): Bacteria > Myxococcota > Myxococcia > Myxococcales > Myxococcaceae > JADGRA01. Next base: position 2,023 of record DASPUU010000271.1, read on the forward strand.
CCAACGACAGCCGCTTCACCGGGGAGGTCCGACGCCTCTTGGCCCATGCGCCCACGCCGGTGCGCTGGTTCGTCATCGACGCGGGGGCCATCACCGCCGTCGACTACTCGGCGGCCCAGTCCGTTCGCGAGCTGTGCCAGGAGCTCTCCGGGCGCGGGGTGCGCTTGGTCCTCGCCCGGGTCACCCCGTTTCTGGCGGCCGACCTCGACCGCCATGGCCTCACCCCGGTGCTCGGCCCTCGCATCTTCTCCACGCTCCACGAGGCGATGGCCTCGCTGTCCGCCGCCGGCGCACCGGGCGATGGGGGCGGCCACCCGGGGTAGGAGCCCGGTGTCGATCTCGCTCAGCGCTGGCTGGTGACCAGCCCGTGGTCGCCCGCGTCGATGTCCGGGTCGTCGCGCACGTTGAACAGCCGCCCGCCGATCTCCCGCCCGTCGTCCGTCTCCACCGTCACCCGCCAGTCGCCGGGTCGCCAGTTCTGCTTGTAGGAGTAGCCGGCGTAGCCCTCGTCCTTGCCGCCGGCGACCCACAGCGGAACCGCGTCGCTCCACGCCCAGGGCTTGCCTCCCTGGCGATGGGCCCAGCGGACCTTCACCTCGTCCCGGAAGTTGCGCGGCGCGAAGATGCGGACGAAGCAGTAGATGCGGTCTCCGGGCCGGGCGAGGAAGTCCTGCTCGTCGCGCATCCAGAAGCGCCACCAGGGCACCGGATGGTGGCTGAGCGTGTACCCCTTGCCGCCCGCCGAGCGGGCCACCCCGTGGTAGATGCCGATGTGCAGGAGCGAGAGGGGCACCGGCGGCACCAGGTGCAGTGCGTAGAGCGAGACCAGGAGGGCCTGGACGCCGAGCGCCGGGAGGAGCGCCTGCCGCACCACCCGGGCGGCGCTCCGCGTGGCGCGGTGGTACCGCCAGCTGAGGAGGAGGAGCGGGACGAGCGACGTCGCCACCGCCAGGAGGAACATCCACGGCCGGAGCCGGCCGAGGAGCACCGGATAGAGGTAGGCGAAGTAGCTGGTGAGGCAGAAGCTGTAGAGCCCGAAGAGCACCACCGGGCCGAACTTCCGGAAGCGGGGGAGCTCGTTCACCACCAGGAGCACCGTGATGACCCCGAGGAAGGCCACCGCTGCCAGGCCGGAAGCGCTCTTGAAGTAGAAGAGGGCGTAGGCGTTGAGCAGCGTGCCGAGCAGGAAGTGGAGGACGGCCTGGCTCCAGCGCCAGAGGCCGCGGATGGCCCGGGGCGGCTCGAGGCCGCGATGGTTCCAGGCGTTCAGCCCGAGGAGCAGGAGCCCGACCACCCCCAGGTAGGTCCCCTGCTGGAGGAGCACGGGCGCCTCGTCGATGCGGTTGACCATCAGGGCGTCGAAGGTGAAGCCGCCGACGAAGAAGGCGACGTGCTCGGCGCGGGCGTGCCGGTGGCGGAAGGCCTCCAGGCGGCCCCACCAGGACCAGGTCGGGGCGGCCGGGGCCGAGGAGGCCGGATCGGTCACGGGTCGGGTCGAGGGAGCTTCCCGGGGGGAGCCGTCAGCCGCCGCCGAGCAGCGCCTTCAGCTCCCCGCGCTCGTCCAGCTCGCGGACGATGTCCGACCCGCCCACGAAGCGCCCCCGGATGAAGACCTGGGGGATGGTCGGCCAGCGGGTGAACTCCTTGATGCCCTCGCGCAGCTCCGGATCGGCGAGCACGTCGATGCCGTGCACCGGGCCGTAGGCCTGGAGCGTCTGCACCGCGGCGGCGGAGAAGCCGCAGCGCGGGAAGAGCGGATTCCCCTTCATGAAGACCACCACCGGGTGGCTCTGGATCTCCTGCTCGATGCGCGTCTTGAGATCGGGCGTCATGTCGGATTCCTCGGGCGGCCCTGGAGCTGCTGCCATTGATCGGGGGTGTAGGTCTTCAGCGCCAGGGCGTGCAAGACGCCGCTGTCCAGGAGGTCCCGCAGGGGGCGGTAGACGGCCTGGTGCTGGTCGAGCATCCCCAGACCCTCGAAGCCGGGGGCCACCACCCGGGCCTCGAAATGATCGCCAGTCCCGGTGAGATCGCGGACCTCCACCTCCGCCCCGGGAAGCGCATCGCGGATCCTCCGGGAGAGCTCGGCCGGGTCGAGCATCAGTTCGTCCTCTGTCCGTTCTCGCGCAGGGCCGGGCTCTGGAGCATCGCCGGGTCGACGCCCATCTGCCGCAGCACCTCGTCCCAGAGCGTTCCGGCGTCGCTCCGGAGCACCCGGTCCGAGGTGGCCTCGGTGAAGAGCCAGGTGCCCTGGGCGAGCTCGTGCTCCAGCTGGCGGGGGCCCCAGCCGGCGTAGCCGAGGAAGAAGCGCACGCTTCCCTCGCCGGCGCCGAGGAGCTCGGCCAGCGACCCTTCCCGCTCGGAGAGGAAGACGCCCGGGACGATGGGATGCCTCTCGGTCACCGCGGTCCGGTCATGGAGAAAGAAGCCCCGGTGGGGCTCCACCGGGCCACCCAGGTACACCGGCTGGCGGGCCAGCCCCTCCGCCACCGGCAGCGACTGGGCCCGGGCCACGTCCCGGAGCGTCACCTGCGCCGGGCGGTTGAGGACCAGCCCCACCGCTCCCTCGGCGCCGTGCTCGAGGACGAGCACCACCGTGCGGTGGAAGTTCGGGTCCCCGAGCTGGGGCATGGCGATGAGGAAGCCGGCGGAAAGTCGCTCCATCGTCGGGGGCCGGCCGGTAGTCTAGACCGGGCGCCGCCCGGGGTGGATGCTCGCTCGCCCCGAGGGGGACCCCGGGGAGGACGGACGGCCGATGCGTACACTGACCATCACCCGACACGGAGGCCCCGAGGTCCTCGTCGTGCGGGAAGCTCCCGACCCCGTCCCGGGCGCCGGGCAGCTGCGCATCCGCGTCGCGCGCGCCGGGCTCAACTTCGCCGACGTGAGCGCCCGGGTGGGCCTCTACCCCGATGCCCCCCGCCCGCCGATGGTCATGGGCTACGAGGTCTCCGGCACCGTCGACGCGCTGGGGGCGGGAGTCACCGGCCTGGCCCCCGGGACGGCCGTGCTCGCCTTCACCCGCTTCGGCGGGCAGGCCACCCACGCCGTCGTCGACGCCCGCGCCGCCTTCCCCCTTCCCCCGGGGATGAGCCTCGACCAGGCGGCGGCGCTGCCGGTCAACTACGTCACCGCGCATCTCCTCCTCCGGGTGGGTGGTCTCCAGCCCGGGCGCTCGGTGCTGGTGCACATGGCCGCCGGAGGGGTCGGGCTGGCCGTCCTCCAGCTCTGCCGCGCGGTGGGCGGGGTGACGGTGTTCGGCACGGCGTCGGCGAGCAAGCACGCCTTCCTCCGCCAGGCCGGGCTCGACCACCCCATCGACTACCGGACGACGGACTGGGCCGACGAGGTCCGCCGGCTCACCGGGGGACGCGGGGTGGATCTCATCCTCGACCCGCTGGGAGGCAAGGACTGGGACCGCGGCTACCAGCTGCTCCGGCCGGCGGGGATGCTCGTCTGTTACGGGTTCGCCAACCTGGTCACCGGGGAGTCGCGCAGCTGGCCCCGCGTGCTCTGGCAGGTGGCCCGGGTCCGGCGCTGGAGCCCGCTCCGCCTGATGAACGACAACCGGGGAGTGGCCGGGGTGAACCTGGGCCACCTCTGGGGTGAGACCGCCCTCATCGACGAGTCGATGCGCGCGCTCCTCGATCTCTTCCGGCGGGGGGCCATCTCCCCGCGGGTGGACCGCGTCTTCCCGCTGGCCGAGGGGGCGGCCGCGCACCGCTTCCTCCAGGAGCGGCGCAACGTGGGCAAGGTGCTCTTCGACTGCGCCTAGCCTAGGCGGCCGGGGGAGGCTCGCCGGCCTGGGCCGGGGCGCGGAAGAACTCCTCCGGCTTGCTCAGCACCAGAGCCTCGCGCAGCACCTCGTCCATGTACTCGACGGGCACGATGCGCAGCCGCTCGCGCACCCGCTTCGGGATCTCCCGGAGGTCCTTGCGGTTCTCGCGCGGGATGAGCACCGTCTTCAGCCCGGCCCGGTGGGCGGCGAGCACCTTCTCCTTGAGCCCCCCGATGGGGAGCACCCTCCCCCGCAAGGTGATCTCCCCGGTCATGGCCACCTCGTGGCGCACCGGGATGCGGGCCAGCGCGGAGACCAGCGAGGTGCACATGGTCACCCCGGCCGAGGGCCCGTCCTTGGGGATGGCTCCCTCGGGGAGGTGGATGTGGATGTCGTTGGTCTCGGCGAACTTGCGGTCGATGCCGAAGCGATCGGCCCGCGAGCGGACGTAGGAGAGCGCCGCCTGGGCGGACTCCTGCATCACCTCGCCCAGCTTGCCGGTGATGATCAGCTTCCCCTTGCCCGGCATCACCGTGGCCTCGGTGGTGAGCAGCTCCCCGCCCATCTCCGTCCAGGCCAGTCCGGTGACGATGCCCACCTGGGCCTCGCGCTCCGCCTCGCTGGCCCGGAAGCGCGGCACGCCCAGGTACTTGGTCACCTGGCGCCGGTCGATGCGCACCGGGCGCTTGCCGTTCTTGACCACGTCGCGGGCCACCTTGCGGAGAACGGCGGCGATCTCCCGCTCCAGGTTCCGCACGCCCGACTCGCGCGTGTAGCGGTGGATGAGGGTGCGGATGGCTCCGGCGGTGAAGCCGACCTCGATGTCCTCCAGCCCGTTCGCCTCCCGCTCCTTGGGGAGGAGGTAGCGCCGGGCGATGGACATCTTCTCCATCTCCGTGTAGCCGGCGATGCGGATGACCTCCATCCGGTCCTGGAGCGGACCTGGGATGTTGTGCATCGTGTTGGCGGTGCAGATGAACATCACCTTGGAGAGGTCGTAGTCGCAGTCCAGGTAGTGGTCGTTGAAGGTGGAGTTCTGCTCCGGGTCGAGCACCTCGAGCAGGGCGCTCGATGGATCGCCGCGGAAGTCGGTGGACATCTTGTCCACCTCGTCGAGGAGGAAGACCGGGTTGTTGCTCCCCGCCTTCTTCAGCGACTGGATGATCTTCCCGGGCATGGCGCCGATGTAGGTCCGGCGGTGGCCGCGGATCTCCGCCTCGTCCCGCACCCCGCCGAGCGACTGGCGGACGAACTTGCGGCCGGTGGCCCGGGCGATGCTGCGGGCGAGGCTGGTCTTGCCCACCCCGGGGGGGCCGACGAAGCAGAGGATCGGCCCCTTCATCCGCTGCACCAGGGCTTGGACGGCCAGGTACTCGAGGATGCGCTCCTTGGCCTTCTTCAGGCCGAAGTGGTCCTCGTCCAGGACTCGCTCCGCCTCGGCGATGTCCAGGCGATCCTTGGTCTCCTCGTACCAGGGCAGGGAGAGCAGCCAGTCGATGTAGTTGCGGACGACGGTGGCCTCGGCGGACATCGGGCTCATCATCCGCAGCTTCTTCAGCTCCTTGCGCACCTTGAGCGTGGCCTCCTTGCTCATGCGCTTGGTGCGGAGCTTCTCCTCGATCTCCTGGACCTCGTTCTTGAACTCGTCCCGGTCACCGAGCTCCTTCTGAATGGCCTGCATCTGCTCATTCAGGTAGTACTCCTTCTGGGTCTTCTCCATCTGCTTCTTGACCCGGGTGCGGATCTTCCTCTCCACCTGGAGGATCTCGATCTCCCCCTGCATCAGCTCGTAGAGCTTCTCCAGGCGCTTGGCGGCATCGTCCATCTCCAGCAGGGCCTGCCGGTCGTTGAGCTTGAGGTTGAGCTGCACGGCGATGGTGTCCGCCAGCCGGGCCGGGTCGTCGATGCTCGCCACCTGGACCAGCATTTCCGGAGGGATGCGCTTGTTGAGCTTGACGAACGACTCGAACACCGAGTGCACGCTGCGCACCAGGGCCTCGAGCTCCACCGAGCGTTGCCAGACCTCCTCCACCTCGTCGATCTCGGCCGTGTAGTAGGCGTCGGACTCGGCGAAGCGGCGGATCCGGCCGCGCTTCATCCCCTCCACCAGCACTTTCACCGTCCCGTCGGGCAGCGGCAAGAGCTGGATGACGTGGCCCACCGTTCCGAAGTGATAGACGTCGTCGGCGCCGGGCTCGTTGGTCTTCGCCTTCTTCTGGGCGGCCAGGAAGACGAGCGCCTTGTCGCTCTCCTCGGCTCCCCTCCTCTCCATGGCGGCATTGAGGGCGGCGATGGACCGCTCCCGCCCGACGAAGAGCGGCAGGACTTGATGGGGAAAGACGACGATGTCCCGCAAGGGGAGAAGGGGGAGGGTCACTGGACGCCTGCCCGCGTCCCGCTTGTCGTCGCGGCCGAAGAACATTGGGAGCCGGAGGACCTCGAGCTTACACCAGCCTCCGGCCACCGCCATGTCGTGGCCGCCCTGGGGCTGCTCAGCGGCGGATCACCACACCACCCTTCATGACGAAGGAGACATGTCGCAGAGCGGAGGCGTCCTGGAGCGGATTGCCCTCGGTGGCGACCAGGTCGGCGGCGGCCCCGGGTCGGAGGTGCCCCCGCTCGGCCTCCACCCCGAGCAGCCGCGCCGCGTCGGTGGTCATGGCGCGGAGGATGGCCGGCGCCGGGAAGCCGGCCTCCTGGAAGCTCTCCACGAAGGCGATGGAGAGCGTCCCCCGCGTCTCGCCGGCCATGGGGAAGACGACGTCCGTCCCGAAGGCGATGGGCACACCCACCGCCCGGGCCCGCTTCAGCCGGGCCACCACCCGGGCGTGGTAGTCGTCCATGCCCATGGCGTGCGAGGCGGTCACGGTGAAGTCGGTTCCGACCAGGAACACGCCCTTCTTCTTCA
>DASPUU010000272.1:0-2140 GCA_035622755.1 Myxococcaceae bacterium
TCGAAGAGCCGGCGGAGCTCGGCGCCGAGGGCGTCGTCGCCCACCGCCCCGACCACCGTCACCTCCGCCCCGAGCGCCCGGGCGTTGGCGGCGGCGTTGGCCGCGCCGCCGAGCTTGACCTCGGTCGACTCGTGGCGAACCACCAGCACCGGCGCCTCCCGGCTCACCCGGTCGGTCTGCCCGTAGACGTACTCGTCGGCGACGAGATCCCCCACCACGAGCACGTGCCGCGCCGGGAAGGCGTCGAGCAGCGCGCCGAGCGAGGCGAGGGGCGGGAGGGTTCCAGGCACGGGGTGGTTGACCCTCCGGGTTGTACCCACGGTTCGGCGGGAGAGCCAGACTATGTCCGGGCGAGGAACAGCGCCCGACCCTCGGGGGTCGAGGCGACGAGCAGATGCGGCGCTTCCGGCAGGGGCGCCTCCCAGTGGGCGGCGTCCGCGAGCGCATCCGCCGCCTCCTCGGCCGAGAGCGGCGCCGGCCGCCCCCAGGCGCCCTCGCGCCGCCACAGGCGCACGTACCCGTGCTCGAGCAGGGCGCCGACGGTGCCGCGGGCCACCGACGGACGGTTCTCTTCCGCGACGTCGGGGCAGCCGCCGGCGAGCAGGTGGGCCACCTCCCAGAGGCCCACGAAATCCTCGACCGAGGCCCACAGCACGCAGCGCTCGACGGCGTCGAGGGTCATCGCTCCGTCATCTCCGCGCGCCCTCCGGTCTTCCGCCCGCCTTGGCAGCGCCGTCCGGCCTGGTCAGAGTACGCGCCTCCGACCCGGCGATGCACGTGGCGCGCCGGGGCCGTTCATCGACCGGGAGTCGAACGCGAGGTGTGGGATGCGACCGAGTGATCCCCTGGGGAAGGCCAACCCGAACGCACCGGCAGAGCTCTCGCGCTTTGCCTTTCTCATTGGCAACTGGCGGTGCGTGGCGAAGGCACGCCTGCCCAGCGGAAAGTGGAAGAGTTTCACGGCCAGCTGGCTCGGGCGCTACATCCTCGACGGCTACGCCATCGCCGACGAGTACCGGATGACCGACTCCTCCGGAGAGCTGATCGTGCTGGGAATGAATTTCCGCGTCTATGACGCCACCCGGAAAATGTGGAACATCAAGTGGCTGCATGCCCTGTCGGGGGCGTGGGTCGACCTCGGGCCGGAGTCGCTCGGTGGAGTGAGGTTCGAGGGTCGATCCATCCTCTATTCCTTCCGGGAGCCGATGGCCGGCCACGCCTTGACGCGCGCCACCTACACCAGTGTCTCCAGGACGTGCTTCACCTGGAAGGGTGAGCAGTCCGACGACGGCCAGGACTGGACGGACTTCATGGTGCTGGAAGCCCGGCGCACGAAGTGATCAGCTCGCCAGCGCCCGCGCGAGCTGGTCCTCGCCCGACAGGACGGTGACGCCCAGGCGCACCACCCAGGTGGGGAAGCCCGCCGGCAGCCGGACCGCATCCTTCTCCGTGGTGACCAGCTCGGCTCCGGCGCCGGTCGCGGTCGCTCGCAGGTCGGCGAGGTCGGCCGGGCGGAAGGCGTGGTGGTCGGGAAACGCGCGCACGGAGAGGACCTCCGCGCCCAGGCCGGCCAGGGTCCGGTCGAAGGAGGACGGGCGGGCGATGCCGCAGAAGCCCACCACCCGGCTCCCCCGGAGCGCGGAGAGGGGCCGAGTCGCGCCGTCCGGACCGACCAGCTCGGACGCCGCATGCCGGGCACGCAGCAGGGGCAGCCCGGGCGGCAGCGGCGGAAGGGCCACCGGCCGGTCGGCGCTCCGCACCCAGAGGAGCGAGGCGCGGGCCAGCGCGGACGGCGGTTCCCGCAGCGGCCCCCAGGGGATGAGGTGCCCCGTGCCGAGGCCCACCGCCTCGTCGAGCACCACCAGATTCACCTCGCGGCCGAGGCGCCGGTGCTGGAAGCCATCGTCGAGCAGGGCCACCGTGGCCCCCGCGGCCCGGGCTCGGCGCGCGAGCTCGACCCGGTCTCTCCCCACCCAGACGTCGAGCCCCGGGAGCCTGCGCGCGAGCAGGAGCGGCTCGTCCCCGGTCTGCTCCACCGGGGGCCAGGGCGGACCCCGGACGTGCACCACGCTCCGCGCGCGCCGCCCGTAGCCGCGCGACAGCACCGCCACTCGGGCGCCCGTCCGGAGGAGCCGCTCGG
>DASPUU010000273.1:0-2657 GCA_035622755.1 Myxococcaceae bacterium
CCGCCTGGTAGACGGGACCGACCGGCGCCACGCGCTCCATGACCTCGCGGCGGCCCCCGAAGGCGCCCACCGGAAGCCCCCCGCCGATGATTTTCCCCAGGCAGGTGAGGTCGGGGCGGAGGCCGTAAAGCTCCTGGGCACCTCCCGGCGCGAGCCGGAACCCGGTCATCACCTCGTCGAGGATGAAGAGCGCGCCGTGCTCGTGCGCGAGCGACTGCAGGCCCTCGAGGAAGCCCGGCCGCGGGACGAGCACCCCCATGTTCCCCACCACCGGCTCGACGATGACGCAGGCGATGCGCTCGCCCGAGCCGGCGAAGAGGGCACGCGCCGCCTCGAGGTCGTTGAAGGGCAGGGTGAGCGTCAGCCTGGCCAGCGCCGCCGGGACGCCGGGGGAATCGGGAAGGCCCAGGGTCTCCACCCCGCTTCCGGCCTTGACCAGGAACGGGTCGCCCGAGCCGTGGTAGCAGCCCTCGAACTTGACCACCGCGTCCCGCCCGGTGAAGCCGCGCGCCAGGCGCACCGCGGCCAGGGTGGCCTCGGTGCCGGAGGAGGTCAGCCGGAGGCTCTCCACCGCCGGCATCCGGGAGCAGACCAGCTCGGCCAGCTCGACCTCGCCCGCATGCGGCGCGCCGAAGGAGGTCCCGTGACGGGCCGCCTCGGCCACCGCCGCCAGCACGCCCTCGTGGGCATGGCCGAGGATGAGCGGGCCCCAGCTGCCGACATGGTCGACGTAGCGGTTGCCGTCCACGTCGGTGAGCCAGGCTCCGCGCCCCTCGCGGAAGAAGACCGGGGTGCCGCCCACGCCGCGGAAGGCGCGGACCGGCGAGTTGACGCCCCCGGGGATGCGGGCCCTCGCGCGATCGAACAGAACCTGGCTCCGGGAGCGGTCCATGGCGCCTCTTCAGTCTCCGTGGTCCTTGGCCGCTTCCTCGGCCGTTCCGCCGGCGGCCTCCACCGACGTCCTGGCCTGGTTGACGCGCGGGTGCTTGGGGACGAGCTCGCCCTTGGCGAAGGCGGCCTGCTGCCCCATGCCGGTCGGCGTGGTGCGGGCGATGCGCTCGCGCGCCCGGGCGATGGCCGCCTGCACGACGCGCGGCTCGGGATGGCGCGGGAGCGCCGCGACCCAGGCGTTGATCGCCCCGGAGAGGTCCCCCCGCTCGGCCCGGAGCTTGCCCAGCTCGAAGTAGGCGTGCGGCACGAGCTCGCTCCCCGGGTAGCGATCGGCGAGAGACTGGAAGGCGCGCTCCGCCTGCTCGTGGGCGCCGTCCTGCATGGCGTAGGCCTGGGCGGCGAGAAACAGAGCATCCGGGACCCGGGGCGAGCCGGGATAGGTCTGGACGAGCTTCTCCGCCTCGATGGTGCACTGCTGGAAGTCGCCCAGCTCGAAGTAGAGCTTGCAGACCTCGTAGGCCAGGTCCGGCGCCTGGGCGGGCTTCCGGGCCAGCGCGGCAGTGAGCTCGGCGATGGCCCCGCGCAGGTCGCGGTAATACCGGTGGAGGATCTCGGCCAGGACGACATGCGCCTCCACCGCCTCCGGGGATTCGGGAACCTGGGCCAGGAGCTCACGGTACACGCCGACCGCCTTGGGCACGTCCCGGAGCTCCAGGTAGTAGGTGTCCGCCGCACCGCGCAGGGCCGCGGCCCGCTGCGCGAGCCCGGCCGGTGAGCTGTCCTTCTCCAGCACGTCCAGCGCCTGCCGGTACTCCCGCAGCGCCGACTGGGGCCGGTGGGCGAAGACCGCATCGTGCGCGGAGACCAGGTGCTCCTCCGCCGAGCGGCTGCAGCCGCCGAGCAGCAGCGTGGCCAGGATCGGCCCGGCAGCTCTCAGGGACACGAGGTCACCACCCGGATGCACTGGTTGCTCCGGCACGTCACGCAGGTGCTGGTGTAGTCCGGATTCGAGTTGGTCACGCAGATGATCTCCGTCCCCGTCCGCGGGCAGTCCTCGGGCACCACGCACACCAGCGCCCCGCCATCGGCCGCCGGGATGGACGAGTCGAGGCTGCTGCAGGTGCAGGCGGCGCCAGCCACGGCCAGGGCGGCGGAGAGGAGAAACGTCCAGGGCTTCACGGAAGAGGAGCGTGTAGCAACAACCGGCGGCCGGCGGAAAGGCCCCGGGAGGAGATCAGCCCTTGGGCACGGCCCGCAGGACGGCCTTCCCGTCCTTGACCACGACCTTGTACTCCACGTCGCGGGCGCCATGGCGTTCGAGCAGCTCGGGAACCTGCTTGCGGAGCGAGTCGGCGACGGACTCGAAGCTCAGCCGGCTCACGTCCTCCTTGCAGCGCTTCTTCGCCGCCAGGTAGGCGTCGTAGACGGCGCGGAGGCGGGGCTCGGCCAGGGCGGCCGCCGCGGCCCGGGCAACGGCTCCCTGCGTGCCCGCCGGGATGGGCGACGGCGGCCGCGGCGCTCCCCCTTGGGTGCCGGCGGGGACGCCCTTCGGACGGGCGGCGCCGCCCTGGGTCCCGGTGGGAACGGTCACCGGAGCCACCGAGGGAACGGGACCCGGCCGCGCGGCCCCTTGCGTCCCGGTGGGGATGGCCACCGGAGCCGCCGGGGGGACCGGCGGGCGAGACAGCTCGGGGGGCGGTGCCTCGGCGACCGGCGCCGCCGGGGCGGGTGAGGCGCCAGACCGGGCCCTGGCCTCGGGAGCCGCG
>DASPUU010000274.1:0-20812 GCA_035622755.1 Myxococcaceae bacterium
TGTCCCCCCCGCTTGGTGTGGATGTGAGTGCCGATGGCCTCAGCATCCGCCGTGCCGCGAGGCGGGGGGTCAGAGTCCGCGGAGTTCAGCAGTCCCCGCCGGCCGCCGACGCCGGGCGACGACGGACGGGCGGCGCCCGGCCGGGGAACCCGGCCGCTCAGCTCAGTGCCAGCCCCACCCGTGGGGCTTGCCGAAGCCGTGGCCCTTGAGCTCGCCGCACGGGATGAGGCAGACCTCCTGGCCGCCCCCGGCCGGGACGACGCAGGTGCCGCTCGGGCCCTCGCCCCACATCCAGCGCTTGTGCCCGAGGGTGCACGACGCGCCGGCATCGAGCCCCGAGCAGGCCGAGGTGAGCACCGAGGTGTGGTCGCGGACCGGCGCACAGGCAAGCGGTCCGGCATCGGCCGGGCCGTTGCTGCAGCTGCCGTTGATGGTGATGGTGCCAGCGTCCATCTTGTCCCAGTGGCCGAACCCCCAGTGGCCGCCGATCGAGATCGAGCAGTCTTGCCCGGCATCCAGCCCCGAGCAGGCCTCCACGGCGGGCTCGGGCGGCGTGCGCACCGGGGCGCAGACCAGCGTCTGGCTGAACGGGGCGTCGACGCAGTCGCCCTGGAACGTCCGCCCGAAGGGTCCGGTGGCCTGGCAGCTCGCGCCCAGCGCCTTGCCGCTGCAGGGGTCGGTGAGGAAGGAGGGAGGAGACGGCGGGTTGGGCACGCACCCCAGCTCGCTGCCGTCGATGGTCGGGCGACAGGTCCCGTTCACCGTCCGGTCCTTGTCCGCATCGGTCAGGGTACAGGCGTCGCCGGCGCCCTTGCCGCTGCAGGCAGAGATCTGGCCGGAGGAGGGCCCGCACAGGAGCGGCCTCACCGTCCCGCCGTCGGGGAGCACCACGGTGGACGAGAGCCCTCCGTTCGAGCTGTCGGAGGTCGAGCCAGTCCCGCTGCTGCAGGCGAGGAGAAATCCGGCCGGCACCACGGCAAGCCGTGTCAGGAGGATTCGGAGATGGGAAGGCATGCTCATGGCTGACTCCGCACGGGGTGGGACTGCTCGGAAGTAGGAGCCTGTACACCCAAGAAGGGGGTCGAGTTAACCGCCGCGTCGTGCGAAATGGGGCGCCTGCCCGGGCGGTGGGCAATCTGCTGGATTGTTTCACGCTGACTGATGGCCCGGGCCGGAGGGTCCGTCATCACCCCCCGTCTCGACGAGGCCCGCGGCCCGCCGGGGCCGTGCTCGCCCCGTGCGGTCGAGCGGTGGATGTCACTGGGTGATCGGCGTGCGGGTGCAGTCGTCGGTGAGCGTGATGCGCGCGCTGGGAGCGGCCACCGTCTCGAAATCGGACACCTGGAGGAGCGCCAGGTCATGCGACCCGATGTACGCCGAAGCGCTGGCGTCCATGGTCAGGGGGATGTTGCCGCCGTCGTCGAGAAACATCCCGTAGGTCTGGAGCGCCACCGCCACCGCCCGGGCGGCGGCATTGGGGAGCGTGGAGACGTCGAAGCTCGGCCGGAGTCGGAAACGCGCGCCGTAGGGCGGGTAAAGGCTGTCCCCCGAGGGGCCGCCGGCGTGCGTGGCCGGGTGCACGTAGACGCCGGCCGCCATGCGGGGGTTGGGGAGGATGAAGCGGAGCGCGTGCGGCACCAGCCCCGCCTGGAGCTCGGCGCCGGTGACCAGCAGCGCGGCCATGGGCATGCCCGCCGCATCGGCGCTGGTGCACTGGTCTCCCCGGCTGTAGGGAGTGCCGGGCTGCCAGTAGTCGTGGGTCAGGTCCCAGACGACCTCGCACAGGGTGGTGAAGGGGCTGCCGGTGGCCAGGCCGCCGGCGATGTTCGTGTTGTACAGCTCGTAGAGGCGGGTCCCCTGGTAGACGAGAACGTGGCAGTCGCCCTGACCGGGCGTGCTGTAGCTGGTGTCGCAGGCGTAGTCCGTCGACCCCTCGGCGTTGCCGCCCGGCGGGATGGGCACCGCGGTGGAGTCGCAGTCCGGGCTGTAGTAGCCGGATGCCGGGGTGAAGGCCCGCGGCTGCACCGACCCGTCTGCATGGAGGACGGTCAGGCTGAAGTCGATCTGCATCGCTCCCGAGCCCCAGCCCACGGCGGCCAGGTGGCCGATGATCTGACTCGAGCTCGGATCGAGCGGAGCGCTGGAGACGTCCTGGTAGAAGATGGACGTGTCCGGGAACCGGTCGGCGATGACGCCCCCGTCCGTCCCCCCGTCGCCGGTTCCACCGTCCCGGGGCGTGCCGCCGTCTCCGCCCCCGTCGACTGCCCCGCCGTCGCGGCCGGAGCCGCCGTCGGTTCCCGCGTCCGGACGGGACGTCCCTCCGTCGGAGAGGCCGGGGCCGAGGATCTCCCCGGTGCATGCCAAGAGGGCCAGGACGGCGAGGAGCGCCGAGAGTGCCGGCGCAGGGCGGGACGGACCGCGCACCAGCGGAAGCTTACTGCGGGCTCGAGCGCGTCAGTCCCAGGGTCCTCGCCGCCGGCCTACCCCGGCGGCGCCGTCCCGACACCGACGGACAGGTGCTCCTACTTCTCGAAGTGGTAGTCGACCGGCCCGCTCCTCCGGATGAGGGTGATGCACTCCGCGCCGGCGTTGCAGGTCACCGAGTGGAGCGTCTTGGCGGGGATGGCCACGTAGCCCCCCGGGACGAGGTCGTAGGTCTTGCCATCCATGGTGAAGCGCTGCGAGCCGCTGACGAGAACCGTGTACTCGGGATGGGAGTGCCAGTGCATGGGGAAGACCGAGCCGGGCGGGAACTTGGCGTAGGCCAGGGAGGCGCCGGTCTGCGGATCCGCGGCCAGGCGCCAGACCATGATGCCGGGCGGGATGACCACGCCGGCCGGCGCGTCGGCGACCTTGAGCGGCGTCCACTGCGCGTCCTTGAGCTGGATGACGAGCGGGTCGCTGGGCGAGGGCACGGGCGGCGGTGCATCGGCCCGGGCGGCGAGGGTGGCGGCGAGAGCGAGCGCGGTCAGGCTCCTGCGGGTGAGCGTGTGCATGGTCCCTCCGGGAAACGGGTTTGGAGGAATAGCGCGCGTCGAGGGGCGAAGCCACCGTGGTGCCGGAGCCGTGGGGAGGCGCGGCTCAGGACGCCCGGCCGGCGCGGAGCGGCCGGAGCGCCTCGGCCCAGCGGTGGAGCTCGTCCAGCAGATCGGCGGCCGCCCTGGCGTGCGCCTCGGTGGCCCGGAAGGCCCCGGTCTCCTTGTCCAGGTACTGGGTGACGAAGGGGATGGTCACCGCCTCGGGAATGGGCATGACCCGGACCGTGGTCAGCGGCAGCTTGGCCATCTGCACCGAGCGCGTGCCGCCGCTCACCCCGCCGTAGCTGACGAACGCGGCCGGCTTGTAGTTCCACTCCGCGTAGACGAAGTCGATGGCGTTCAGGAGCGTGGGCGCCATGCCGTAGTTGTACTCGGGGGTGACGATGACGTACGCGTCGGCGGCGGCCACCCGCGCGCTCCAGGCGTGGGTGTGGGCCTTCTCGTACTTGCGCAGCCGCGGATGGTGCGGCTCGTCGAGGAAGGGAAGGCCGACCTCCTTGAGGTCGACGAAGTCGATGGAGAACTTGCCGTGCTCCCGCGCGCGCTCGAGGAACCACTGGGCCACCGGGAGCCCGACGCGCCCCGGCCGCGTGCTGGTCACGATGATGCTGAGCTGGAGCATGGCTTCCTGCTCCTAGCAGGGGCAGCCGCCGAGAGCGAGCGCCCTGCCTGGGCCACGAGCGGCCCGGGGCCCTCAGTGCCCGGCGGCCCCTGGCGAGGAGAGCATGAGCGGCGTCTGCCCGGTGCCCGGTCCGAGCACCACCGTCTTGGCGTTGGGCGACGCGGCCAGCTTCTCCAGCTGCTGGATGCGCTCGAACTCGAGGATCGGCGAGCTCAGGCTCTTGGCCACCGTCCGGTTGTAGTCGGCGATCCCCTCCGCCTCGACGCGCCGCTGATCGGCGAGCAGCCTGGTCGTCTGGAGCACGTACTGCATCTTGAGCACCTCCTGCTCGGCGGCCAGCTTCTGGTCGATGGCCTGGCGGATGGCCTGAGGCAGCTCGACGTTGCGGATGAGGACCGCCTCCACCAGCAGGTGCATTCCCTTGGCTCGCTGGATGAGCTGCTCGCGGATCTCGCGCTCGATGACGTCCCGCTTGGTGGAGTAGATCTCCTCCGGAGTGTACTGGCCGACGACCCTCCGGGCGTCGGAGCGAACCAGGGGCTCGAGGATGGTCTCGTAGTAATCGGGGCCGATCTCTTCCTGGAGCTGGACCACCTCGCTGGGGTTGATGCGAAAGCGCACCGATGCGTCGAGCCGGATGGACAGGCCGTTGGAGGCGATGACGTCCAGCTTCTCGTCCTTGCTCATCACCCGCAGGTCGTAGACGCTCATGTGATTCGCGAACCAGACGGTGTACTCGCCCTCGCCGTAGGGCTGGGGCTGGGTGCCGCCGGAGGCCTTCCACAACACGCCGGCGTGTCCGGGGGGAACCGTCACGCAGCCGGTGAGCACAAGCGCCGCGGTGAGGATGCGTCTCATGGTTTCACCTCCAGCAGCATGGTCTGGCCCGGAGACCGGGCGACAACCGAGCTCGCCGGCGCACGGAGCAGCTGGCTCCAGGCTCGGTTCCGGAGGTTTTCCAGGACCTCCGGCGTCAGGGTGAGCACCAGCGTCCGGTCGCGGCTGGCGATCCCCTCGGCCTCGCTCCGCCGCGCCTCCGCCCGCTGAGCGGAGATCTCCAGGAGGTGCGGGCCGGCCAGGACCACCTGCTCGAGCGCCAGCGCCTCGCCAACCTGGGCCAGGGCCAGCGGCGCCTCGACCTGGACGGTGCGCAGATCCACCGACTCGAGCAGCACGTGGTAGCGGCGTACGTCCGCGGCCGCGCGCTCGGTGATCGCCTGCTGGGCCGCGACCAGGTGGGC
The DNA here is from genome assembly GCA_035622755.1 of Myxococcaceae bacterium. Taxonomy (GTDB): domain Bacteria; phylum Myxococcota; class Myxococcia; order Myxococcales; family Myxococcaceae; genus JADGRA01. The sequence continues at coordinate 4,902 of DASPUU010000274.1, forward strand.
GCTGTCCAGCTCGTCGGCGTGGAGCGAGCCGAGGACCTGTCTCACCGCCGCCTCCACCGACGGCCGGAGGATGACCTCCGCGTAGCGGGGGCCGACCTCCCGGGAGAGCGCCACCAGCTCCGCGGGGACGACCCGGAAGGTGACCACCGAGGCGCTCGTCGTCACCGCGATTCCATCCGCGCTGAGCGTCGAGAAGCGCACCGTCAGCGACTGGAGTCGAAGGTCGTAGAGCGTGACCTCCCCGAACCAGGGGGTGCCGGTCACTCCCTCGCGCACCGGGCTGGGATCCACCCCGGACGGGCCGAAGGCGACCCCTCCGTAGCCGGCTGGCACCGTCGAGCAAGCGACGGCACCGGCGACGATCCCAGCGACCACCAGGAGGACCGCGAGCCGAGGCATTCGAGCCTCCCTGCGCACCTCCTATGCTGCCCGGGAGGCTCGCTCGCCATTCCGCCCGCGGTGACGACGTCGTGGCGAGCCTGCCCGCCCGGGGGACGACCCGGACCGGGCCTCCGCTTGCCGCGTCGCGGCTTCCCGCGGTGTCCATGCCGCGCTTTGTCGGATCACTCGACGACGTCGTTGACGTCGTTCCGCGGCGTTCCGGCCGGGATGCTCGTCCCGCTGGCATCGGTCCGGTCCGCGCTGGAGATGGTCCAGATGTCGAGCGTCGGGTCGTTGTCGATGTTTCCCACGCACGCCGCGGTGAAGTCGCTGCCCTGGACGCCCACCGGGATGCCCCGGCGGCGGATCTCGTCGAGGTGGGTGGCCCCGCCGTCGGGCGGAGCCCAGTCCACCGCGATGGGCAGGACCTGGCGCTCGGAAATGACGTAGGCGTAGCGATTGCGCGGCACCGGGTGGAAGTCGAGCTCGGCGAAGGTGGTTGCCCATCTTCCCGTCCGGGCGCGAAAGGCGACCTCTTCCGACCACAGCTGGCGCAGACCGGTCACGCACTCCAGCTGCCTGGCGCGCGCCTGGGCACGAATGACGTTGGGGAGGATGATTCCGGCGGCGACGCCGGCCTGGAAGGGGAGAGCGGCGAGCGGGAGGAGGATCGCCGCCACCGCCAGCCCCTTGCCGCCGAGCTGCGGCTCGCGACGGATGCGGAGCAGGGCGACGATGCCCAGGACCACGCCGACGGCCGAGGTCACGAAGGTGCACACGCCGACCCCGCTCATGACCAGCGCGATGACCGGCAGCGAGTACTTCGTCTCGCCGGGTGGCATGTCACCTCGGGTCCGGCCGGTGAAACCGCGGGCTCCGGCAGCCGGGCGGGTGGTATAGCCCTGCGGCGGCCCCAGCGTCGACGTCGGAGCGGGGCGCCGGGGCAGGAGATGCTCTCACCCGCCGAGCGCAGGGCGAAGATCCGCGCCGTCCTCCAGGTGGCGAGCGGGAACTTCCTGGAGATGTACGACTTCATGGTCTTCGGCTACTACGCCGCGGCCATCGGCCGGGCGTTCTTCCCGGCCGGCAGCGAGTTCGCCTCGCTCATGCTTTCCTTCATGACCTTCGGCGCCGGGTTCCTGATGCGGCCCCTGGGCGCGGTCTTCCTCGGCGCGTACATCGACCACCACGGGCGCCGCCGGGGGCTGATCCTCACCCTGGCGCTGATGTCCGCCGGCACGCTCTCCATCGCCCTGGTGCCCGGCTACCCGGTGCTCGGGCTGCTCGCACCATTCCTGGTGGTCGCCGGGCGACTGTTGCAGGGCTTCTCCGCCGGGGCGGAGCTGGGCGGCGTCTCGGTGTACCTGGCCGAGATCGCCACGCCGGGAAACAAGGGCTTCTACGTCAGCTGGCAGTCGGGGAGTCAGCAGGTGGCGGTCGTCTTCGCCGCGCTGCTCGGGGTCCTCCTCACCGGCCTTCTCTCCCCCGCCGAGATGATCGCCTGGGGCTGGCGCGTCCCGCTCCTGGTGGGCTGCGCCATCCTCCCTCTGCTCTTCGTCATCCGGCGCGCGCTTCCGGAGAGCGACGAGTTCCGGGCTCGCTCCGTCCGCCCGCCTCCGGCTCAGCTCGTCCGCTCGACGTTCGCCAACTGGAGGGTGGTGCTGCTCGGCGTGATGCTGGTCACCATGACCACCGTGTCCTTCTACACCATCACCGCCTACACCCCGACGTTCGGACGCGAGGTCCTCCATCTCGGCAGCCGCGCCAGCCTGGTGGTCACCCTCTGCGTGGGCATCTCCAACCTCTTCTGGCTGCCGGTGATGGGCTCGGTGTCCGACCGGATCGGCCGGCGCCCCCTGCTGGTGGCCTTCAGCGTGCTCGCGCTCCTGAGCAGCTATCCGGCGATGGCCTGGCTGGCGGCCCGCCCGTCCTTCGGCAACCTGCTCGCCGTCGAGCTCTGGCTCTCCTTTCTCTACGCCAGCTACAACGGGGCGATGGTCGTGTTTCTCACGGAGATCATGCCGGTCGAGGTGAGGGCGTCGGGATTCTCGCTCGCCTACAGCCTGGCCACCGCCGTCCTGGGTGGCTTCACCCCGGCGATCAGCACCTGGCTCATCCACGTCACCGGGAACCGGGCCATGCCCGGCGCCTGGGTCTCCTGCGCCGCCGCCATCGGGCTGGCGGCGGCCCTGCTCGCCGGAGACCGGGGAGCGAGGCCCCGAGGCGCCGGGGCGGCCCTCCCGGTGCGCTGAGCTCCCGGGAGCCTCAGGGGTAGGCGAGCGCCTTCCGGTCCCAGCCGGCGAGCGTCGACCCGGCGTCGTAGGTGCTCTGGGCGAACTCGAGGATCTCGCGCGCTGGGTCGGCCGCGCTGCGGACCGCCGCGTAGGGGAGGAGGAACTCCTTGAACGCGGTGCTGAAGAACGCCGCGTCGGGGCGCACGCGCTGCTCGGGCAAGCCGGCGGGCTCGGGCGCCGTGTACGAATAGAAGACGGCTTCCGAGGAGGCCTTCCAGGGGTCCCCCGGCCAGAACCCGAGCGAGATGACCTCCTCGTCGTAGGCGTCGCGGTCCACCATCGCCTGGCGCGGCGGGGCCCGGCGGCCGTTGAAGCGGGAGACGGCCAGGTCGAACGCTCCCCAGAAGAAATGGACCGGGCTGCATTTCCCGCGGAAGCGCGCCCGGAACGTCTGGAACACCGGCTCCACGCGGTGCAGCACCTGCCAGAAGTCGCTCACCGCCGCCGGGTCGTAGCTCCGGTGCTCCTCGTCGTCCGGGAAATGCTGCATCACCGGGCACTCCTGGGGCGCGGTGTTGATGGTGACGCGCACCTCCATCTCGGCCAGCTCGTGGAAGAGCTCCCGGTAGAAATCGCACACCGGACGGGCGGTGAGAGGGAGCGAGCGTGCCCGCCCGTCGCTGTCGGTGAGGTGGAGCCGGTGGTCGATGAAGTCGAAGTCGATGGCCAGCGTCCGGTCTGCGTAGGGCATCGGGGAGGTGGTCAGGCCCCGGGTGGTGACGTAGAGGACGACGTTCCACCACTGGTTCATCTTCGGCGTCAGCGCCAGGCGGACCTTCCCGGCGATCTGGGTGTAGAGCTGCAGGGTCGAGTAGGTGTCGCGCCAGCCGGCGATGCGGAGCTCGGGCCAGGGCTTCATGGGGCGAGCCTAGCGCCACCGGCCGAGCGGCGCTCCGCTCGGGTCGACGATGACGCTCATCGAGCCCATGTCGGCGACCGGGGTGACCTCGACGCTCAGCATCCCGCCGAGCTCCTTGACCTTCTTGGTCGAGGCGACGATGTCGTCGACGCCGACGTCGGCGAGCCAGCGGGAAGGGCCGCCCTTCGCCTCGTTGGGTAGCCCCACCGCGGCGCGTCATGAGGAGCCGGACGCAAGGTCTGCGGGCGCCGGCGCCCCAGCGATCCTCGCCGCTGGGCAAAGCGCCCCGGTCAGGGCAGGTTTGGAGCCCGGCGGGCGCTCGCCGACGGTGCCCGGCCGAGCTGAAGGAGGAACGACATGGCAGCGCGCATCGCGGTCGTCACCGGCGGGACGGGGGGCTTGGGCGCGACGATCAGCACCAAGCTTCACGACATGGGTTATCGAGTGGTGGTGACGCACTCGCCCACGAACACGAAGATTGGCGAGATCCTCGCCGACTTCAAGACCCGGGGCTACCACTTCAATTCCTACGAGGTCGACGTCGCCGACTTCGCCTCGTGCCAGGCATGCGTGGCCAAGATCCAGGCCGACGTCGGGCCGATCGACATCCTGATCAACAACGCCGGGATCACCCGCGACGTGACCTTCAAGAAGATGGCCAAGGTCGACTGGGACGCGGTCATGTCCACCAACCTGGACAGTCTCTTCAACATGACCAAGCCCATCTGCGACGGGATGGTGGAGCGGGGCTGGGGGCGGATCATCAACGTCAGCTCGGTCAACGGCTCGAAGGGCGCTTTCGGGCAGACCAACTACTCGGCAGCCAAGGCAGGCATGCACGGCTTCACCAAGGCGCTGGCGCTGGAGGTGGCGCGGAAGGGGGTGACGGTGAACACCATCAGCCCCGGCTACATCGGCACCAAGATGGTCACTGCCATCCCCAAGGAGGTGCTGGACACGAAGATTCTCCCGCAGATCCCGGTGGGAAGGCTGGGAAAGCCGGAGGAGGTGGCCGGGCTGATCATCTATCTCTGCTCCGAGGAAGCGGCTTTCGTCACCGGGGCGAACATCGCCATCAACGGCGGCCAGCACATGCAGTGACTCCCGGCGCGCCTCGGGGGGGCGCCACTAGCGCGGGATGGCCCAGGTGGCGCCGTTCACGGTGGAGCTGCCATCCGAGTACCCGAACTGCGCCGTCACCGCGGTCGCGCTCATCTGGACGACGAGGATGTTTCCGCCGAACGGGGTGACCGTCGGCGAGGTGAAGCTGTTGTCGGTGACCACGAAGTAGGTGGGCGCCTCCCCTGGATCGCCCGCCGCCGTGGCCGGGTTGACCACGTCCCACGAGCTCTGTCCGGTCACCGGCCCGGCATGGGTCAGGGTCACCAGCGGGCTGGAGAAGGTCGAATCCGACCAGCAGATGATCTGCAGCGTCCCGGCGTCGTCGCTGAACGACGACGGGCCGCTGTAGGGGGTGGTCACCCCCTGGTCGACCACCAGCGAGAAGGTCCCGGCCGTGGTGGGAATGGTGACCGCCGCGCCGGAATTGGTGCAGCCCGCAGCGAGGAAGAGGAACAGCGGCACCAGTTGTCTCACCGCATCCGTGCGCATCCCCCGGGACCTCGACCCGAGCGCGGCACTGTAGCCGTGCCCTTGTCCCCCTGGCCAGGCCGCGTCCGCATGGCTCAGGTCGCGCCTCTCGACCCAGGCGGGCGGCCCGCGCAGTCTGGCCAGCGCCCGGGCGGCGGCGCCGTCGAATCGCCGCGGCTCGCCAGAGGAGGGTTCCTGGCCGGCAGCCGACTCAGACCTTCGGCGTGATGCGCAGCTGCGGCTCGGGCCGGGGAGCACGGCTGGACAGGCCCGGCGGATCCCCCACCGGAGCGCCGGCCAGGACCTGCTCCAGCGCCTGGGCGCGTGCCCGGAGCGCGGCGTTGGGATAGGGGTAGCTGGGAGGCGGCCCGTTCCGCTCGAGGAGCATGTCGTCGAAGGTCCGGGCGCCGGGCGGCGGTCGTGCCCGGAAGGCCGGGCCGAAGGTGCGCAGCATCCCCTCGAGCACGGCCAGGGTGGAGCGGAAGCGCACCCAGCGGTGGTTGTCCCAGGCGCGCATCGGAGGGGCCTGCCCGGGCCGAGGGGACGCGCCGCCGCCCCCCGGATCGAACCAGGCTCCCAGCTGCTCCCCGGCGGAGCGCCCGAAGCCGGCGATGCGGAGCACCCGTTCCCCGGGCATGCGGAGGTTGAGCCCGCCCTCGTCGGGCGTGAGGTCGATGCGGACGACGCGGTCCCGGTATCCCGGCGCCCGCTTCTGAAGGTTGTCCATCCAGGCGTGGAGCGAGGAGAAGAGCGCGCCGACGAACTGCGGAACCCGGCGGATGGGCTGCCAGGGTGCGAGGATTCCCTGGTTGTTGGTGTGCGGGACGAGGATGCGGTCCGCATCCGGCGTTCCTGGCGGCGCCTCCCCCAGGTCGAGGCCGAAGGTGGGCCAGGTGGGCAGGGGCTGGTCGAAGAAGTGGATGGGGAAGTTGCTCGAGAAGCCGCCGTCCGAGAACCAGTGGCTGTCGTACCTGGCCCGGGCGTCGACCTCGGCCGGGCCGTCCTCTCCGTCGGCCCGGCTGTCGTCGACGTCCGGTCCCAGGTCGCGCCGGGCTCCCCGGCCGAGCGGAACGTGGATGCCGACCAGCTTCGTCGCGGCGAGGAGGAAGGGGAAGCTCAGGCTCATCCGCGCCAGGAAAACCACCGGGAGGTCCTCCGGCTCGGGGAGGGCCACCACCCCGGAGGGAAGGGGCGGCAGGCGCCGGGGCGGCGGCACCTTGCGGCCCGCCTGCTCCATGAAGTCGACGATGCGACCAGGGAGCACCCGCTTCAGCTCGGCCGGCCGGAACCACATCCGGACGGAGTCGAACGGGAGGCGGTAGGGGCGCCCGTGGGTCAGCGAGGTGGTGAGGACCTCGAGGTTGATCTCCCGCAGGGCGGGATTCTCCGACCGGCGTCGCGCCTCCTCCGGGGTCGGCGGGCGGCCGCAGTAGAGGTGTCCGAGCGTGAGCGGCGCGGTCTGCGCCCAGTCCTCGCCGAAGGCGATCTCGTCCACCGTGTCGGCCAGCCAGTCGGAGAGGGCCTTCCCGGAGCCCTTGCCTTGCACGGTCCCCGGGCAGAGGCCGAAATCGGCCGCCGGCAGAGCGCGCCATGCGGACCAGGCCGCGGCGCCGGCGAGGAAGAGCGGAAGCAGCAGCGCCGAGAGCAGGACGCCGGCCAGGAAGACCCAGGCTGCCCCGGCCGGCGGCACCGAGGCGCTCGCCCCGAGGGCGAGGGCGATGGCGGGCAGGAGCGAGGCCACGGTCGCGACCGGGAACACCGTCACCGCCGTCCAGGCCGCGCACAGCACGCGCTCTGCTGCGGCCCCGGGCCGGAGCGCCGCGGCCAGGAGGTCGAAGAGGGCCGCGCAGGCGGGCGTGGGCTGGAAGAGGTCGAGGAGTCGGTCCTCCGCCGCCAGCGAGGCCGTCACGTCGCGCAACCGCGCGAAGCCGGCCGTCGTGCGCTGTGAGGAGCGGCGATACTCGGCGGCCGCCGTCACCGCCGCGGCGATCGCCCCGGCGGAGGAGCCCCCGATGTTCACGAACCGGTAGCGCTGGGCGAGGGCGAAGGCCGCGCCCGGGTAGACCACCCCGCTGGTGATGCCGCCCTTCATCACCAGGTCGCACGGGAGCAGCCCCGAGCTGTCCGAGGGGAGGTCCCGTTCGTTCCAGTCGAGCTGGGGCACCGGCGCGGTGCTCTTCCGGAGGCCGCCGGCGGCCACCGCCGCCGCCGCCGCCGCGACTGCCAGGAGCCCGAACTTGGCCCAGGCGCACACCGCCGCCGGTAGGGCGAACCCGAGCGAGCCAGCGAGCACCGCCAAGAGCGCCAGGTTCTCTCCAAAGCCTGCCGTCCCCGCCGCCATCACGGCCAGCACCGCCAGGAGGCCGATGCGGGCCCAGCCGGCGCGGGCCCGTCGAGCGACGGCGGTGAGGACCAGACCGCCGACGAGCACGTAGGAGACGATGAAGGCAAAGTCCCACTCCACCGCGCGCGCGGCGGCTCTCACTCCCGGCGGCCCCCAGCGCTCGAGGATGGTCCGGGCGCGGCCGGCCGTGCCGGCCACTTCCAGGGCGACGATGCCGGGGCGCTCCCCTCCGAGTTCTCCCGCGCCGGATGCCTCCCGGAGGAGAGGGAAGAAGGCCAGGGCGGCGGCGACCAGCAGCAACCGCTTCGAGCGTGCACGCAACATGTCACCCTCCCCCCCCGGGCGCCGGCTCAGCCGCCCGGGAAGTCGATTCCGGAGATTCGCCGGCAGGCCTCGAGCAGCGCATCCTGCCGGGCGGGGTCCCGCGCGGCCGGGTCCGGGTCGCGCGGACGCAGGTGATGGAAGTACCGGCCGGACACGAGCGCCGCCGGGTCGTCGCTCACCGCCAGCCACACCTGGGTGGTGGTCCCCTGGACCAGGTCGTCGGGCGCGCCCTGGCCCCCCATCCTGGTCGGCACCCACCCCGGCTCGAGCGCGTTGGAGAGCACGTCCGGCCAGCGGCGCGCGACGCCGAAGGCGAGCAGCACGTCGTGGAGCTTGCTCTCCGCATAGGCCTCCGCCCCGTTCCACGGTCGCTTCGTCCAGGTCAGGTCCTCGAGGCTCGGGTTCGCTCCCCGGTGCATGCCCGAGCTCAGGTAGACGAGCCGCCGCGGCTTGGCGATGAGGGCGGTGAGGATGTACGGGGCGAGGGTGTTCACGGCGAAGACGCTGGGCAGCCCGTCCTCGGTCATGCGCCGGCCCTCCCGGTAGCCGACGCCTGCGTTGTGGATGACGGCGTCGAACCCCCCGAGCCGGTTGACCTGGTCGGCCACGCCGCGCGTCTGACCGATGCTGGCCAGGTCGCCGGCGACCGCGGCCTCTGCCCCGGGCACGCTCCGTGCGGCCTCCGCGGCACGCGCCGGGCTGCGCCCATGCAGGACCACCTGGTGCCCCTGGGCGACGAGCAGCTCCGCGGCCAGACGGCCGAGCCCGTCCGCCGACCCGGTGATGAGGACGCGCGACATCCGCGGGCGAGGACTGTACAAGAGGCCATGGTTCCGAGGCTCGTGCGCGCGGACGTGTCATGACGCCCGGAGACGCCCGCCGGCTGGACGTGGTTCTCTTCGGGGCGTCCGGGTTCACGGGGCGCCTGGTCGCCGAGTACCTGGCGGAGCATGCGCCGACGCTGCGCTGGGCCCTCGCCGGCCGGAGCCGGGAGAAGCTGGAACGGGTCAAATCGGAGCTGGTGGCCGTGCACCCGGCGCTCTCCGCGCTCGAGGTCCTCGTCGCGGACGCGGGCGATCGCGCTGCCCTGGCGGCGGTGGCGCGACGGACGCGCGTGGTCTGCACCACCGTCGGACCCTACGGGCGGCACGGCCGGGAGCTGGCCTCGGTCTGCGCCGGCGAGGGGACCGACTGCTGCGACCTCACCGGCGAGGTTCCCTTCGTCCGCGACTCCATCGACCGGAATCACGCCCGGGCGGAGGCGACGGGCGCCCGCATCGTGCACGCCTGCGGCTTCGATTCCATCCCCTCCGACCTCGGGGTCATGCTCCTCGCCGACCACTTCGCCTCCCGGGGCCGGACGCTGGCCAGCGCGCTCCTGGTGGTCGGTCCGATGCGGGGCGGCCCGAGCGGGGGCACCATCGCCTCGGGGCTTCTCCTGCTCGAGGAGGCCCAAGCGAGCGCCGACATGCGCCGGCTGCTCGCCGACCCCTACGCGCTTCTCCCGGACCGTTCCCGGGACCGCGGCCCCGACCGCGGCGAGCAGACGGGGGTGCGCTTCGAGCCGCGCCTCGGCGAGTGGACCGGCCCCTTCGTCATGGGGGCGTTCAACGCGCGCATCGTGCGGAGGACCAACGCCCTCACCGGATTCCGCTACGGGAAGCAGTTCCGCTACGACGAGGCGATGACCTTCGGCCGCGGTCCCCGGGGCATGCTGCGGGCGGCGGCCTTCGCCGCCGGGCTGGGAGCGACCCTCGCCGCCGGGATGACCGGGCTCGGCCGGAGCGTTCTCGCGCGGCTGTTGCCCTCACCCGGCGAAGGTCCGAGCAGGGAAAAGCGGGAGGCGGGATTCTTCCGCATCCGGATCCTCGGCGAGAGCGACGCCGCGGCCGGCGCGCCCCTGTCCGCCACGGCGCGCGTGGCCGGTACGAGGGATCCGGGCTACGGCGAGACCGCCAAGATGCTGGGCGAGTCGGCCCTCTGCCTGGCGCTCGACCGTGACCGGCTCGAGCCCCGGAGCGGGGTGCTGACGCCGGCGGCGGCGATGGGGCCGCGCCTGGTGGAGCGGCTGCGTGCCGCCGGGATGACCTTCCGGGTCGAGGAGGGCGCACCCGGCGGCAGCTGAGGTGAGGTCTTGACCCGGGTTGGCGCAGCCCGGCGGCTCCCGTTCGGGGGCAGCCCCTCTTCCGTGCAGTGTCACGGGAACCGCGGAGAGCTTTCGACGTCCGCGAGACCGTCCCACGTTCAGTCGCAGCCGATCGCCCGCGCACCTCGCGCGGGTCGTTCTCGCGCGAAGGTGTGAGAAATGACTTCGCCCTCGGAAGGAGTGTCGGGTAAGTGCCCCGCGCACCCATTCCCACGTAGCGGCCGGGCTCGCCGCCGTTCCAAACTGCTTTACCCGACATGCGCTTCGTCCAGGAGTGGGCTGAGCGAGCCCAGCAACTTCTCGCTGCGGAGAAAGATCAAGCGCTCTTGCGCGCGCGACGATCCGGTGAGCGGATCGTCGCCACGCTGCGCCTCGGGCTCGTCGTCACCTTCGTCTTCGTGACGTCCCTGTATCTCGGACAAGGTCCGGCGTTGGTGCTCCAGCTGAGCGTGAGCGCGACCGCGCTCGCCTACGCAGGTCTACTTTACTGGTGGGCGTCGCGGAGCACCAACCCCTGGCTGCCCTGGATCAGCTGCGCCATGGATGTGACGCTGACCAGCGCCGGGATCGCCGTGTTCCTCGTCGCCGGGGACCCGCTCCGGACATTGAACAACCGGGTGCTCTTCGAGGTGTATTTCTTCGCCATCGCCAACTCGGCGCTCCGCTACGACTGGCGGCTGTGCGCCTTCACCGTGGGCCTGGCCTGCGCGCAGTTCCTGGGGATGAGCGGCTACGCCGCGGCCCACTGGGACCTGGCCATGCTCAGGGGCTCGCCGGAGGAGTTCCGCCCCGTCCCGTACGTCCTGCGCCTCGTCCTGCTCGTCGCAGCCGGAGCGAGCGCCATCGCCGTCGCCCGCTGGGCACGGCATCTGCGGTTGATGGTCGGCACCGACGACCTGACCGGGCTCTCGCAGCGGCGTCCGTTCCTGGAGCGGGTGGAGGAGCAGCTCACCGGCGCCTCGCCGGCCCGCCGCGTCCTGAGCATCGCCGTGCTCGACATCGACGAGTTCAAGAAGTTCAACGACGCCCACGGCCACCTGGCCGGTGACCGTGCCCTCCAGCTCCTGGCCGAGCGCCTCCGGGCGTCGGTGCGGACCACCGACCTGGTGGCGCGCTTCGGCGGCGAGGAGTTCGTGGTCGCCTTCCCGGGCATGGACGTCGTCCAGGCCGTGGGGCGTGTCGAGGATCTGCGCGTCAAGCTCGCGCAGGTGCCCGTGCCCGTGGACGGGACCATGCACTGGCTCACGGTGAGCGCCGGGGTCGGCAGCTGGCCGGCGGACGGGAGCAGCTTCACCGAGGTGCTCGCCCAGGCCGACGCGCGTCTGTACGAGGCCAAGCGCCGGGGCAGGAACTGCGTGATCGGCCCGCCGGGACGCCTGGAGCCCATCGAGGGGGGTCGGACCGCCTGAGGCGGAAAACACCCTGCTACATGGCGCACTCCTTGCGCTAGGCACCCACTCTGTGGTGTGTTGTCGGGGCAACTCTTTCCCCTAGGGAGGGGCCCCATGCTGCGCCGTTTGCTGCTGAATGCCGCCAGCCACCCGGTATTGATGTCACTGGCGGTCATGATCGTCCTCGGCCCGATGGACGGTTGCCCGCTCGGGTAGGTCCCGCGGGACAGAGTCGGCGGTGACCCTGGTGCGGCGGCCGGCGCGGCCGGTACGCCTCCGGGTCTCGTATGCCGCCGCATCAGACGGTGGCGGCGCTCACGCGCTTCCGAGCGCGGGTGAGCCACCTTACCGGCGCTGGCCGGTGCGCGTGACGAGCGCGGCAAAGGCCAGGACCGCGAGCCACAAGAGGCTCAGCGGTGCCGCTGGAGCTTGCGCCGAGATGTCGAAGCATCCGTAGGTGGGCTGCGGGATGAACCCGCTGGGCGGCGTGTTCGGGTCGGTTCCTGCCTTGAGCTCGTCGACGTCCGGAGTTCCATCGTGGTCCGAGTCGGTCTGCTCGGCCGCCAGGACGTCGAGGGCATTGTCCACCGAGGTCAGGTTGCCGCCGCCGACCAGCCCGCGGGCTTCCATGGACAGGGCGAAGGGCGTGGTCGCCGTTCCTGCGTCGGTGTCCCCGCCGGCGTGACAGAGATCACAGCCGGGCGTGTAATCGAGGCCGAGGTGGGCGCGGATCTCGGCCGGGTAGCCGGGCGAGGCGTGCGCGGGAAGAGCCGCCAGGAGAATGCCGGCCGCCAGCCCGCCGGCCCGGGCCGTGGAGAGGATTCGCATCATAGGAAGACGTGCAGCTGGACCAGGAAGGAGAAGGTGTTCGTCGTGCCGTAGGTCCCGGGCGTGGCCCGGTAGAGGCCGTCGAGCCGGATGTCGGTGTGCGGGAGGCAGTACCAGTCGATGGTGAGCCAGGTCCCGAATCCGGTCCCGCCCGTCCCGTAGGCGTTGAGCGTCTCCAGGGCGGGCATGAAGTGAAGCCCCTGGATGGGCTCGTAGTCGACCTGGAGCCAGGTCACGCCGTTGACCTGGGTGTTGCCGCTCCCCAGCACGTCGTTGAGGTAGACGTCGCCCTCGAGCAGCAGCGCCACCGGCTCCGCCGGCGACCAGCGTCCGAACAGGCCGTAGACCTGCCGCAGGACCGGGGTGGCGCTGGTGGTGGACTCTCCGGCCCGCGCCACCAGGGCGCTGATGCCGACGGTGGCCCGCTCGGCGACGGTGACGTCGAGCAGACCGACCAGACCGCGCTCCCGGAAGCTGTCCGGGTGGATGCTCAGGTTCCCGAGGATGGCCTGGACCTCGGTCCGGATCCGCGAATTGTCGAAGGCCACCGAGAGGCCGGTGGTCTGCGAGTAGTTGATGTCGGTCTGGGTATTGTTCCGGACCCAGGAGGTGTGCTCGACGTTCCGGAGCCCGAAGGGCACGTTGATTCTCCCCAGGCGGATGAGCATCTCGTTGTCCACCAGGGAGACGCCGACCCAGTACTCCCGGGCGATGAGCTGCTCGGTGTCCGAGCCCACCACCAGCGCCGGGAGCGTGTAGACCGTGTTCCCGTAGCCGATGGCCCCGGCGGCGCGAAACGCCCCGAGCTTCAGCTCCGCGCGGGCATCGAGGAGCATCCACAGGAAGCGCTGGTCGGTCGCGGTCACGCTCGGGTTTCCCGGGGACCCGGCGGCGGTCTGGCTGACCCAGAACTCGGCTCCCCGGAAGGTGACCTGGGCGAGCAGCCAGTCCGGCATGGGGAACGCGCCGAACATGAAGCCCGCATAGCGGGGCGCCTCGTCCCCCTGGGGTGGGCTCCCGTAGTGCATCTGCATCAGGAGGACGTTCTGGGAGCGGCCGTAATCCGTCAGCAGCCCGGCCCCGGACGGGTCGACGTGGCAGACGCCGCACCCGGTGTAGTCGTGCCGGATCATCCACGGGTAGGCCTCGGCGGTGCCGGATGCGAGGCACAGGATCCCGGCGCAAGCGAGCGACCGTGCCCATGGCAAGCCCACTTCCGAATAGGACACCGCACGGGAGAAAATGGTGCGTCCCGGGACGGCGCGCCTGGCCCCTGGCCTCACCTCGCCGGCGGTCTCCACGGGGGGCCGGTGACGCAGCGCGAGACGCGGGGAGCGCCCGTTCGGCCGAGCCATGGCGGGCAGGCTTCCGGTCACCCGGGCTACGGTAGCCCCTCCGAGAGAGAGCTCCCATGCGCTTCATCGACCGGGACGAGGTGGCCCGCCGGCTGACGTACGACGTCTGCATCCCCATCGTCCGGGAGGCCATGGTCTCCCTGTCCCGGGGGACGACGCGGCAGCTCCTGCGCTCGATCCTCCCGCTCTCCGACGGCCGCCTGTTCGGGATCATGCCCGGCTCGCTCGGAACGCACGGGGCCTTCGGCGCCAAGCTGATCAGCGTCTTCCCGGAGAACTTCGCCCGCGGCCGGCCCTCTCACCAGGGCCTGGTCGTTCTCTTCGAGCCGGAGTCCGGGGCGGCGGTGTGCGTCGTCGATGCCGGCGAGATCACCGCCATCCGCACCGCCGCGGCCAGCGCCGTGGCCACCGGGGCGCTGGCCCGGGCCGACGCCCGCCGCCTGGCCATCCTCGGATACGGCCGGCAGGCGGAGACGCACGCGCACGCCCTGGGCAAGGTCCGGAAGCTGGAATCGATCGCCGTCTGGGGAAGGTCACCCGAGCGTGCCCGCGCGTTCGCCGAGCGCATCCGGGGTGAGCTTGGCATCCCGGTCGAGGCGACGGCCACCGCACAGCAGGCCGTCGCTCGGGCCGACATGGTGTGCACGGTCACCGCGGCGTCCGAGCCCATCCTGAGAGGCGCCTGGGTCGGACCCGGCACGCACGTGAACCTGGTGGGTTCCGGTTACGCCGGTCCGGTCGAGGTGGACCACGACCTGGTCGTCCGGTCGCGCTTCGTCGCCGACAGCCGGGAGGGCGTCCTGCGGCAGGGCGCGGAGTTTCTCCGGGCCCGGGAGGCCGGGTTGATCGGCGACGACCACATCGTGGCCGAGATCGGCCAGGTCCTCTCGGGCGAGGTCGAGGGCCGCCGCTCGGCCGAGGAGATCACCGTCTACAAGTCGCTCGGGCACGTGGTGCAGGATCTGGCCAGCGCCTGGGCGCTCTACGCGCGTTGACGGCCAGCCTCGCTCAGCGCGGCGACTTCCCGGCGGCGAGTGCCTCGGCGTCGCGGACCCAGTCGCCGGCGTCCGGCTCGTCCCCCGCCGCCGCGGCCGCCCGGGCGGCCTCCAGCCCCCGGCGCGCCGCCGCCTCCGAGCCGGTCCGGTCGCCGGCCACGAGCAACGCCTCGGAGAGGGCGAGCTGGTTGGGGGCATAGGCCGGGAACAGCCGGGCCGCCTGCTGCGCCGCCTTCAGCCCCGCCTCGGGGTCGCCTGGGCCGAGCGGCCAGCCGGGCGCGCGCACCAGGACCAGGGCGAGCACCCGCGCCGGGCCGGCGTGGTCCTGCTGGGGGTCGCTCTTGTTGGCGCGCTGGAGGAGGTCGACCATGGCCGGGAGCCCCTTGGCGGCCGTGGTGGGGTGCTCGCGCGCCTGGACGCCGAGGGCCAGCGCCAGCGCGTAATCGCACGGTGCCGAGGCCGGCGCCGCCTCCTCGCAGCGCTGGCCGGCCTCCATGGCCTCCTGGACGAGGGCGCTGCGGGCATCCTTGGAGGGCTCGTGCTGCGTCTTGCCGGACGCGGCGCGCGAGCGCGCCGCCAGTGTGGCGGAGTCCTCGGGCGCGGCCCCGGGCGGGGGCGGCGGCAACGGGCGCAGCGCCGGGGCGCAGGCCGCGGCCCCGACCACGAGGGCGAACGCGGCTCTTCTCACCGCCCCGGCCCGGTGAGCTTGCGCATCGCGTCGAGGGAGCCGGGGTCGATGGGCGTGAAGCGCACCATCCGGATGCCATCCAGGGCGGCGGCGCCTCCGGGATCTCCGGGCAGCGCGAGCAGCGCCTTGTCCAGGGCGGCCCAGCGGGCCGCGCCGGGTCGGCTCTTCACCGTGGCCACCAGCGCGGCGGGGAGGGGCGCCGAGCGCGCCAGCACGTCCAGCTCGGCGGCGAAGGGAAGCGTCGGCAGCGCGTTCCCCTGGGCGCCGTCGAGGAGCACGGCCACGTCCTCGCCGGCGACGGCGCGGCGCAGCGCCGACAGCACCTGGGCCGACTCCTTCACCTGGGCGGACTCGGGCAGGCGCCACTCCGGCCCCAGGACGCCGCGGACGAAGCCCGGCGCATAGCCGGCGATGGACACCACGGTCATCCCTCCCAGGTCGGCGGCCCGGGCCACCCGTCCCTGCTTGGCCACCAGGGTCCAGCGCTCGCTCGGGCCGAGGCCCTTCTGCTCCACCACCAGGCGCGGCGTGAGGCCGAGCGCGGCACCGTGCTGAACGTAGAAGGGCAGGGGCACCAGCGCCACCGCCGTCTCGGGGATGCGCGACAGACCCTCCTTCTCCGTCGGCAGGTAGCTCGCCACCACCTGTCCCGGGGCCCAGCCGGCCGCCTTGCTCACCGCGGCAGCGAAGGCATCCATGGACGCCTGTGCCTCGGA
>DASPUU010000275.1:0-4063 GCA_035622755.1 Myxococcaceae bacterium
GAGCGTCTTCCAGTTGAAGATGCCGGTGGTGTGCCGGTCACTGAAGTGGAGGTGGAGCGCGTAGTTTCCCGCCGGGCGAACCTCGACCAGGGCGACATCGCCGGGCACCGCCGCCGCATCGAGCGTTCTGTGGTGCGTCCACTCGTCCACGCAGGCCGCGCAGGGGCACTGCTGGCGGAGGGTGAGCGCCGAGACGGCGGTGCGCACCCCGTCCTCCCAGGAGAGCCGGAGGCTCCTCCCCTGGTCCCCCACCTCGAGCTGCAGCGCGGCCGGCGGAGGACGGCTCGGCTGGATGCGGTCCCAGAAGCTCATCGGGGCGGGGTCGAGGGGGGCGTCCCCGCCGGCACGCCCTCGACCAGGGCGACGATGGCCACCGACAGGCGCTGGACGAAACCCTTGATCAGCGTCGCGTCGTGAGCCTGCGAGCTGGAGGCCACGCCCTCATTGTAGGACACCTCCAGGCCGAAGGGCTGGGGCACGGTGGGCAGCCCGCGCGTGTCGACGGCAAAATCGGGCTGGGTGGGGTAGCGGAGGAGCCGCGACCTGAGCTGCGAGGAGTCCGCCGTGTACAGGTCCATCAGGCCGTAGACGACCTGGGTCTCGTCGATGCCGCCGATCTGGAGAAGGAGCAGCGGCCAGATGATGATCCCGAAGCCGAAGGCCACCGTCTTGTAGGTCCGGTCGCTGGAGACGACCGTGCTCTCGCCCACCACCACCCGCACCAGGTGCACCGGCCCGGAGAGCGTCTGGAGGGAGCCGGTGCTCCGCACCGTCCAGGCCGGGCGCATCTGGGCCACGGCGGCGATGACCTGGGCCTGCTCCGCGGCCAGCACGTCGACGCGGTTGAAGACGCTCTTCACCGACACGGTGGTGGACACGGTGACGTCGGTGGGGTAGGCGCCGTAGGACCCGTAGGGGGAGCCGTAGTAGCCCGGGTAACCGGCCCCCATGCCCACCGACATTCCGGGCGGCGGCAGGACGGTCACCTCCTGCAGCTGGGTCTCCGTCTTCCACTGAGAGCTGTCGAAGAAGGGCTCCACCGCCACCGTCACCGGGGGCGGGAGGCGCGGGGGGATGAGCGGCGAGGGCTCCCCGGTGAGGACCGCGGAGTTGCAGGCCACCGAGGCCCCGAGCAGGGCGAGCAACGACACCCGCGGCCTCATGATGCCAGCTGCACCGGGCCGGGAGCGGGCTCGCTGGTGCCTCCACGCTTGTCGAGCACGCGGCGCAGGGCGTCGACCACCGCCGGGTCGAGCGCCACGCCGCGCAGCTTCTCCATGATGCCCAGCGCCACCGGGACGGACATCGCCCGCTGGTAGGGACGGGTGGTGGTGCAGGCATCCCAGGTGTCGGCGCAGCCGACGATGCGCGCCACCAGGGGGATGGCTTCCCCTTTGAGCCCCTCCGGGTACCCGGTGCCGTTCCACTTCTCGTGGTGGCTCTTCACCGCGGCGCGCGCCGCGCCGAGGAAGGTGACCGGCTCGACGATGGAGGCCCCGATCACCGGATGCTCGCGCATCACCGTCATCTCGTCCGGCGTGAGCTGCTCCTGCTTGCAGAGGATGGAGTCGATGATGCCGATCTTCCCGATGTCATGGAGGATTCCCGAATAGCGCAGGAGCTTGACCTCGGGCTCGGGGAGCCCCATCTCGCGGCCGATGGCCGCGGAGAGGTCGCCCACCCGCTGGCTGTGCCCGCGGGTGTAGGCGTCCTTGCTGTCGATGCTGTTGGCCAGGGCGAGGATGGTCTCCAAGTACCCCTGTTCCAGGCTTTGGTAGAGGCCCTTGTTCTCCCGGTCGTAGCTGAGCAGCTGCTGGCTCATCTCGTTGAACGTCCGCGCCAGATCGCCGAGCTCGTTCCTGCTCCGCAGCTCGACCTGGGTCCCGAAATGGCCCCGGCCGATGTCCTTGGCCGAGGCGACGAAGCGCTTCAGCGGGCGGGTCAGCCCGCGCGAGAAGACCAGGGCCAGGGCGAGGGCGACGGTGAGGGCCGCCAGGAAGCCGAGCAGGATGCGGCGCTGCATGGACCGGACTTGGGTGTAGGCCGCATCCAGGGGCTGCTCGCTCACCACGCCCCACACCGGCCCGGGCACGACCGCGTAGGCGCCGACCACCCGCTCCTCGCCCGAGCCGAAGTTGCCCACCCGGAACAGCTCGGGGTCCGGGTGATGGGCGAGGGTGGCGAGGAGGCTGGCCACCGCCGGGCGGAGGCTCAGGTCCGCGCCGGCGGGGAAACGGTTCCGCGGGCCGGCCACCAGGCGCCCCCGGCCGTCGACGACGTAGGCGAAGCCGCTCGAGCCGACCCGCTGGTCCTCGACCGTCGCCTGCAGACCTCCCAGGGCGAGCTCGGCGGCCAGGTACCCCCGCAGCGGGTCGCCCACCGGGAGCGCCACCGTCACCGTGGGCGGGCGCCCAGCGCGAGTCACCGGCTCGGCGTAGCGGACGCCGGAGATCCCGTCGAGCAGGGCACGGGCGCGCGCCTCGTGCTCGGCCACCTCGGTGGGAGGCACGTCCTTGAAGGCGAAGGCCTGCAGCCCACCCACCCGCCCCTTGCGGGCGTCGAACGCGGTGACGGCAAACACGTCGCGCCGCTGGGTGAGCACCGACGCCACCTGGGCCCGCTGCTCGGCGAGCGGCAGGGAGAAGAAGCCGGGGATGCGGGACAGGCCGAGCACCGCCCGCACCGGCTCCTCGAGCGCCCGCTCGGTCTTGAGCCGAAGCTGCTTCACCCGCTCCCCGGAAAGCTCCTGCGCGTCGCGGGTGAGGAGCTCCCGGGTGTCGGAGAGCACGAGCAGCCCCACCGTGGCGGTGGAGACGACCCCCACCAGGAGCATGAGCAGGAAGATGGCGTTGAAGAGCTTCACTTCCAGCTGGGCTCCTGGACGTCGAGCCGGATGCTGCTGGTGGAGAGCTCGAGCGCGCGCTCGGAGGGAGGGCCGAGCGCTCCCTCGAGCCCGATGGCCCGGACGCTCCAGCGATAGGTGCCGGTGGGCATGGCTGCGAAGCTCACCTCGGCGCGGGCGCTGCGCACCGTCTGGCTCGAGGCCCCCTTGAGCTCGATGAGGTAGCCGCGGGCTCCGGGCACCGCCCGCCAGACCAGCCGGAGCGGGCCGACTCCCTTGCCCTTCGGGTCGAGCGCCAGCCTGACGTCGGCCGCCGGCGAGAGCAGGAGCGGCGCCTCGAGCGCGGCCGTGCCGGCGGCGACCTCGTCGCTGGTGGGGACGCCCGGCGCCTCGCCGCGGCGGACGAGGACCGACTCGCCCGGGCTGACCGCGCGGGTGCGCCCCTCGGCCTCGACGCGCACCGGGATGCCCGAATCGACGCGCACCCGCGTCGTGCCGTCGTCGCCCACCTGCACCGCGAAGCGGGACGGGTCGTCGGGCCGCTGGGAGACCAGCTTCCAGGCGCCGTCGGCCTGGGCGGCGGCCTCCGCGTAGCGGGCCGCGGCGAGGAGGCGCTCGGCGTCGGCCAGGCGCTCGGAGGCCTCGGTCCGCGCCGCGCCGGCCTTGGCCTGGTGGACGGCGCTCCGGGCCGAGGCCATGGCACTCATCGCCCGGGCTCTCTCCGGCCCGGGAAGCAGGAGGTGCGTTCCGGCTGCGACCTGGTCGGACTCGAGGTGGTTGATGGCGCGCAGCTCGCTGGCCGCCTCGGCGCTCCCCAGCGCCCGCCGGGCGACGTCGGCGAGCGACTCCTTGGGCTGGACCACCACCTCGTCCGCCGGCGCCGTGGCGAGACACAGCAGGGTGAGCAGGGCCGGGCTCACTGGAAGACGATCTCCCGGCCGGCGCGCACGGTGGCGGAGGGCGTCCCCACCGTCAGGTCCTGGGTGGCGGGACGGTCCAGGGTGGCATCCACCGTCCCGCGCCGGACGGTGAGGTCGGTGCGGTCCCGCCCGGGCGCCCCTTGCGTCTCGGCGATGCCGATCAGCGCATCCTCCCCGACGAGCACCGAGGAGCCGTTCGGGAAGCGCAGCAGCGCCGAGGCCCGGGCCCCCGTCCGGACGGTGTCGTTTTCCAGGAGCGCCATGCCCTCGCTGGCCAGCGTCCAGTCATCCGCCGCGGCGC
>DASPUU010000276.1:0-4846 GCA_035622755.1 Myxococcaceae bacterium
CCCCAGCTCCTTGAGGTGCGAGACGAGCGGCGCCATGCCGTGGTAGCGGAGGCCGCCGGCGTGAAAGCCCGGCGGGGTGAAGCTCGAGCCGAGGGTATGCATCTTGGCCAGCGGCGTGAGGTGCCCGGTGTCGCCGAAGTCGTAGGCGTACCGCCCCCGGGTCAGCGAGGGGCAGGCGGCCGGCTCGACGGCGACGACGCGGACCTTCTTTCCCCCGCGCAGCTGGGCTCCCAGGAAGGGGAAGACCAGCCCGGAGAAGTTGGACCCGCCCCCGGTGCAGCCCACCAGCACGTCGGGGTAGTCGTCGGCCATCTCCAGCTGGGCGAGCGCCTCCTGCCCGATGACCGTCTGGTGGAGCAGGACGTGGTTGAGCACCGAGCCGAGCGCGTACTTGGTGTCCTCGCGCTGCGCCGCCACCTCCACGGCCTCGGAGATGGCGATGCCCAGGCTCCCCGGGTGGTCGGCCCGCTGGGCGAGGACGTTCCGGCCGGCCTGCGTCTCGCGCGAGGGCGAGGGGACGCACTTCGCCCCGTAGGCCTCCATCAGCGCGCGCCGGTAGGGCTTCTGGTCGTAGGAGATCCGCACCATGAACACCTGGATCTCGATGCCGAAGAGCGAGCCGGCGAAGGCCAGGGCCGAGCCCCACTGTCCGGCGCCGGTCTCGGTGGTGATCCGCCGGGTCCCCGCCTCCTTGTTGTAGAAGGCCTGGGCCACGGCGGTGTTCGGCTTATGGCTGCCGGCCGGCGAGACGCCCTCGTACTTGTAGTAGATGCGGGCCGGCGTCTGGAGCTCGCGCTCCAGGCGGCGCGCGCGGTGCAGCGGGGTCGGCCGCCAGAGGCGGTAGATGTCCCGCACCGGCCCGGGGATCTCCACCGCCCGCTCGGTGGAGACCTCCTGGAGGATGAGCGCCATCGGGAAGAGCGGCTGCAGGTCGTCGGGGCCCACCGGCTTGAGCGTCCCGGGGTGGAGCACCGGCGGAGGCGGCGACGGGAGGTCGGCCATCAGGTTGTACCAGCTGGTCGGGATGCGGCTCTCGTCCATCAGGTACTGGACCGTGTCGGTCATGGCGCTCTCCAGGGAAGGAACGAAGGCCGGGCAGTGAAGCGCCGCCGAGGATGGGGGGTCAAGCCGCCGCCGAGGCCGTCGACAGGCGGGGCTCGACGTGCTTGCCTTCCCGCCCCCCGAAGTCCCCGGGAGGAGGAGGAGATCATGCGTCACTTGGCTGGAGTGGTGGGCCCCGCCGTGCTAACGCTCGCGCTGCTCGTGTCGACCGGCGCCGGTGCCCAGCCCCTGACCAACCCGTACGGTGCGCCCATCGGCGTGGAGACGGCGCGCAAGCTGGCACACGCGGCCATCGCCGAGGGGAAGAAGAACGGCTGGACGGTGGCGGCGGCAGTGGTCGAACCGGGAGGTACGCTCGTCTACTTCGAGCGCATCGACGGGACCCAGAACGGCAGCTCGGAGGTGGCGGTGCAGAAGGCCCGGTCCGCGGCGGCCTTCAAGCGGCCGACCAAGGCCTTCGAGGACGCCGTCGCCGGCGGACGGACCGCGGTCCTCGGCCTGCCCGGCGCGCTTCCCCTGGAGGGCGGCGTTCCGCTGGTGATCGACGGGAAGATCATCGGTGCACTCGGCGTGAGCGGCGCCACGTCGCAGCAGGACGGGGTGTGCGCCAAGGCGGGCGCCGACGCGCTCGGCGGCGCACCCGCCGCTCCAGCGCAAAAATAGCGCTGTTCTCCGGGGGAAGGGGGCTCCTGGAGCGGCTTGCGCCCGCGCCGTCGCTGGGGCAGCGTTCGCCTCGTCATGAGGACCGCTGCGTGGAGGGGGCTCGTCCTGCCCCTCGTCTCCCTGGCGCTTGCCCCGGCGGCGAGGGCGGATGCACCGCCCATCGAATCGGGCGCCAGCGTCACGCTGAAGGTCGGCCAGACCAAGGCCTACAGCGTCGGCCTGGCCATGGGGCTGGTGTGCGACGACGGGACCATCGTCCGTGCCGAGCTCCGGGGGGTGTCGGACAAGGAGAACCAGCTGGTCCTCACCGGATTGAAGCCCGGTCAGACCTCCTGCCGGGCCGGGACGGCGACGATGAGCATCTCCAAGGTGGTGAACATCACCGTCGTGCCGAAGAACAACCACGGCGCCAGCTCGAAGAACTGACGCCGCCTCACTCGTCCCCGACGTTGGTCGTCGCCCAGGGCACCACCTCGAGCCGGGCGACGGGGATCGGATCTCCGGTCACCTCGCTGACGCCGTAGGTCCCCAGGTCCAGCCGCTGAAGCGCCCGGTCGATCTGCGCCAGCATCCGCTGGTCCGCCTCGGACAGACCGATGCGGATGTCGGAGGTGGTGGCCTCGTTCGCCTCGTCGCCGGCATCGTGGGGATCGGGCATGCCCGGCTGGCGGTCCGCGTCGAGCGCCGTGGATTCCTTGAGGGCCAGGATGCGCCGGCGCTCGCGGAGCAGCCGTTCGCGAAAGTGCCCCAGCTGCTTCACGCTCAATGGACCGTTGGTCTTGGCCTTGGACTTGGGCATCCTCGCTCCGGACCCTGGGGAAGGCGCCAGGTTAGACACGGAGCCTCAGCGGGGGGAAGACCGGGCGGCCACTTCCAGCGACACCAGCCGCGCGATGAGGATGGCCAGGAAGAGCTGGCCGAGGAGCGCCTCGAAGCTCGCCGCCGCCCGCGCCGCCCGGCTCACCGGGAGCACGTCGCCGTAGCCGAGCGTGCTCAGCGTGCTGAGGGAGAAGTAGGTGAAGCCGAAGAGGTTCGATTCCCCCGGCGCCCACTGAACCCCCTGGAGCGCAGCGCCGTCGAGCACCTGGATGAGCCGGAAGACGTTGGCGAAGACGAAGCCGATGAGCAGGTAGGCCGCCACCGCGCCGAGGATCCGGTGGCGGGTGGTGGGGCCTTCCCGGAGCACGTGCGCCATGATGAGCGCGGTGAGGCCGGCGAAGAAGAGAGCGGTGAGGGCGGAGCGGAGCGCCTCCACCACGGTCAAGGGCACTGCCCGGGCGGTGAAGTGGACGGCCAGCAGGGCGCCCACCATCACCGCCGTCAGACCGACCAGGCCCTTGCTCATCCGGTGCCAGCCCAGCGCCGAGGTGCCGGCCACCAGGACGCCGGCGGTCCACAGGTCGACCAGGAGCAGGACCCCCAAGCCGAGCCTCCCGCTCGCCTCGAGCGGGAGAATGACGAACTCGAGGACGATGACCGCCACCAGGAGCGCGCTCAGGCCGCGGTCCGACGACCAGTAGCCGGCCCCGCTGAGCGTGCGGAAGAACGAGAGTCTTTCGGGCATGGGCGGCCTCACGCGGCGAGCCAGGCGGCAAGGACGGGATCGGGGTCGGGCTCGATGCGCGCCCCGGGCTCCACGGAGAGCGGGAAGGCATGGAGGCCGCGGGCCCGGAGCGAGGCGAGGAGCCGGGACCGCGCCTCGGCATCGGGCGAGAAGAGCAGGCATCCGTCGCCGCCCCCCGCCCCGCTGACCTTGCCGGTGCTCCCCAGCGCGCGCGACAGGGACAGGATGCGGGTCAGGGTGGGGGTGGCCACCCCCCCGAGCGAGTCGAGGAGTCGCTGGAGCCCGGCGCACGCCTCGCTCACCCCTCGGAAGTGCTCCTTGCGGAGCGCGTCCTCCAGGGCCTCGCCGAGCAGATCCGACTCGGAGACGAAGGCGGCGCGGGCCCGCTCGTCCAGGGCCTGCTCGGCCCGGGAGATCATCCCTCCGGTGGAGGCGCTCTCGCCGCCGAAGGCATAGGCGAGGAAGGCCGGCACCAGACCGGTGCGCACCACGTCCACCGGCCCGGCCTCGCGGAGCAGGACCCCCAGTGGCCGGTCACCGGCGAGCGCCCGCTCCACCGGCCAGCGGCGATAGCGCACGAGCCCGCCCACCGACGAGGCGACCACGTCCGCCCCGCTGCCCTTCCCGCCCTGCGCCTCGGCGTGGGCGACGAGCGCCAGCGGCAGGGGCGGCCGGACGTCGAGCACGCCGGCCGCCGCCTCCACCGCCAGCACCGAGGTCCGCGCACTGCTCCCCATCCCCAGCTTCTCGCCGTTCGGGCCGGGCGCGGACGGGGCCAGGGCGAGCGAGAGCCCGAGCGCCTCCGTCCCCCGCGCCCGGTAGACGGCGTCGAGCGCGCGCGCGGCGAAGAGGAAGGGAGCGGTCACCGGGCGGTCCCAGCGGATGCCGAGCGGCGTGGAGACCCCGGCAAGCCGGCCCTCGGCGGTGAGCAGCTCCACCGTGCGGTCCTCGCGCGCGCGCACCAGCGCCGCGGCGCGCGGCCCCACCGCCGCCACGCGGGCCACCCCGCCCCAGAGCACGGCGTATTCCCCCGAGAGGAAGAGCTTGCCGGGCGCGGAGAGGGCGCGGTCCACGAGCGCCCCCTGGTAGCACAGCCGGGGGGCCCCCGGGCGTTCCCCTCCTCAGAAGAGGTGCGTCTCGAGCAGGGACGCGTCTCCCCCGGGCTGGCAGCGGACCACCTCCGCCGCCCCGTGCTCGCGGGCCAGGGCCTCCACCTCGCCGAGCCGAGAGGCGGTGGTGAGGAGCACCGGGTTCGGTCCGGCGTCGAGTGTGAACCACACCGGGAGGCCCCGGCCGCGCGCCGCCGGGAGCGCGAGCAGGAGCCCGAGCGTGGCCGGCCGGAGGTAGCAGAGCGGAGGGTCGGCAGCCAGCGCGGCGGCGTGCATCCGCCAGGCGTTCCGCTCGGACAGCGCGCCCAGGCCGTCCAGGTCGCGCCGGGCCGCCGCCGCCCGGGCGCGCGGAACCTCCGCCTCGGCGTCGGTCGTCCAGGCCGCGTAGTAGGGCGAGGTGTCCACGGTGGACTGCATCCCGTCGCGGGAGGAGACCTCCTTCTCCGCG
>DASPUU010000277.1:0-2397 GCA_035622755.1 Myxococcaceae bacterium
GCCCCCGGGGGGTCTTCAGTCGCGGAGAAACTTGGTCACCGGGATGGGCCCGGCGGTGACCTCGGTGCGGACCCCGTGCGGGTGGCTGTGCGGGAGCTTGAGCTGCACCAGCCCGTCCCCGATGCGGGCATGCCGCTCCGGATGGGGGTGCGCCGGCCGTTCGGAGCCGGAGCGCTTGTGCCACGGGTCGGAGGGGTGGCTCACCGCCGGACCCTGGAGGAGCCGCGGGATGTCCCACACGAAGCCGGACCGGGAGTACTCCGAGGGCGTGTGCCGCCCGGTGTCCATGCGGATGGCGTCCTTGGGGCAGGCGTCCACGCACAGGCCGCACACGATGCAGCGCAGCTCGTCGATGACGAACCGCGTGGGGTACTTCTCGATGACCCGCGACTCCGGCGAGGGGTCCTCGCTGACGTACTCGCCGGCCTCGATGTAGATGCACTGGGCCGGGCAGATGGTGGCGCACATGTAGCAGGCCACGCAGCGGGGCTTTCCATCCTCGCGCGGGACGAGCCGGTGCAGCCCGCGGTAGCCGGGCGGATAGGTGACCTTCTCCTCCGGGTAGGAGACGGTGGTGATGTGGCTGTTCCCTTTCCGGTTGAGGACGTCGGGATTGGCATCCCGCGGAAAGAGAAGGTTCTTGAAGAAGTGGCGGGTGGTGACGGCCAGCCCGCGCAGGAGCTCGGGCACGTAGGTGCGCTCCCGGACGTCGGTGGTCGGGTCCTGGGTCGCCGGGTAGTAGGCCATCTCGCGTCTCTCTCAGTGGTGGGCGGCCGCGGTCGAAAGCGCGTGGGCGTCGGGGGTGGTGGAGGCAGACGGGCCGCGCGCCGGCTTTCGACCGGCGGTCAGGGTCAGGCCGAGGAGCACGGCGATCTCCAAGAGGCCCACCACCCCCAGCCACTGCAGCGACGGGTCGAGGAGGATGAGCGCGCCGGAGAGGAAGACGTTGAGCAGGCCCAAGGGGAGGAGGATCTTCCAGCCCAGGGTCATGATCTGATCGTAGCGGAAGCGGGGAAACGTCCAGCGGATCATCAGCTGGAGCCAGCAGAGGATGATCGTCTTCAGGGCGAACACCGTCGCGCACACCACCCCGTACAGGACGGGGTGGCTGGTGCCCCAGCCGGCGGCAAAGGCCCGGTCCCCGATGAAGCCGAAGTGCCAGCCGCCGAGGAAGATGGCGGTGATCAGCGCCGAGAGGACGACCACCTCCACGAACTCGGAGATCATGAAGGTCCCGAACTTCATCCCCGAGTACTCGAGGAAGTAGCCGATGATCTCGCTCTCCCCCTCGGGAAGGTCGAAGGGGGCGCGCTTGGTCTCGGCGAAGGCGGCGGCGAAGAAGAGGAGGAAGCCCGCCGGCTGGAGCACGATGCCCCAGGCCGGGATGCCCACGTCCATCCCGAAGAGGGTGGTGGACCAGAGGTACTGGGCTTGCCCGCTGGACGCGCTGGCCGCGCCGATGAGGGCCGGCAGCTGCACGGTGTTGAAGGCGATCATCAGCCCGACCAGCGAGAGTCCGAGGGCGACCTCGTAGGAGATCATCTGCGAGCTGGCCCGGACGCCGCCGAGCAGGGCGAACTTGCTGTTGCTCGCCCAGCCGGCCAGCGAGGTGCCGTAGACGGCCAGCGAGGCGATGGCGAAGACGAAGAGGATGCCGAAGTTCGGGTTGGCCACCTGCGGGGCGACGGTGTAGCCGCTGGCCAGGCGGACCGCCGGCCCGAAGGGGATGACCGCCGCCAGGGCGTAGACCGGGGCGAAGGCGAGGATCGGTCCGAGCATGAACAGCACCCGGTCGCGCTCGGCGGCCTTGGGCCGGGTGTCCTCCTTGGTCAGCATCTTCAGGGCATCGGCAGCGACGTGCGGGAGTCCGCCGAGCGAGTGGTTGGAGAGCAGGGGGAGCCGGGCCCGCTCCGGGCCGATCCGGTCCTGGGTGAAGGCGCTCCACTTGCGCTCGGCCACGGTGAGCACGGTGGCGGTGAGCATCACGAAGAGGAGAAGGTGGAAGAACAGGGTGCTCAGCCAGGCCAGTCCGTGCGGCGAGAGCAGCCCGGCCACCCGGTAGTTCAGCCAGTTGAGGAACAGCAGGGCGAGGACGACGAAGCCCGGCGCGATGACGGCCACCTTGATCGTCCGGCTCATCAGATCCCCCGCACCCGCGGCGTGCCGAATTCCCGGTAGCCCGGCGGCCGGCCGTCCGCCGCGCTCGGGAGGGGTGAGATGCCCCGGGTGCTCTTCAGCGGCGGCGCTTCCTTGTCCCAGTCGAATCCGGCCAGCTCGGGGACCTTGGGTGCCAGCTCGCGGAAGACATCGCGCGCCGAGCCCAGCGTCACCGGGAAGCCGAACTCGCGCATGATGTCCACCGCCCACTTCCAGTGGCTCTGTGCCGCGCCCCGCGGC
>DASPUU010000278.1:0-6575 GCA_035622755.1 Myxococcaceae bacterium
CGCATCGCCGAGGAAGGCATCGCCGCGCACTGGGCGTACAAGGAAGGCCGCGGCGGCGGCAAGGACGACGCCAAGTTCGCCTGGCTGCGGCAGCTGATGGAGTGGCAGCAGGACCTGAAGGACCCCAAGGAGTTCCTGGACACGGTGAAGGTGGACCTGTTCACCGACGAGGTCTTCGTCTTCACCCCCAAGGGAGACGTGAAGAGCCTTCCCCGGGGTGCCACGCCGGTGGACTTCGCCTTCGCCATCCACTCCGACGTGGGCAGCCGGTGCGTCGGGGCGAAGGTGAGCGGGAAGATCGTTCCCTTGCGCTACAAGCTGAAGAACGGCGACACGGTGGAGGTGCTTACCAGCCCCGGCGCCCATCCCTCCAAGGACTGGCTGACCTTCGTCAAGACCAGCCGGGCCCAGCAGAAGATCCGCGCCTTCATCAAGCAGCAGCAGCGGGAGAGGAGCCTGGCCCTCGGACGCGAGCTCCTCGAGCGCGAGCTGCGCCGGTTCGGCCTGAACCTGAACAAGATGCTCAAGGCGGGGGACCTGAAGGGTCCTGCCGCCGAGCTCGGCTACCGCGTCGAGGACGACCTGCTCGTCGCCTTGGGCTACGGCAAGCTCGCCCCCCAGCAGCTCCTCCAGAAGCTCCTCCCGCCCGAACGACTGGCCGAGAGCGAGCGCCCGGCGGTGGTCAACGGTCAGGAGGCCTCGGCAGAGACGCCCCCCGCCTCGACCGGCCTCGGGCGGGTGACGGAGATCGCCCGCAAGCTGGTCGGGCAGCGGACCCGCACCGGGGTGCAGATCGGCGGCGTGGACGACGTGCTCGTCCGCTTCGGACGTTGCTGCAACCCAGTCCCCGGGGACCCCATCGTCGGCTTCATCACCCGGGGACGGGGCGTCACCGTGCACACCGTGGGCTGCGAGCGGGCGCTGGCCACCGACCCGGAGCGGCGGGTGGACGTGGCCTGGGACGTCCACGGCGACTTCAAGCGTCCGGTGACCCTCCGCGTCCTGACCGTGGACCGGCCCGGACTGCTGGCCGACATGTCCGGCGTCTTCCGGCAGAAGGGGGTCAACATCAGCCAGGCCAATTGCCGGGCGACCGGCGACGAGCGGGCGGTGAATACCTTCGAGGTCACCATCTCCGACCTGAAGCAGCTCAACGACGTCATGCGCACCATCGAGCGCCTCCACGGCGTCTACTCGGTGGAGCGCGTCTAGGGAGGTCCGCGCCCATGGCCCACACCCCGGTGCACTCGGACCAGGCGCCTCGTGCCATCGGGCCCTACTCGCAGGGCGTCTCCGCTCCGGCCGGGCGGCTGACCTTCGTCTCCGGGCAGATCGCGCTCGATCCCCGGACGGGCGAGCTCCTGGCCGGCGACGTGACGGCTCAGACGGAACGGGTGATGGAGAACCTGGGAGCGGTGCTCCGGGCGGCCTCGCTGGGCTTCCAGGACGTGGTCCGCTGTACCATCTTCCTCACGGATCTCAGTGAATTCGCGGCCGTGAACGCCGTCTACGGACGGTACTTTCCAGGCGCTCCGCCTGCCCGGGTCACCGTGCAGGTGTCCGCGCTTCCGCGGGGCGCCCGGGTGGAGATCGACGCCATCGCGGTAGGCTAGGGGACGTTTGAAGACCGACGACGCTGGCATGGAGGGGAGCGGCCCCCGGGGAGCCACGCCGGCGTCCATCGAGGTTTGCTCCATGCGACGAAGCGCCGTTCTCGTTCTCCTCCTCCCCTCCCTGGCGCTCGGCCAGACGGCTCCGGCCACCAGCCCGCCTCCCTCCACCACGCCCCCGGCGAGCGGCGAGCTGACGCCGCCGCCCCTCATCGAGGCCGCCCCCGACACGCCCCTCGGCTCGCCGACGCCCGCCCCGCCGGGCTCCCAGCCCCCCCCTTACCCGACGCCCTATCCGCCCACCCCGTACGGTGCCACCCCGCCGGGGATGTATCCCGGGTACGGCTCGCCCTATGGCGTTCCCTACGGGCAGCAGAGCCGGCTTCCGCCGCCCGGCCCGGAGGTGGGGCTGATGGTGACCGAGACGCTCTTCGGCGCGCTCACCGCGGCCGGCATCTCGCTCCTGCCCTATTTCCTCATCCTCCAGCCGAGCAGCACCTGCTCGGGCACGGCCCAGTACTACTGCAGCACCTTCTACATCGACCCCACCGTCCAGACGATCCTCACCATCGTCATCTTCGGTGCCGTGCCGCTCGCCGTGGCCGAGACGCAGCTCGGGATCGCCAACGGGAGCCGCTACTACGTCAGCGAGGCGTGGCCGGCGATGCTCACCGGCCTGGGCGTCGAGGGGCTGGTGCTCGGTGTCAGCTACTGGGTCAACCAGAGCAACGGGAGCGCCGCCGAGTGGATCCTGCTCGCCGGCACGGTGGGCGTCGTTCCGCTGGCCACCATGGCCGTCATCAACATGACCAAGCAGCCCCGGTTCCGGATGACCGTCGGCCCGCCCCCGGGCGCGTTCCTGAGCTACAGCCCGGAGAGCGGCCTCTTCGCCAGCCTTCCCATGCCCGAGCCCCTGGTTCGCCCCGGGACGGCGGTGCGGGGAAGCCCCTTCTCCGGGGTCGGTGTCCCGCTCCTCCGCGGCGTGTGGTAGCGCGCGGCGGAGTGAACTACTTGCGCGCCGCCGGTGCCTGGGAGTCGGCGAGGAGGCGGCTGTAGAGATTCTCCGGCTTGACGCCCTGGGCGAGCAGCTTGTCCGCCTTGGCGATCTCCCGGTCGATCTCCAGCCGGAGCTGCTCGAGGGGGGGGGCCCCCTCGAAGAGGCGCCCGTTGACGAAGAACGAGGGCGTGGCCCGCACCCCGGCTGCCGTGGCTGCGGCCACGTCCGCCTCGATGCGGGCGTCGACCGCCGCCGAGTCGAAGTCCGACCGGAAGCGCTTCATGTCCAGGCCGATCTGCTCGGCGGTGCGCTCCAGCGAGGCCCGGTCCAGCGCGCCCTGGTTGGCGAAAAGCCGGTCGTGCATCGGCCAGAACTTCCCCTGGGCGTGGGCGGCCATGGCCGCCTGGGCGGCGATGCGGGCATTGGGGTGGATGGTGGAGAGCGGGAAGTTGCGGAAAACCACCCGCACGTCCTTGCCGTACAGGTCGCGGACCTTCTCCACCGTGGGCACCGCCCGGCTGCAGTAGGGGCACTGGAAGTCGCTCCACTCGACGATGGTCACCTTGGGGTAGGCCGGCCCGAAGGCGGGGGCGTCCGCCGGCGCGTCGACCTTGACCACCGGCTTGGTCCCGGGCTCCTGGCCCTTCTCGAGAATCCGGGCATAGACCTGCGCGGGCGGCGTCCCGGCCCGCACCATCGCCTCCGCCTTGGCCAGCTCCTCCTCGATGAGGGCCTTGAAGTTCTCGATGGGAGCCGCGCCGCCGGGGAGCCGCCGCCCGTTGATGAAGATGGCCGGCGTCCCGCTCACTCCGACGCCCGCGCCGAGCTCGAGGTCCCGGTCGATGATCTTCTCGAGATCTGGATTGTGCAGGTCGGACTGGAAGCGCCCCGAATCGAGCCCGAGCTCTTGCGCATACCCGGCCAGGGCCGGCGCCTCGAGCGCCCGCTGGTTGGCGAAGAGCCGGTCGTGCATCGGCCAGTACTTTCCCTGCGCCCCGGCGGCCAGCGCGGCCATGGCCGCTCCCCGTGCGTGGGGGTGCATGGTGAGTGGGTTCTCCTTCATCACCACGCGCAGCTTGGCGCCGTAGTCCTTCTGGAGCTGCTGGATGGTCCCGTGGGCCCGCCCACAGTACGGGCACTCGTAGTCGGTGAACTCGACGAGCGTCACCAGGGCATCCGGCGAGCCTGCCACCGGCGAGCCTTCCACCGGGATGCGCCACACGGTGGGGTCGACCCGCGGGGGCGTGCGCTGCTGCTGCTGCTGCTGCTGCGCGGTCTGGGGCCGGACCTCCGGGCGGGCGGACCCTTGCGACAGGGTGGCCCGGCCGATGACGATTCCGAGGACGACGCCCAGGACGAGCGAGACGAAGGCACTGAATTTCATGAGAGAGGGAGCTCCGGGGAGGGCACGACGCCCCGGGGGGCGAAGGGCTCCCCAGAGCGCCGGCGCCCTGTTAACAGACGCCCCCGACGCCTCGCAAGCCGCGGCCGCTCCCGACCAGGAGCCACCATGACCCGGACGCACCTCGACGCCGAGCAGACCACCGTCGACGCCCGCGGACTCCCCTGTCCGATGCCCGTCGTCCGTCTGGCCGAGGCGCTGCGCGATCGCCCGCCGGGCGCTCGCCTGCTTCTCCTCGGCACGGACGCCGCTCTGCTCACCGACCTGCCCGCCTTCTGCGCCGCCACCGGCCACCGGCTGGTCGCCCTGACCGAGGACGCGGGATGCGTGCGAGCCTGGGTCGAGGTTGCCCCGGCAGCGGGCGGGCAGGCGAAGTTGACCCGGGGCCCGGGCGTCTAAGCGCCGGCTCTCCGGAACGTTTCGGGTGGCATCCGGGTTGTAACGGAACCCGGGCACGATGGCCCTCTTCGTCCGAGATGATGCCCTGACCGCCGCCGCCCCGAGCCCCAGCGCGCCTGCGCCGGAGCGCGAGGCGGAGCTCTTCCGTGCCGAGCAGGCGATGCGGACCGCCGAAGGTCAGCTTGCCGCCGAGGTCGAGCGCCTGGCCCAGGAGTCGATCTCGCTCGGCGAGCGCTCCCGGACTCTGCAGGCGGACGCCCGCGGGCTGGAGGAGGGGCCCGAGGTCGCCCAGGTTCTCGTCCGGCTCGGCGAGCCCACCCCGGTTCCGAGCGTGGCCGCGCACGTGGAGCGGGCGCTGGCGGCACGCCTGCAGTCCCTCGAGGCCCGGCGAAAGTCCGCCGAGGCCATCCGCGTCGCCCTCCGGGCCTGCGGCGAGGTGCTCGTCGAGCGCTCGCGCGCCCTCGCCGCCGACGCCCAGACGCTGGCCCGGGCCCGTGCCGACGCCGCCGACGCGCGCGCGGCCCAGGCCCGCGCCGCCGTTCGCCGGCCGCCGCCGCCACCGCCACCCGAGGCCGGCGAGGGGGTCGAGGCGGCCGCACCGGCGTCCGCGGCTCCAGCGAGTGCGCCCGGAACGGGCGCCGCGTCGGCCATCGGAAAGATTGCCCTGAAGCGAGTCGCCGCGCGGGTGGCGATGCAGACGCAGGTCGACCTGGCGAGCGACTCGAACTTCTTCACCGGGTTCAGCACCAACATCTCGGAGGGAGGCCTGTTCGTGGCCACGGTCAACGTGCTTCCCCCGGGGACGCCGGTGGACGTGAGCTTCACGCTCCCCGCCGGTCGGCGCCTGACGGTCAAGGGCGAGGTGCGCTGGACACGCGAGGTGAATGACCGGACGCCGGACGTTTTCCCCGGCGTCGGGGTCCGCTTCACCGAGGTGGACCCGGCGGTGGTCGGCCAGATCAAGGCCTTCGTCCAGCAGCGCGAGCCCCTGTTCTTCCCGGACTGACGCCCGGGCAGCGAGTACCGGTGCCTGGTCGGCGCGCTCAGGTCACCGCCAGGACGCGCGCCTCCAGCGATTGCCCCTGCGACACGCCGCTCACCTGCACGCCCGCATCGAGGAGCGCGCGGAGGGTGGCGTTGAGGATGGTTTCCGGCGTCCCGTCCTCGGGCCGGACGGTCACCCGCAAGAGCCCGTCCGGCTGGAGCGACGCCTCGGCCACCCCGGGGAGGGCGCGGATGCCCTCCAGCGGCACGTTGCCGGCGGCTACCTGGATGCGGAATTCCGCCCCGCGGGCGGTGAGCTCGCGCATCGTCCCCGCCTGGACGAGCGCTCCCCGGTCGAGGATGGCCGCCCCGTCGCACAGGGCCTCCAGCTCGGGCAGGTTGTGGCTCGAGACGAGCACCGTCGCGCGTCCACGCATCCCCTTGACCAGGTGGCGGACCTCGACGGCGATGCGCGGGTCCAGCCCGGCGGTCGGCTCGTCGAGGAGGATGACCGGCGGATCACCCATCAGCGCCTGGGCGATGGACACCCGCCGTGCCATCCCGTGGGAGAGCGAGGACGGGGGAACGTCCCAGACGTCGGGGAGCGCCACCTGCTCCAGCGCCACCCGCGCCGCGCGCTCCGGCCGCTCCAGTCCGGAGAGCCGGGCGAGGTAGCAGAGCAGCGGCCCCACCGCCAGGTAGGACGGAAGGGCGGCATCCTGCGGGAGCACGCCGACCCGGCCCTTGAGCACCCCCGGGCGCCTCGGGTCGAGCCCGAGCACCCGGACCGTCCCGGCGCTGGGGCGCAGGTAGCCGCAGAGCAGATTGAAGGTGGTGGACTTCCCGGCGCCGTTGGGACCGATGAGCCCCCACACCGTCCCCTCCGGGACGGACAGTGTCACGGTCTCGAGAGCGCGGCGCTCGCCAAAGCGCTTGCTCACCTGCTCGAGGACCAGCGCCGCGCCGTTCACAGGTCCCTCGTCCGCAGCGTGGCCACGGCGCCGGCGGTGAAGAGCAGGGCAAAGCCGAGGAGGACGAGGGCGGCCGGGAGCGACCGGGCGGCGTCGGGGTAGAGCGCCTCCGTCGACCAGGTCGATGGAACGAGGAGGCCGAGGTGCTCCTGCCACGAAGCCTCGCTCTCCCGGCCCGGCACGAGGCGCATCATCCGCGCTCCGTCGGAGAC
>DASPUU010000279.1:0-2983 GCA_035622755.1 Myxococcaceae bacterium
GACCACCGCGCGCGCCGCCGGGATGCGCCCGGTGGGCGTCCTCTGGGGGTTCCGGGCCGAGGAGGTCGCCCGGGCGGGCGTGCCCACCCTGGCGCAGCCGGGCGAGCTCCTCGCCCTGCTCGCGCCCGGGGGGTAGGAAGCGGTGTCATGCCGCCCACCGGACACTGGCTGTTGAAGACCGAACCCTCCACGTACGCCTGGGAGGACCTGGTCCGCGAGGGCCGGACGGAGTGGACGGGGGTGCGCAACTTCGAGGCCCGCAACAACCTCCGGGCCATGCGCCCGGGAGACCTCCTCCTCGTCTACCACTCCGGCGCGGAGAAGCAGGTGGTGGGCGTGGCCCGGGTCTCGCGCGCCGCCGGCCCCGACCCCACCGCCCGGGGCGAGGACTGGTCCAGCGTGGAGCTCGTCCCGGTGAGGGCGCTTCCCGCCGCCGTTCCCCTGGGGCGGATGCGGCAGGACGGGCGGCTGCGCAGCTTCCCGCTCCTCACCCGTGGGCGCCTGAGCGTCGTCCCGGTCCGGGCGGCGGAGTTCTCCCGCGTGCTCGCCCTGGGGAAGGGCCCGAGGCAGGCGCAGCGCCGCTGACGATCAGGTGGCGGCCGGGAAAGCCGCCCGCGTGCGCCGGGCGCCCCCCGGGATTCCCAGTAGATCTCCTCGCCCGCTGCGGGGGATGCTCCCGCCCCAGCATGCGTGGGCTCATCGGCGACATGGGCACGATGCCTCTCCGGGACCTCGTCGCCTACCTGGGCAACCGCCGGGCCACCGGAATCCTCCAGTACGAGCAGGCCGACGAGAAGCGCCAGGTCGTCATCCGTGACGGAGAGGTGGTGAACGCCAGCTCCAACCAGCCGCGGGACTATCTCGCCCAGTTCCTGATCAACATGGGCCAGATGAGCGAGGACCAGTACATGGCGGCCTACCGCGCCCAGCAGGACACGCGCGTCTTCCTCGGCCAGGCGGTGGTGGCCATGGGGCTGGCCAGCCAGGACGCGGTCCGCAACGCGCTCCAGCTCAAGTTCCGCGAGGCCCTCCTCTCGGCGTTCTCCTGGGAGGAGGGCACCTTCACCTTCACCCCGGGGGGCGGGCCGGCGCCTCTCCAGGGACTCGAGGTGAGCGTCCCGCTCCTCGAGATCTACCGCGAGGCGGACGTGCGCGAGACCGCCTGGAAGGCCATCCGGGCCGTCTTCCCTTCCGGGCGGGCACACCTGGTGCTCAACCGCCAGAACCTCGCCCAGCCCCCCGAGCCGGGCACCCTCGACGATCGCCTGACCCGGATGATCGAGGAAGGCGCCACCATCGACGACCTGGTCCTCGGGCTTCACTCGACGGACTTCTTTCTCTACCAGCGGCTCTACGCGCTGCACCGGCTCGGGGCGGTGACCGTCCCGCACCAGGAGTCGCCCGCCGTCCCCACCCAGGTGCCGCAGGTGCTCGGATCCGAGGAGGGAGCGGAGGAGATCCTCCGCGCGGCGCAGTCCTTCTTCTCCGCCGGCAACATCTCCGACGCGGCCGCGCTGGCCAGGCGCGCCTACGAGCTGGCGCCGGCGGCTGGAACCGCCAACTTCCTCCGCCAGGCGGAGGCGGCCTATGCCGATCAGCTTCGGGGCGAGGTCTCGGGAGCTCGCGTTCCGTCCCTCCGGGTGGACGGCGAGGTGCTCCGCCGGCTCCCTCTCACCGCTCCGGAGCGCTACCTGCTCTCCCGCGTCGATGGACGGCGGACGGTGGAGGCGATCATCCAGGTGTCGCCCATCCACGAGCTTGACGCCTTGCGCTGCTTCAAGGGCTTTTTCGACCAGGGGCTGGTCGAGTTCCGGCAGCGCTGACCCCCGCCGGGGCCGCTCAGCGGCGGGCGTGGCGGGTCGGCTCGCCGGCCAGGGCCAGCCTCAGCGCCTCGCGGGCAAGCCAGGGCGCGCGAACCCGCCAGCGGGCCTCGTTCACCACCACCGCCGCCACCGCTGCGCGCGGGGCCTCGCGCGGCGCGAAGCCCACGAACCAGGTGTAGTCCCGGAAAGGAAGCGGCGGCTTGTCCGCCAGGGATCCCGTCTTGCCCACCGCCGTGCGCAGGCCCGGCCCCCGGAAGTAGCGGCGCGCCGTCCCGTGGTCGACCGTCTCCTCCATCATCCGCACCAGCGCCGCGGCCTGCTCCTCGGTGAGCACCCGCTCCGGGGGCCCGCTCCGCCCCTGGAGCTGGTCCTCGAAGAGCACCGGCGGGAGCCAGAGCCCGCCGTTTGCCGCCACCGAGGCGAGCATCGCCCCGTGCAGCGGCGAGAGGTACACGTCGCCGAAGCCCGCACCGGTCGAGGCCAGCCCGAGCGCGTCGTCGGGCACGCGCGCCAGGGAGGCGTCGGTGGGCACCGGGAAGTCGAAGGCCCGGTTGAAGTGGAGCGCTTCGGCAGCGGCGCGGAGCTCATCGGCGGTGAGGTGGTGGTGGGTGAGCTTGGCGAAGACGGCGTTGGCGCTTCGCCCCATTGCCTCGGCGAGCGAGAGGCACACGCGGTCGCGGCTCGAGTCGTCGAGGAGCCGCTGCTGGATGTGCCGCTTGCCACCGTGCGCGCACCCCACGTCGTCCGGGCCGAGCCCGACGTCGAGGAGCGCGGTGGCCGTGACCAGCTTGAACACCGAGGCGGCGGGAAAGATGGCCTTGGTGGGGAGCCCGCGGAGGGCGGGGTCGGCGTGAGAGTGCTCGGCCATGGCCAGCACCCGTCCGGTGGCCGGCTCGAGCACTACCAGCGCCGCATAGGGCGGCTGGTACGACTCGAGAAGCCGAGTGAGCGCGGCCTGGAGCGAGGGCTCGACGGTGAGCACGCGCCGGCCCTGGGACCCGAGCAGGCAGAGGCGCCCGGCATCGTCCGGTCGCGCCAGGGCGAGCAGGTCCTCCTCCGGGCGCAGCGCGCGGGCAGCCCCGATGGGTGGGGGAAGGCGGCGGTCCCCTGCACCGGGCGCCGGGCGACCGTCGGGCACGGCTTCGGGCGGGGCGTCCGGG
>DASPUU010000280.1:0-8587 GCA_035622755.1 Myxococcaceae bacterium
CTGGAACCGGTCCGGTCCGGCGGCGCCGGACGAGGTCCAGCGCGCAGCGTCGCGCCACGGTGGTCAGCCAGGCGCCGGGCCTGGCCGGGAGGCCCTCGGCAGGCCACGTCGCCGCCGCGCGCGTGCATGCCTCCTGGAAGGCCTCCTCGGCGAGCTCGAAGTCGCCCGTCCAGCGGATGAGCCCCGCCAGCACCCGCCCGCCCTCGCGGCGGACGACCTGGTCCAGGATCCGACCGAGCACGCGGGTCCGCGGGGGTCAGCGCTCGACCAGCGGGCGGACCTCGATGGCTCCCAGGCGAGCCCCGGGGCACTTCCCCGCCCACTCCAGCGCCTTCTCCAGATGGGGGACGTCCACGATGTAGTAGCCGCCGAGCTGCTCCTTCGTCTCGGCGAAGGGGCCGTCCACGGTGGTCACCTTCCCGTTCCGCGAGCGGACCGTGGTCGCGGTGGCCACCGGCTTGAGCTCCGAGCCGCCGCGCATCACCCCGGCGGCGGTGAGCGCCTCGCTGTACTTGCGGAACGCTCCGTACATGTCGTCCATCTCGCCGGGCGGCATCCTCGACCACTGCTTCTCGTCACCGTAGATGAGAAAGATGTATTGCATCGGTCGCCTCCAGTGTGGCGTGCGTCGAGCGGGGCGGGGTGCATCCGGGCTCCCCGCCCCCCTTGTTCACGAGCACGACGCTCGGGGGGCGGTGAGATCGACATCGCCCGCCCGCCCCCCTCTAGGGCATGCGCTCCACCGCATCCAGGCCGAACCGCAGCTGGGCCTTCCACGGGCCGGATGGAAAACCGTCCAGGACCAGGACCCGGTCCAGGGCGTGCAGGGTCTCGGGCTGGAGCCGGCCGAAGCAGACGCCCAGCGCCGGCGGCGTCCGGGGGCGGGCGCTCCCGGCGGTCATCCACACCACCTCGCCGTGGAGCAGGATGCTGCCCGATTCCAGCCAGACCTCGATGAGCACCGGGGCCCCCACCTGCGCCCTCGGCGGAAGATCTCCCGCCTCCAGCTCCACCCCGGCTCCGCCCCGCGACAGGTCGCGCACGCTCCACACCGTGACCAGGCCCGAGCGCTCCTCGGCGCGGAGGTGCACCGGGACGCGCGGGTAGCGGCGCACCTGCTCCGACTGGTGGGACTCGAAGAGCCGGTGGAGGACGGCGTCCAGGCCGCGGCGGCTCCGCCCGGGCAGGTAGCGGATGCCGAGCACGTACTCTCCGTTCGCGGCCGAGCGGATCTCCACCACCTCGCCGAGCACCTCGACCGGCTCCTGGACGTCCTCGGCCACCAGCTCGAAGAGGAAGCGCGTTCCCCGCTCCAGGCGCTTCTTGCTCGGTAGGGAGACCCCTCCCTTCCCGACGCTCCGGGTGAAGGCCTGCAGCAGAGAGGTTGGGCTCCGGTACGACACGCGGAGCCTCACGGGTTCCATGGACCTTTCAAGGTCGCGTGATCCCGGCGGAAAGACAAGGACCCCCGGAAGAGCGGGGACGAAGCCTTCTGGCTGTGGGTGGGAAGAAGTGGTAAGGAACGGATCAAACCTCCCTCTCCCAGAGTGGGCCGTGCAGCGTGTTCCGGGGCGTCTTCGACCATCAGATCGACTCGAAGGGGCGTACCAGCCTGCCGGCACGGCTGCGGGAAACGCTGCTCGGGTCGTACGACGACCGGCTCATTCTCACCACCGCGCTCGACCCCTGCCTGCACGCCTACCCGGTCCGAGAGTGGGAGCGGCTCGAGTCCGCCCTGGCCGACCGGAATCCGATGGAGCCCGGGGTCAAGACGCTGATGCGGCTCTACGTGGCCCCGGCGCAGGAGTGCCCACTCGACCGGCTCGGCCGGCTGCTCGTCCCGCCCTCGCTGCGCGCGCACGCCGGGCTGGAGAGGGACGTGGTGTGGGCGGGAATGGTGCGGGTCATCGAGCTCTGGAGCCGGGGGGGATGGGAGCAGGCGCGGGCCGAGGCCCGCCACGCGGCGGATTCCCAGGACGTGATGCGCGTGCTCACCGAGCTGCGCCACGGAAAGGAGAGCTGAGGCGGTGAACGGCGCGGCGAGGAGGGCCGGGGGGACGCCCCGGCACAGGTCGAGGCTGCGGCTGCGCCACACCACGCTCGGGCTGCGGGGCGAGCTGGACATCGCGTCCCTGGCCGAGCTCGGAGATCGGCTGATCCGGCTGCTCGACCAGGGCTGCGTCTGGGTGCTGCTCGACTTCGCCGCCGTCGAGCACCTGGACTTCCGGGGCGTGCCGGCCCTGGTGGCGCGCGCCGAGGCCTTCCGGCGCTCCGGAGGAGACCTCAAGGTGTGCGGCCTCTCCCGCTACCTCCAGGCGGTGCTCCACGCCGGCGGGGCGCACGGCGCATTCGAGGTGTTCCGCGACGCCGCCGAGGCGCGCGCGACGATGACCGGTCCCTTCGATCGCCCCTGAGAGCAGCCGCCCGGCCGTGCCCCGTGAAGTTCACTCACCAGACTGTCCTCCGTGACGAGGTCGTGGACCTGCTCGCCCCCCAGCCCGGAAAGCGCATCCTCGATGCCACGCTCGGCGGCGGCGGGCATGCCGAGGCGCTGCTCGACCGGGGCGCGGAGGTGGTGGGCGTGGACCGCGACCCGGCCGCGGTGCGCGCCGCCACGGCCCGGCTCGGCGGGCGGCCGGGTTTCCGGGCGCTGGTCGGCGACGCCGGTGAGCTGGAGACGCTCCTCGGACCGCTCGGGCTCGTCCCCGCGGACGGCCTGCTCGCCGACCTCGGCGTCTCCAGCCCGCAGCTGGAAGACCCGGCCCGCGGGTTCTCCTTCCAGACCGAGGGCCCCCTGGACATGCGCATGGGCGAGGGCGGACTCACCGCCGCCGAGGCCATCGCCCGTGCCGACGAGGCAACGCTCGCCCGCGTCCTTCGCGACTTCGGCCAGGAGCCCTTCGCCGGGCGCATCGCCCGGGCGCTGCTCCGGGCGCGTCCAGAGACCACCTTGGAGGCGGTCGAGGCGGTGAAGCGGGCCGTCCCCCGGCGGGCCTGGCCGCACCGCACCCACGTGGCCACCCGCACCTTCCAGGCGCTCCGCATCTGGGTCAATGACGAGCTCGGCGCCCTCGACCGGCTGCTCGCCGCGCTCCCTCGCCTGCTCCGGGTGGGCGGCCGGGCGGCGGTCATCGCCTTCCACTCCCTCGAGGACCAGAGGGTGAAGCAGGCCTTCCGGGCGCTGGTCGGGCGGTGCACCTGTCCGCCCGGGCTCCCGGTCTGCGCCTGCGGTGCCGGGGGGAGCTTCACCGCGCTCACCTCGCGGGCGGTGAAGGCCTCGGCGGTGGAGGTGGCCAGGAACCCGCGGGCGCGGAGCGCGAGGCTGCGCGCGGTGGAGCGGGTGCGATGAGACGGCCCGGAATTCCCGGCCGTCCGACGCTGGGCGCCGTGCTGCGGCAGCTCCTCCCCGGTGCCCTGGTCGCCGGCCTCTTGGCCGCGGTGGGCATCCTCCACGTCGCCGCGCGGGCCGAGGTGGTGGACGCGGGCTACCTCCTGAGCCAGCTCGAGGCCGAGAGCCGCGCCCTGACCCTGGAGGGTGACCGGCTCCGGCTCGAGCTGGCGACGCTCAAGCGCTCGGCGCGGCTCGAGCAGCTGGCGCGGGACAGCCTCGGGCTCGCCCCGCCGGCGCCTGGAGCGGTGACCGTGCTCGGCGCGGACCCCCGCCGGCCCCTCCCTCCCCGGCCCACGGCGGTGGCCGGTCGCCCCTAGCCGCATGTCCGTACCGACCATGATGGCCCGCCCCCTGGAAGGGACCTCCCGCTGGATGCCGCTCCGGGTGGCGATGATGGGCGGCCTCCTGCTCGCCTTCCTCGGGCTGGCAGTGCTGCGCGCGGTGCAGCTGCAGATCGTGCAGGCGAGCCGGCTGGCCTCGATGGCCAGCGACCAGTCCCAGAGGGAGATGGAGATTCCCGCCCGGCGCGGAGAGATCCTCGATCGCCGCGGCGTGCCGCTCGCCTCGAGCGTCGAGGTCGACTCGCTCTTCCTCGACCCGTCGCAGCTCGGGGACGCCCGGCGCGCGGCGCAGGACCTGGCGCGGGTGCTCCATCTCGACGCCGCCGAGCTCGTGCAACGGTTCGAGCGGGCGCGCCACTTCGCCTGGGTGAAGCGCCAGGCGACGCCCGGCGAGGTGGCCGCGGCCCGGGAGCTCGGGGTCCCCGGCCTGGGCGTGGTCAAGGAGCCGAAGCGCTTCTACCCGCAGAAGGAGCTCGCCGCCCAGGTCCTCGGCGTGGTGGGCAAGGACGCTCAGGGTCTGGAGGGGCTCGAGGCCGCCTTCGAGGACGAGCTGTCCGGGACTCGGAGCCGGGTGGAGGGAATCCGCGATGCCCGGGGCCGCAACGTCCTCGTCGAGGGGGCACCCGCGCCGCGGTCTCGCGAGGGCGCCGCGGTCACCCTCACCCTCGACCGGAACCTCCAGTACCTCGCCGAGAAGGCGCTGGACCACGCGGTGACCGAGAGCCAGGCGGTCTCCGGCATGGTGGTGGCGCTCGACCCGAGGACCGGCGAGCTCCTGGCCCTGGCGCACGCTCCGCGGTTCAACCCCAACGCGCCGGTCGGCGTTCCCCCGGGCGTCCTCCGGAATCGCTCCGTGCTCGACCTCTTCGAGCCGGGAAGCACCTTCAAGGCGTTCGTCGCCGCCGGGGCGGTGGAATCGGGCGCCGTTCGGCCCGAGGAGGCCTTCTTCTGCGAGAACGGCGCCTGGGAAGTGGGCAAGCACGTCATCCACGACACCCATCCGCACGCCTGGCTCACCCTGCCGCAGATCCTCAAGGTGTCGTCGAACATCGGCATGTCGAAGGTGGCCGGGAAGCTCGGGCGCGAGGGGATGGTGCGCACGGCCCAGCTCTTCGGCTTCGGCGATCGCTCCGGGCTCGGGCTGCCGGGCGAGGGCCGCGGCTCGGTGCCCTATCCGCGGGCCGAGGTGGCGCTCGCCACCCAGTCCTTCGGCCAGGGCATCAACGCCACCGCCGTCCAGGTCGCGGCCGCCTTCGGAGCCCTGGGCAATCGCGGCGTGCTCATGCGCCCCTATCTCGTCTCCCGGGTGGTCGATCCGGACGGAGTGGTCCTGCTCGAGAACCGGCCCACCCCGGTCCGCCGCGTGGTCTCGGAGCGGGTGGCCCGCCTGGTCCTGGCCATGCTCGAGGGCGTGGTGGAGAAGGACGGCACCGGCTCGCGCGCCCACATGGACGAGTACCGGGTGGCGGGCAAGACGGGCACCGCCCAGAAGCCCGATCCCCTGGCGCGCGGATACACCGAGCGCCGCATCGCCAGCTTCGCCGGGCTGGTCCCGGCGGATGATCCGCGACTGGTGGTGCTGGTGGTCATCGACGAGCCGAAGACCGACATCTACGGGGGGCTGGTGGCGGCGCCGGCCTTCAAGGAGATCGTCTCCTCCGCACTCCCCACGCTCGGTGTGCCGCCGTCCAGGGGGGGTGTGGCCTCGGCCCGCCGGCCCGGCACGGCCGAGCCGAAAACCCTCCCCATCCCACCTCGGGTCCAGGTAAAGGAGGATTCCACTCGGGCCGAGGCGCTCACCGAGCGTCTCTCACCCGGGTCGGTGGCCGTCCCCGACGTCCAGGGACGGGTGGGCCGAGAGGCGGTGGCACGCCTCTTGTCTTTGGCCCTCGAGCCGCGGCTGTTAGGAAGCGGACGGGTGGTGGCGCAGAGTCCGGCGCCCGGGGCTCGGGTGGCCCAGGGAGCGCGCGTGACACTGGAGCTGTCCACCGCCGGCGGAGACTAGGAATCCCTGATGAAGTTGACCGACGTGTTGGCAGGTGTGGGCGCCGAGCAGCTCTCCGGCTCGCGCGCGGCGCTCGACATCTCCGGAGTGGCGCACGACAGCCGGCGGGTGCGCCCCGGGGACCTCTTCGTCGCCCTTCCCGGGGCCACCCACGACGGAGCCTCCTTCGTTCCCCAGGCCCGCGCCGCCGGTGCGGTGGCCGTGGTCGCCGAGCGGGCGGTGTCCGTCGATGCGCCGGTCTTCCGCGTGCCCTCCGCCCGGCGGGCCCTGGCCGAGGTGGCGGCCAACATCTACCGGCGGCCAGCCGGCGAGCTGATGCTCCTCGGCGTCACCGGGACCAACGGGAAGACGACCACGGCCTGGCTCCTCGAATCCATCTGCTCCGCGGGCGGCGCGGCGGTGGGGCGCATCGGAACCATCGACGTCCGCTTCGCCGGCCGCTCCCAGCCGGCCCTGCACACCACCCCCGACGCGCTGGCGCTCCACGGGCTGTTCCGGGAGATGGTCGACGCCGGAACGGACACCGTGGTCATGGAGGTCTCCAGCCACGCGCTCGACCAGGAGCGGGTCCACGGCCTCACCTTCCGGGCGGCGGCCTTCACCAATCTGTCGCGGGATCACCTCGATTACCACGCCGACATGGAGGCCTATTTCCAGGCCAAGCGGAAGCTGTTCAGCGAGAACCTTTCCCCGGGAGGAGTGGCGGTGGTCAACGGCGACGACACCTACGCGGCGCGCATCTACAACGAGGTGCGCAGCGGGCGGCGGATGGCCTGGAAGTTCAGCCGCACCGGGACCGGGGAGATCTCCGCCGCCGGCGTGGAGATGAGCCTGGCCGGGATCCGCGCCACGCTCAAGACGCCCGCCGGGGACATCCAGATCCAGTCCTCGCTCCTCGGCCCGCACAACCTGGAAAACATCCTGGCCGCAGCCGGCATGGCGCTCGGCGCCGGCTTCGGCCGCCGGGACGTGCAGGAGGGAATCGCCCGGGTGAAGCGCATCCCCGGGCGGATGGAGCACGTCCAGGAGAACGGCCGGGTGGCGCTGGTGGACTACGCCCACTCGGACGATGCGCTGCGCCGCGCCCTGGAGGCCGCCCGCGCGCTCGCCCGGGGCCGGGTCATCGCCGTCTTCGGCTGCGGCGGGGACCGCGACCGGGGCAAGCGGCCGATGATGGGCCAGGTGGTGGCCGAGGGTGCCGACCTGGCCGTGGTCACCAGCGACAATCCACGCAACGAGGATCCGGCGGACATCATCGCTCAGATCACCCCCGGCCTGGAGAAGGGTGGGCTCCGGCGCATCAGCGCCGGGAAGGCGCGCAGCGGGGAGCGCGGCTACCTGGTGGAAGCGGACCGGCGGACGGCCATCGAGGCCGCGGCCTCGCTGGCCAAGCCCGACGACGTCATCCTCGTGGCCGGGAAGGGCCACGAGGCGTTCCAGGAGGTGCGCGGCGAGAAGCTGCCCTTCGACGACGTCGCCGAGGCCCGGGCCGCGCTGGCCCGGGCGGGGGCAGCCTAGG
This sequence comes from Myxococcaceae bacterium, assembly GCA_035622755.1. Taxonomy (GTDB): domain Bacteria; phylum Myxococcota; class Myxococcia; order Myxococcales; family Myxococcaceae; genus JADGRA01. The sequence goes on from DASPUU010000280.1 coordinate 7,257, forward strand.
GGCGGTGGACCGCACCGTGGCCGCCTTCACGCCGGCGGAAGTGGTCGAGGCCGCGTCGGCGGACGTCGTGGCCCCTCCGTCCGCGGCCTCCTTCGCCTCGGTGTCCACCGATTCACGCACCCTCGAGCCGGGAGCGCTCTTCGTGGCCCTGCAGGGAGCCCGCTTCGACGGGCACGGCTTCCTCGGCGCCGCCGCGGCGCGCGGCGCGGCGGGGGCCGTGGTCCGGCGAGGCCAGCGCCTGTCCGGATGCCCGGCCGGCTTCGGCCTCTTCGCCGTCCAGGACACGCTCCGCGCCCTGGGAGCCCTGGCGCGGGCTCACCGGCGGCGCTTCCGGATTCCCCTGGGAGCCATCGGGGGGAGCAACGGCAAGACCACCACCAAGGAGATGGCCGGGAGCATCCTCGAGGCGGCCGGACCGGCGCTGAGGACGCAAGGCAACCTGAACAACGAGGTCGGCCTCCCCCTCACCCTCCTGCGCCTGACCCCGAGCCACCGCGCGGCGGTGGTGGAGCTGGGCATGAACGCGCCGGGGGAGATGGCGCGGCTCACGGCCATCGCCGAGCCCGGCGCGGGACTGCTCACCACCGTCCAGGCCGAGCACACCGAGTTCCTCGGCAGCGTGGAGGGCGTCGCCCGGGCCGAAGGCGAGCTGTTCCGGGGGCTGGCCCCGGGGGCGACGGCGGTGGTCAACCTCGACGAGCCGCTGGTGGTCCAGCAGGCCCGCGACACCCGGGCCCGGTGGCTGACCTTCGGCCGCTCTCCCTCGGCCGACGTTCAGCTCGTCGGCGCCCGCTCCCTCGGCGCCGCCGGCCAGGAGGTGGAGGTGCGGGTGGACGGCCACATCCATTCGGTCCGGCTCGCCTTCCTCGGGCCGCACAACGCCCTCAATGCCACCGGTGCCTGGGCGCTGGCGCTGGCGCTGGGGTTCTCGGCGGAGACGTGCCTCTCGGGTCTGGCCGCTGCCCGGCCGATGGCCCACCGGCTCACCCTCGTTCCGGCCGCCGGCGGCCTCACCGTGCTCGATGACTCGTACAACGCCAACCCGGCGTCGATGGCGGCGGCGCTGGAGACGGCGCGGGGCCTGGCCGCCGAGGGCCGGGTGGTGGCCGTCCTCGGCGACATGCTCGAGCTCGGTGAGGCGGAGGTCGACGAGCACGCGCGGCTGGCCGAGCGGGCCGCGCGCCTGGCCGACGTCCGGGCCTTTCTCGGTCCGCGCCACCTGGCCACGGCATCCTCGGTGGAGGCCGGCGAGGTGGCACGGTTCGTGGACGCGGACGCGCTCTGGGTCTGGCTCGCGCCGCGCCTCCGCCCCGGGGACGTGGTCCTGGTGA
>DASPUU010000281.1:0-4194 GCA_035622755.1 Myxococcaceae bacterium
GAGCACGTTCGCCGGCGGGTCGGTGCGGGCGGCGGGGGGCCAGTCGACGTCCACGTTTCGCTCCCGGGCGAACGACCGGAGGCGTTCCAGGTCCTGGGCAGTGAAGCCGGCGGGCCGAGCGAGGACGGTCACCGTTCCCCAGCTCCGTGCGACGAGGAGCCCGGTGGCGGACGTCCCCGCCGTGCGGCGCAGCGCCTCGGCCGCGGTGAGCAGGGTGCGGACGCTCTCCCGCGGCGGCACGGAGACCCAGGAAGTGACGGCGAGCATTCCTCCGGGGCCGAGGTGCCGGAGGTAGAGGAGGTAGGCATCGACGGTGTGAAGGAAGTCCGCATCCAGCGCGTGGACCCCACCCACCGAGGCGCCGTGGCCGCTGGCGGGCGCGAGCGAGATGAGCTCGAAGCGCTCCCCGGAGCGCGCCACCAGGGAGCGCGGGTCGCCGACCCGGTCCTCGGCGCGCATCGCCCCGGCGGGAGGGAGCGGCCCGAGCGCCCGCGCCAGACCGAGCAGCGCCCTGTCCGGCTCGAGGGTGAGCACCCCGTCGGCGCCGCGGACGAGCGCTGCCTCGAGCTCGAGCCCGCCGCCGGCGCCGAAGAGGAGAACCCTCCGCAAGGGCCCGAGCGCATGGGGGAGCGAGGTGGGCAGCGCATCGGCCAGCGGTGCGGCCGCCGGATGCCGAAGGTCGGTGGCCGCGCCGGCCACGTCGCCGTCGACGAGGAGGACCCGCTGCGGAGGAAACTCCCCGCGGAAGGCCAGGGAGAGACCCGGTGCGAAGTGGAAGGAGGGGGCCTCCATGGCCACCACCCAGCCGAGCGGGCCGGTGTGCTCGGCCACCCTGCGCGCTCCGGGCAGCGCGGAGACCTGGACCAGCCCCTTGTAGGGCGTGAGGCGCGGCGACCAGACCGGGGTGAGGAAGAGACCGGTCGTGGCGAGCGCCGCCAGGCCGGCCAGGCTCGCCGGGCGCCGGCCGGCGAGGGCGACCGCCGCCGGGCCGGCGAGCAGCGGCGGGAGAGCGAGGGCCTGAGCCGGGGTGAGCGCGAAGAGCACGGCCAGCGCCAGGGCCACCCCGAGCGCACCGCCGGCGAAGCTCGCACCGTACAGCCGTCCGGTCCTCTCCGGCTCGAGCACGAGAGCGGTGAGCACGGCCAGTCCGCCGGCGGCGAAGGGAAAGGCGAGCACCACCACCAGGATTGCCAGGCGCGCCCACTGCGACCCTGTCCAGGCGAGCTGGGTGGGCTCGACGTGGACGGCATGGGCCGCCCACGGTGAGGCGACGAGCGCCAGGGCGGTGGCCGCTGCCGCCCTCCGGAGCCGCCGGGCGCCGGAGGCATCATCCGCCGGGGGCGCGAGAGCGGCCAGGGTCCCGCTCGCCCCCGAGCCGAGCAGCGCCACGCCGATGGCCATGGAGGCGAAGTGATGGAACTGCTCCACGCCGAAGAGGCGGACGAGGAGGAGCTCGTAGGCGGTGGTCGCCGCGGAGACCAGCACCACCGCCGGCGTGAGCCACCGCGTGCTCATCAGCCGTTCAGCGGAGCCCGCTCAGCATGGGCACGAAGAGCACGGGCAGCAGGACGCGGGTCCGGACCGAGCCCGATTCGTCCTTGTCCACCTGGAGGAGGTTCTGGACTCCGTAGACGCTTCCCACCGGGATGACCATGCGTCCTCCCGGGCGGAGCTGCTCGACCAGCGCGGGGGGGACGTGGGACGCTGCCGCCGTGACCAGGATGGCGTCGAAGGGCGCCTCCTCCGGCCAGCCGAAGTGCCCGTCGCCGTGCCGGACGGTGGCCCGGTAGCCCAGCCGCTCCAGCCGCTCCCGGGCGCGGGTGGCGAGCTCCTCGAAGATCTCGATGGTGAACACGCGGCACCCGGCGGCGGCGAGCACCGCGGCCTGGTACCCCGAGCCGGTCCCCACCTCGAGGACCTTGAGGTCCTTCCGGGGGCGGATGACCTCCGTCTGGTAGGCGACGATGTACGGCTGGGAGATGGTCTGGCCGAGGCCGATGGGCAGCGGGCGGTCGTCGTAGGCGGCCCGGCTGAGCTCGGGTGGAACGAACTCGTGCCGCGGCACGGTGCGCATCGCCCGGAGCGTGGCCTCGTCGCGGACGCCCTGCGCGGCGATGGTCCGCTCGACCATCTCCAGCCGCTCGGCAGCGCGCGGGTCGGGCGCCGGCTCGCCCGCTCCCGACCCAGGGGGGCTCGAAACGAGCAGGGCAACGACGACCGGGATGCGCAGGAGGCTCATGGAGCGCCTCCGGGCCAGCGTAGCTCGGCCCAGGCCGAAAGGTGTGGAGGCTTGATAAGAAGGCCTTCTCCAGGAGGACGGCGATGATTCGGAAGGCCAGCGCGCAGTGGAAGGGCGGATTGAAGGACGGCCGGGGCTCGGTGTCGACGGATTCGGGCGTGCTCCGGCAGACGCCCTACTCGTTCAGCACCCGGTTCGAGAACGCGGCGGGGACCAACCCCGAGGAGCTGATCGCCGCCGCCCATGCAGCCTGCTTCTCCATGGCCCTGTCGGCGCAGCTGGGGGGAGCGGGGATGACGCCGGAGAGCATCGACACCGCCGCCACGCTGACCCTGGAGAAGCTGGAGCCGGGCTTTACCGTGACCGGCATCCATCTGGAGGTGGTGGCCAGGATCCCCGGGGCCAAGGCCGCGGCCTTCGAGAAGGCGGCCGGCGAGGCGAAGGCCAACTGCCCCATCTCGCGGCTGCTGAACACGAAGATCACCATGAACGCCCGGCTGGCCTGAGGCGCCGGCCATCCCCATGGCCGGCGTGCTGGGCTGGCTGGCTACGCACCTCGGCCCCGGCGCACCGCTCGACGCGCCTACGGGGTGGCCGGGCTCCTGGCCACCAGCTCGACGTCGATCTGGAGCCGGACCTCCTCGCCCACCAGCACCCCGCCCGTCTCCAGCACCGCGTTCCAGCCCAGTCCCCACTCCTTGCGATTGAGCCTGGCGGTGGCCGACGTGCCGCGGAGGACGCGGCCGTAGGGGTCCTTGGTCACCGGGGCCAGTGGCTCGACGGAGAGCGTCACCGGCCGCGTCTGGCCATGCATGGTCAGCTCGCCCTGGAGGGAGAAGCCCTCGCCGGCCCGGTCGATTCGCGACGACCGGAAGGCGATCTTCGGAAACTTCTCGGCGTCGAAGAAGTCCGCCGAGCGCAGGTGCGCGTCCCGCTTCGCCTCGCCGGTGTCGACCGAGGAGGCCTCGATCTCCACCTCCACCCGCGACCTGGTCAGGTCTCTCTCGTCGAGCTGGACGGTGCCCGAGACCTTGCGGAAGTGTCCGCGCACGGTGGAGACCATCATGTGCTTCACGCTGAACTGGGCGGTGCTGTGGACCGGATCGATCTCCCAGGTGGTCTGGCGGGGTGCGGCGGGGGGAACGGAGGTGGCGGCTGCGGCTTGGCTGTTCATGGTGCGTTTGCTCCTTGGTCTTGGTGTTCGCCGGATGGGATGCCGGCCGCGCGCCGGCGGACCACTTCCGGCCGCGCATCACTCCGTTCCCGAGCAGGAACAATGCTCGAGCGGAGGACGAAGCCGCTCGCCGTGGCCCCGGGCCAGGCGCTAGGGTCCCGGGCCGCCATGGCCCAGCCCGAGAAGATGAAGAACAAGGAGTATGCCCGCGAGCTCGAGAAGCTCCAGCGGGAGCTGTGTCACCTCCAGGCCTGGGTGAAGCACAAGGGCCTGAAGATGATCATCATCTTCGAGGGGCGGGACGGGGCCGGGAAGGGCGGGACGATCAAGGCCCTGACCGAGCGGGTCAGCCCCCGCGTGTTCCGGTTGGTGGCGTTGCCCGCGCCCTCGGACCGCGAGAAGACCCAGATGTACATCCAGCGCTACATCCAGCACTTCCCGGCCGCCGGGGAGGTGGTCATCTTCGATCGCAGCTACTACAACCGCGCCGGCGTCGAGCACGTGCTCGGCTTCTGCACCAAGGACCAGTACCACCGCTTCCTCGAGCTGGTGCCGCTGGTGGAGAAGCAGATCGTCGAGAGCGGGATCCTCCTCGTCAAGTACTGGCTGGAGGTGAGCAACGAAGAGCAGGCGCGGCGGTTCGAGGCGCGCATCGACGACCCGCTCCGCCAGTGGAAGCTGAGCCCGGTGGACCTGCCCTCCCGCGAGCGCTGGTACGACTACTCGCGCGCCCGGGACCGGATGCTGGCGGCGAGCGACACGCGCATCGCGCCCTGGTACG
>DASPUU010000282.1:0-8482 GCA_035622755.1 Myxococcaceae bacterium
GCTCACCGACGAGGCACGCGTGTCCATCGACCCGGCGCGCCGCCAGGAGCTCTACCGGAGCGCCGAGCGGCTGGTGGCCGCGGACTGCCCGCTCATCCCGCTCTACCACGACCGGAGCTACGCCGCGGCCAGCTCCCGGGTGCAGGGGCTGCGGATGCACCAGACCCCGCCCACCGTGCGCTTCGATCAGCTCTGGCTCGATTCCGCCGAGGCCTGAGGGGAAGGGAGGCTAAGGTGCGCCGGCTCTCCGCCGGAAAGGAGGAGCCCGCGTGCGCCCCCGACGTCGCATCCCTCGCCTCGCCCTCGCCCTCCTCCCGCTCCTGGCCTTGCCCGGGGCAGCCGCCGATGCGCCGCCCCGGCCGGGGGCCTTCGGCTTCGCTCCCCTCCCCTGGAGCGAGGAGCTGGCACTGCGGGAGCGCTGGCTCACCGAGCGTCAGGGCCTGCTCCTGGACATGATGCGGCGCCACGGGGTGGCGATGTGGATCGTCGTCAACGAGGAGTTCCACGACGATCCGCTCACTGCCTGGGTGGCGCCCCCCCGTCCCTACGCCGGGCGACGCGACTTCTTCGTCTTCATCGACGCCGGGACGCGCGGGTTGCGCAAGGTGGCCATCGCCGGCTTCGAGGAGGAGTCGGTGTCGCGCTTCTTCGACCCTCCGCCGGGGGCCAAGACTCCGGAGGCGGCCCTGGCCGCCCTGGTCGCCGAGGTCGACCCGAAGACCATCGCCCTGTCCACCGGGGGCACGCGCGGGGTCACCCGGAGCCTGACCCGCGATTCCTACCGGGCGCTGGCCGAGGCCCTCGGCCCGCGCCTGGAGCAGCGCTTCATCCCGGCCGAGCCGCTCATCGTGGACTATCTCGACACCCGGCTCCCGGAAGAGTTCGAGCCCTACCGGCGGATGGTGGCCCTCACCGACGCCATCGTCCGCGAGGCCTTCTCCAACTCGGTCATCCGGCCGGGGACGACGACGGTGGGTGACCTGCGGCGCTGGCTGTTCGACGCGCTCTGGCGGGCCGGGGTGAGCACCTGGTTCCAGCCCGACCTCCGGGTCCAGCGGCCCGGCGCGACCCGGAAGACGTCCCGGGGGTTCCTGGCCATCGCCCCGGAGAGCGTCGTCCTCCAGCCGGGGGACGTGATTCACGTCGACTTCGGGGTGACCTACCTCGGCCTGAACACCGACTTCCAGCGGATGGGCTACATCCTGCGCCCCGGCGAGACCGACGTCCCGGCCGGCCTGAAGGCTGCGCTCCGCAACACCAACGCCGTGCAGGACGCGCTGGTCCAGGAATCCCGGCCGGGGCGGAGCTCGGCCGAGGTCTACGACGCGGTCATGTCGGCCATGAAGGCCAGGGGCATCGAGGCCCAGGTCTACTCCCATCCGCTCGGGGCCCAGGGCCACGGGCTCGGAGCGACCATCGACTTCCGCGCCGCCGGTCGGAAGGATCCGCCCCGCCCCTTGCGCGCCGGGAGCTGGCTGGCCATGGAGCTCAACGCCGCCACCCCCGTCCCGGAGTGGGGGAGCGAGAAGGTGGCGGTGATGGAGGAGGACCCGGTCTACCTGACCGACGAAGGGTGGAAGTTCTTCGTCCCCCGGCAGACGGAGTTCCTCCTCGTCCGCTCGGCCGACGCTCTCCCGGTCAGCCACCCAGCGAGTAGATGAGCTGGACGGTGGTGATGGTGTCCGTGGTGTAGAGGAAGAGACGCGGGGTGGGCCCTCCCCCGGCCGGCGGGACATTGGGGATGGTGGACAGGGCCGGGGCCGAGTCGTAGCGCAGGACGAAGCTCACCCCGAGCGAGAGGGCGTCGTAGATCTGGGTGGTCAGGCCGATGCGCGCGTTGATCCGGTTGTCGGCCAGCACCGGCACGGTGTTCGGCTCGGTGGCGCTGTTGTAGGCGGCGTTCTCGGCGTTGAGGTTGGTCAGCCATTCCACCCCGGCGGTGAGCTGAGTGGTCTTGGCGATCTGCCAGGTGTAGGCCAGCGCCAGCCGGAGCGAGAAGATGAAGTAGGTGGTGTCCACGTAGGGGTCGACGAAGGCGAAGTCGAAGCCGCCTTCTCCCCGCAGGGTGTGCTCGCCGGTCTTGATGAGCAGCGTGCTCGCGCCGATCTGCGCATCGCCGGTGAGCTTCTTGCCGGCGGCATAGTCGGAGCCGAGCACCGCCAGGGCGTAGAGCGAGGTCTCCCACTGGGCGTTGTTGTGGATGACGAACTGGTCGAACCGGAATCCCAGGTCCCAGAGGCGGGCGCTGAGCCCGTTGATCTGCTGGAGCTGGTCCAGGCTGGTGACCGTGGTCGTCGGCGCCTGGAGGGTGGTGGACCGGGCGAAGGTGTAGTCGCCGAACATCGTGTACTTCTGCCAGATGGCGTCGTAGCTGGCCCGGGCGGCGGCGTTGACGCTCAGGGAGTTGGAGTTCCCGGTGAGCCAGAGCAGCCCGCCCTTCACCTCCGCCTTCCAGCCACCGGGCTTGGCGTCGTCCTTGGGCCGCTCGGTGTAGGTGAACTTGGCGTCCTGGGCCCCGGCCGCCGTCGAGAGCGCGAGCACCACCGCCGCGAGCGTCCGGGCGCCCGCGCGACTCCAAGTCTTGGCGCTCATCAGGAGGCCCTCGCCAGGACCACCGTGCAGAACTTGCAGCGCCGGGCGTCGATGGGAATCGTCTCCAGGCACTCCGGGCAGGTCTTGGTGCTCGGCTTGGCCTCCGGCTTCTTCATCACCGCCTCGCGGAGCTTGACCACCACGATGAAGATGACGAACGAGACGAGCAGGAAGTCGAGCACCGCTCCGAGAAACGGACCCAGCCCGAGCTTGAGCGGCGTCACGGTGAGCGTTCGCCAGTCCCCGCCCGGGGTGATGGCGTTGATGAGCGGCATGATGATCTGCTCGACGAGCGCGTTCACGATCTTGGTGAACGCGGCGCCGATGACCACTGCCACTGCCAGGTCGAGGACGTTGCCCTTGAGGGCGAAGCCCTGCCACTCCTTCCACATCCCCATCGAGATACCCTCCCAGTCCGGAAGCCCGGGCACCCTAGGGCAGCCGGCGCGGGGCAGGTAAGCGCAAAGTGGCGCCGGCTTGGTGGGCCCGGGGAATGTCCGGCCCGCGACCCTCAGACCGGGGCGGCGGCCAGACCCCGTCCGGAGGGCTCCGCGTCGGCCGGCGAGGAACGCACCCGGTCCTCGGCTTCCGCCTCGTCGATGTCCCGGGCCGGCGACGCCGCTGCGGGAAGGGGCGGCGCGAGGGTCGGGGCCGCGGCCGCCACCGGCGGCTCGGTCCGGAAGGGACGACGGTGGAGGTGAGCGGCGTGGTTCTTGGCCCACTGGGCGAGCTGCCCGTCCTGTCCACCGCGTCCGTCGACCGCCCGGACGCTCCACACGAGCGCTCCGCCGTAGCCGGCGCTCCGGGCGGTGTCGAGCACCGTCTTCACGCTCTTGCGCCGGGTGGCCGCCGGGAAGGCGCCCAGGACGAGGGGCCGGTCGAGCCTCAGGTCGGCCACCGCCTGTCGCAGCCGTGCGTCGCCGTACGGCTCCCACCAGTGCACCTGGTAGAAATCGAGCCCCAGCCCCTGCACCAGCTGAAGGTTGGCCGTGCTGGCCAGCCCGACGGTGGCCAGCGCCCGCGTGTGCCGGTGGACCGCGTTCACCGCCGCGCCGAGGAAGGCGCGCATCGCCTCCGCCTCGATGAGGGCCGGACCCGGAGCGTCGCCCCCGCCGAGCCCGAGCCGCCGCCCGACCCGGCTCACCGAGCCCCCGAGCTTTCGGAGGAGCCGCGGCCGGCGGCGCGGGGCGGGGGGCTCGGGATTCCGCATCCCGGAGGTGACGCACTCGGGCTCGTCGAAGACGTCCCACCCGTCGATGGCCGGGTGCTCCCCGTAGTGCGCCAGCAGGGGAACGAGGACCCGCTCGAGCAGCGCCTGTCGCTTCTCCGCGTCGGCGAGCAGCGCGCCGTGCCCGCCGCCGCTCACGCCGTCGACCACCGAGGGGGCGGCCACCAGGCCGGCGTCGAAGAGGACGAGCAGGAGCCCGAGCCGATGACGCTCGGCGGCGGCGAGGAGCACGTCGACGTCGGAGAACACCGACCCGTCCAGACCTTCCGGCGTCCCGTCCGGCGCCAGCCGGATGCCGGCCCGGCCATCGCAGAACACGAAGACGCGGGCGTGCTGGACTCCGTCCCTGCGGAGCCTGGCCAGCGCTGCATCGAGGAGGCCGGCCGCCGACGCGTCCGCGTGCAGCCCGCCCTGGGGCGTCGCCGCCGAGCTGCCATAGTCGAGCCCGTAACGGACCCAGGGCAGGTTGGCGCCGAGGAGAAATCGGTTGGGCCCGAAAGCGGGAGCCGACTCGGCCAGCGGCCCGGGGAGCTCGGTGGCATTGAAGGACAGCCAGGGCGCCGGGCGAGTGCCCTCTCCGTTCGGAGCCCGGGCGTCGGTCCGTCCGCGCGTCGTGCCCGTTCCCCGGCCGGGCCGACGGGGGTCGGCCACCGGGCGCAGGCACGCGGGATTCTTCATCTCTCCCCCAGCAGGTGACTGGGTCAAATCGGACCGTCCGAGGCGCGGCATACTCCCCGAACGGCGCATCGCAATCAATGTGAAAAATTATGGACTTCAGGCCTGTATGAGTTCGCCGCCCACGGCCGTCCCGGCGAGCGTTCCACATGCCGCCAGGATGTCCTTGCCCCCCGAATAGCGCCGGGCCACCGGCGCCTGGAGGACCTGCAGCTCGTCCCGGAAGCGGGCGAGCTCGTCCGCCCCCGGGGGCCGGTAGCGCCCGCTGGGATCGGTCACCTCGATGAGATCGAGCTTGATGGGAATCCCCCGGAAGGCGCGGGCCAGGGCCTCGGCATCCTCGCGCCCGGTGTTGAACCCGGCGATGAGCACGTAGGCCAGCATCGCCCGCTCCCGGCGCACCGCCGCATACTCGCGGACGGCACCGACCAGGTCGGCGAACGGGTGGGTGGCCTCGATGGGCATCACCCGGCCGCGCTTCTCGGGGATGGCCGAGGTCACGGAGAAGATGAGCCGGTAGGGATGGCCCTCGGCCACGTAGCGGTGGATGGCGGGCACCACGCCGGCGGTGGAGAGGGAGATGGCGCGCGCCGAGATGGCCAGCCCGGCCGGGTGGCTGAGGATGCGCGCCGCGCGGAGGACCTCGACCGGGTTGAGGAGCGGCTCCCCCATGCCCATGAAGACCACGCCCGTCACCGGACGGTCCGCCTCGGCTCGGATGCGGAGGACCTGATCGACCATCTCCCAGGTGCGCAGGTTGCGATCGAAGCCGAGGCGACCGGTGCTGCAGAAGTCGCAGGCCAGGGCGCATCCCACCTGGGAGGAGACGCACACCACGTATTTCCGGTCGAAGAGGGGGATGCGGACCGCCTCGAAGCGGCCTCCGGCCGGCGACTGGAAGAGGTACTTGACGAAGCCGTCCGGCGCGCGCCGGCGCTCCAGCACCTCGAGCGAGGGGAGCTCGCCGCGGGCGAGCACGTGGTCGCGGACCGCGCGCGGCACCTGTGCCACCTGGCGCAGCGCCGCCAGGTCCGGGGCTCCGTGGGCGAAGACGCGGGCGAACAGCTTCCGCACCGCCACCGGGGGCGGCGAGAGCGGAGCGAGCGCCCGGGTCCACTCCTCGAGCGCCATGCTCTTGAGGTTCACCTCACTTCGCCTGGCACTTGCTGCGCAGGAAGGCCTTGAGCTTGTCCGCCATCTCGTCCGGCATCTGATCCACCAGGGCGCGGCGAGCGAGCTTGGGCGTGGCACGGTAGGTGTTCAGGAAGTCGACACATGGGGTACATCCGTGCAGGTGCTCCCGCAGCTTCTGGACGTCCTCCTCGGAGAGCTCCCCGTCGACGTACTCGAGGAGCGAGTGGATCGAGTCCTTGCAAGTGAACATGCGGTGTCTGAGCCCCCTAATGATGCTGGGATCGGCCGCGCGTTTCACACTTCTTTGTAAAAGGCATCGATCTCCTCCCGGAGCGCAAGACGTGCGCGGTGCAGCCGGCTCTTCACCGCCGGCACCGAGAGCTCCATCATTTCCGCGATTTCCTCGTAGGAGAGCCCCTCCACGTCCTTGAGCAGGAAGACCTCCCGGTAGCCCTCCGGCAGGCGGTCCGTCGCCTGGCGGATGGCGCGGCCGAGCTCCTCGTCGAGCACCCTCTCGTCCGCCCGCCGGCTCCAGTCGACCTCCGGGTACTCGGCCAGGCTCCCGCGCTCGGTGAACTCCGGGCCCCGCAGCTCCTCGGTGGCGGCCTCGACCACGCGCTGGTGGCGCAGGCGCATGAGGGCCTGGTTGGCGGCGATGCGATGCACCCAGCTCCCGAAGGCCGCCTCGCCGCGGAAGCTCTTGAGGTTCTGGTAGGCGGAGAGAAAGGTGTCCTGGACGATCTCCGCCGCGTCGGCCTCGGAGCGCGTCATGCGCAGCGCCAGGCCGTAGACACGGTCCCGGTGGCGCTCCACCAGCTGCTCGAAGGCGTCGATGTCGCCCTCCTGGGCACGCTCGAGCAGTGCGCGATCCTCGAGGGCGGCGTCGTTCACGGGGACACCTCGGCCACGAAGACCGGTTGACCCTCCACCAGTTTCACCACCACCGCCGACTTCACCGCGTTGCGGTCCGGCCCGAGGGTGATTCGCCCGGTCACGCCGTCGAAGTCACGGGTGGCGGCGATGGCCTCGCGCAGCGCCGCGCCGCTCACGCCGGAGGTGCGCCGGAGGGCGGCGATCCCCACCCGGGCGGCGTCGTAGCCGAGCGCTCCGAGCGAGTCGGGGAGCCGGCCGTAGCGGGCGCGGTACAGCTCGGTGAAGGCCCGGACCGTCGGGGAGGGATTGCCGGGGCTGAAGTGGGTCGAGTGGTACGAGCCCTCCACCGCCGGGCCTCCCAGCTCGGCCAGCTTGCCGCCCGAATCCCACCCATCGCCGCCGAGGAGCACCGCCTGGATGCCCAGCTCGCGGGCCTGATGGGCGATGGGTCCCACGTCGCTGTAGTAGCCGGGGATGAAGATGCCGTCGGGCCGGCGCGCCTTGACCCGGGTGAGCAGGGCCCGGTAGTCGGTGTCCCCCATGGCGTAGCTCTCCTCGGACACCACTTCCCCGCCGAGCTCCCGGAAGCGCCGCCGGAACACGTCCGAGAGGCCCATCGAGTAGTCGCTCTTCAGATCGGTGAGCACCGCGACGCGGGCCAGCTTGAGGTCGTGCCGGGCGAAGTCGGCCATGGCCGCACCCTGGAAGGTGTCCACGAAGCACACCCGGAAGACGAAGGGGCCGCCCTCGCTGGTGACGCGCGGGTTGGTGGCCGAGGGGGAGATGAGCGGCACCTGGGCGCGCGCCACCGCCGGCGCCATGGCCAGGGTATTGCTCGAGGCATTCTCCCCGATGACCAGCGCCACCCGGTCCTGCATCACCAGCCGCATGACGGCGTTGGCCGCCTCCTCCGGCTTGCTCTGGGCGTCGTAGGCGCGGAGCACCAGCTTCCTTCCATCCACCCCGCCGTCGGCGTTGGCTTCCTCGATGGCCAGGGCGATGCCGTCGCGGGTGTCGAGCCCGAAGTGGGCCTCCGGCCCGGTGAGCGATCCGACCGCGCCGATGATCAGGGTTCCCGGGGCGGCCGGCGCCCCCGCGGCCGCGTCGGCGCTTCCTGTCTTTCGCTCGCAGCCAAGCAGGGCGAGCGCTCCCGCCGCCAGCCATGTGGCTCCGCTCCGCATCCGCCCTCCTCTATCGCACCGCCCGCCGGTGTGCACTTCCCCGGGGCGTCATCGGAAGGGAGACTGTCGGCCATGGCCGAGCCAACCGACGAGGAGAGGGCGGGGATCGAGGCGCTGCGGCGTCGCGACGTCGAGGCCAGCCTCCGGCTGGACGGCGAGGCGCTGGCGTCGCTGTGGACGGAGGACGCGGTGGCACTCGCTCCGGGGAAGCCGCCCACCCGGGGTCGGGCGGCGATGCGGGCTCGGCTGGCCGGGATCACCGCCGCCCAGCTAGAGCTCGAGGTCCTCGAGTACCGCGAGGACTTCGAGGAGACGCTGGTCTTCGGCGACACGGCCGTGGAATGGGGCTCGATCTCGGGAAGCGAGCGCGAACGGGCGACGGGCCAGGTGACCAGGAGCCGGTTCCACGTCATGCGGATTCTCCGGCGGCAGGCGGACGGAAGCTGGCGCGTGCACCGATCGATCTTCGCTCCGGCGGGTTGAGGGCGACCTCGGGCGCCTTCTGCGCCGCCAGAGCTCAATCAATCGCCCGGGCAGTCTTCTCTTCCCAGCTCGCGAGGTCCTCGCGAGGTGCCAGAGACTTTCCACGAGAGCCCCGTCGCGGGCTGTACGTCGACGGTTCTCCACCGCGGCGGGACGGAATGACGCAGCCGATGGTAAGCGCCGCGGTGGACTGCTCGCCGACCCGTCCACGCGAGCGAGGCGTATGCTCCTCGGTGGAGGCAAGCCATGGAGCCGTCATCCGGGCGAGCGTTCATTCGCATCTGTTCTCTGGTGTTGGTCCTCCCCGTGTGCGCTT
>DASPUU010000283.1:0-9410 GCA_035622755.1 Myxococcaceae bacterium
ATGGGGTTCCTGGCCGGCCTGCACTACTGGTTCCCCAAGATGTTCGGGCGCACCTACCACGAAGGCTGGGCGCTGGTCGCGGCGGCGCTCATCGTGCTCGGCTTCAACGCCACCTTCATTCCCCAGTTCCTGCTCGGGAACGCCGGGATGCCGAGGCGGTACTACGAGTACCCGGAGCGCTTCCAGGCGCTCAACGTGGCCTCCACCGCCGGCTCCTCGCTGCTCGCCTTCGGGTTCCTGATCATCGCCATCTACCTCGGGCTGGCGCTCCGCTACGGGGCGGTGGCCGGGCGCAACCCGTGGGGGAGCCGCGGCTACGAGTGGATGACCCCCTCGCCGCCGCCCACCGAGAACTTCGAGACCACCCCGAGCTACGAGTTCGATCCGCACGACTACACTGAGGACGCCGCCCACGCGGCCGCCTTCGCCCAGGTGACTTGATGTCCGCCACCGCCGCCCGCCAGATGACCGCCGAGGGCTACCTCGCCCCGCCGCCCACCCCCCACCACTACGAGGGGAACCCGGGGGCACACGAGCATGCCCTGCGTTTCGGAATGTGGCTCTTCCTGGCCACCGAGATCCTCCTCTTCGCCGGCCTGTTCGTCGGCTACGCCACCTTCCGCACCCTCTTCCCCGAGGCCTTCGACCAGGCGGCGCGCCACCTCAGCCTCTTCCTGGGAACGCTGAACACGCTCCTGCTCCTGACCAGCTCGCTGACCGTGGCCCTGGCCCACCACAACGCCGAGCACGGGAAGAACCACAACGCCTTCTGGCTGCTGCTCGCCTCCATCGCCATGGGCGGCGGCTTCCTGGTGATCAAGGCCATCGAGTACGCGGAGAAGTTCCGCGAGGGCGCCCTCCCCGGCCGCTTCTTTCACTTCTCGGAGATCACCGCGCCGGGCGGGCCGATGTTCTACGTCGTCTACTTCTTCACCACCGGGCTCCACGCCACCCACGTCATCGTGGGGATGAGCCTCCTGGCCTGGGTGGCGGTGCGCTGCTGGCGCAAGGAGTTCTCCGCCGGCTACTACGCCCCGGTGGAGAACGCCGGGCTCTACTGGCACCTGGTGGACCTGGTCTGGATCTTCCTCTACCCACTCCTCTACCTGGTCTGACCATGGCCCATCCCCCTGCCCACGGCCCGGCGCCGGCGCACCGCCCCCATCCCATCTCCGCCTTCCGCTACCTCTGGGTGTGGGTGGCGCTGGTGGCGCTCACCGCCACCACCTTCGGGGTCTCCAAGCTGCCGATGAGCGGCTCGATGCACCTCGGCGCGGCGGTGTTCATCGCCTGCGTGAAGGTCTTCCTGGTGGCCAGCTTCTTCATGCACCTCTGGGGCTCGGAGGGAACGAACAAGCTGGTCTTCGGGGTGTCCTTCGTCTTCGTGGCCACGCTCCTCTTCTTCGTCCTGGCCGACGTGGCCACCCGCTTCCCGCTGACCAACTCGCACATCCGGCCGCTCCCGCAGATCGACCAGAAGATCCTCGAGACCCAGGAGCCCCACGCGCCGGAGCCGCCGGCCAGGTAGGGGGCGACCCGCCTTGACCGACGCCTCCGAGCGGGGAGAGTCTGGTTCGATGCGCGCCGTCCGTGCCCTCTCCGTGCTGCTCGTCGCCGCGGGCTGCGCCTCCGCGCCGAAGCCGGCCCCGGAGGCCTCCGGCCCGCGCTTCATCCAGAACGACTACCCGGCCGCGCTGGCCGCGGCGCGGGAGGGCAACAAGCTCCTGTTCATCGACTTCTGGGCGCCGTGGTGCCACAGCTGCGTGAGCATGCAGGCCTACGTCTTCCCCGACCCATCCCTGACGCGGCTGGACGGCCACTTCGTCTGGCTGGAGGTGGACACCGAGGACCCGGTGAACAGCGCGGTGCTGGAGCGCTTCCCGGTGGACGTGTGGCCCACGCTCCTGGTGGTCGACCCGCACAGCCAGGCACCGGTGCGCCGCTGGCTGGGGAGCGCCACGGCGAGCGAGCTGTCCGCGCGCCTCGAGGCGGTGGAGCGCTCCTGGACGCCGGGCGGAGGAACCCCGGTGGAGCGCTCGCTGTCCCAGGGAGCGGCGCTGGTGGCGGCCGGCAAGCGGGCCGAGGCGGCCGTCGCCTACCGGACGGCCGCCGACGCCTCGGCGCCCTTGACGGCCGAGCACGCCCAGGCAGTGGAGCTCCTCGTCCTCCAGCTGTCGCTCACCCAGGCCTCGCTGGAGTGCGTCCGGACCGCCCGGAAGGAGCTTCCCTCGCTCCCCCCCGGGACGGCGCTGGCCACGGTGGCCGGCACCGGCCTCGACTGCGCCCTGGCGCTGCCGCCCACCGATGCCGACCGGCTGGCGGCCAGCCCGGCGCTGGAGGCGAAGGTGGCCGAGCTGTCCCGGGACAGCTCGGTGCCGATGCTCGCCGACGATCGGAGCGGGCTCTACCAGACCCTGGTCGAGGCGAGGCGCGAGCGCGGGGACGCCGCCGGTGCGCGGGCGGCGGCGGCGGACTGGGCCGCCTTCCTCGAGGGCGAGGCGGCCCGGGCGAAGAGCAGCGAGGCGCGGGCCGTCTTCGACTCGCACCGGCTCTCCGCCTACCTCGCGCTCGGCCAGCCGGAGCGGGCGGTGCCCATGCTCGAGCAGTCGGCGCGCGATTTCCCCCGCGACTACAACCCGCCGGCACGGCTGGCGGTGGCCTACCTGGCCATGCACCAGCCGGCCAGGGCGCTGGCCGCCGCCGAGCAGGCGGAGCGCCTGGTCTACGGCCCGCGCACCCTCCGGGTCCTCCTCACCAAGGCCGAGGCCGAGGCCGCGCTGGGCGACCGGAGCGGCGCCCAGGCGACGCTCGCCCGTGCCGACGAGCTGGTGGCCAGCCTCCCCGAGGTCCAGCGCGGCGCCTGGATGACCGGCGCCATCGCCTCGAAGCGGAAGGCTCTGCTCCAGTAGCACCCCACAGGGAAATTCATGGACCGCGCCGACGACCGCCGTCTGGTGCGCGCCGACGAGGCGCAGAAGCAGGCACGCGACCCTCTCACCGCCGCGGCCTGGGGGGAGGGGCTGAGCCTGGACGCCTACCTCCGGCGGGAGCGGCGCCTGCGGGCGCTGGCCGTCCCGCGACTGGGGATGCGCACCTGGCTCCTGGTCGACGCATCGGACCGCATCCTCTCCTCGTGCGAGACCTTCGCCCTCCCCAGCGTCGTGCGGACGGACGAAGGCGAGGAGTGGGGCATCTCCTCGGGCGTGGCCTCGGTGTTCACCGAGGAGCCCCTGCGCCGGAAGGGGCACGCCACCCGGATGCTGGACCTCCTCTCGGAGACCCTGGCCGGTGAGGACGCCGCCCACGCGGTGGTGCTCTTCTCCGACGTGGGCGCCGCACAGTACGCGCGGAGTGGCTTCCGGGCGCGTCCGGCCTTCGACTGGAGGTGGCCGGCCGCCGCCGCCGGAGCGAGCAGCGAGGCCCTCCTCTTCGGGGAGGAGGCGCTCGGCTGGCGCTGGGGGGCGCAACCCGTTCCCGCCGGACGCTTCGTGGTGCTTCCCACCACCGACACCCTGGAATGGTTCCTGGAGCGCGAGCGCATCTACGCGAGCGAGCTCGACCGCCCCCGCCCGAAGGCATGCGGCGCGGCGCTGGAGGACTCGCTCGCCCTCTTCTACGCCCAGCCCAGGGACAGCCGCCTCTGGATGCACTGGCTCTCGGCACAATCGGCGCGTCATGCCCGCGCGCTGGTGACCGCCGCCCGCGCCGTCGCCCGTGACGCGGGCCTGGCCGAGGTCCGCTTCTGGGAGGATGCCGAGGGCTTCCCCTTCCCGGATGGGCTGGAGGGCGGCGTGCGCGAGGCGAGGGTGGGAGGCCTTCCCATGCTCCGGGCGCTCGACGCCCGGGTCCGCGCCGAGGACTGGTGCAGCATCCCCCGGGCGCTCTGGGTGTGACCGGGGGGGCCGCCTTCCCTTCCGTCAGTTCCCCCTGCCGGAGAACAGGTCCGCCGGCTCGGGCCTCGGGCGGCGCAGGTGGAGGCCGAGCGAGGAGACGACGAACCCCGCCTCGGCGAGGAAGAGCGCCAGCGGGTGCTCGGCGGCAGCGCGTCCGTCCAGCTCGGTGATGAGCAGGCCACCGTGGCGGTCCGTCCGGGCTGCCTTGGCGAGCTCCGCCCACGCCGCCGCGACGGCACGCGCCACCCGGCTCCGGTCCGGCTCACCCTCGGGGAGCCACACCCATCCCTGGCGGCCGCCGCGCCCGAGCCACGCGGCGAGCGCTCCGTCGACGAGCACCACCTGGGCGCCCACCGCCCGGGCCGGTCGCGCCGGGACCTCGCCCGCCTGCTCCGGCCAGCGGAGGAGGGTCCCGTAGGGATTGGCCGGGTCGGTGGCTGCCAGGCGGACCACCTCCGGACGCTCGGCCGGGGCCCGGAGCGAGCGGAGCAGGTCCAACACCTCGGGAAGGACGAACTGCGAGGCGCCCACCCCGGCCACGAAATACCCGCGCCGGATGCGCCCCGCCTCCTCGAGGGCGTGGAGGACGGTGCCCACCGCCGCGAAGCCGCCGGCGAGCTGCTCCGTCTGCGCCACCTCGCGGGTGACCAGGCCGTAGCGGGCGAGGAGCTGCTCGGCCGTCGCCGCGCTCCAGGCAGTGGACGAGACGGCCGCGTCCAGGCGCGCCTGCACCAGGGACCAGCGGCCCTCCGTCCCCGGCGGGGCGGAGCGGCGGCTCCGGAAGGCGGCCCGGGTACGCTCGCCCCGCCGCCTCCGCCGGTCCTCAGGGGGCGCGAGGAAGGCCCGCAGCGCGGCGAAGCCGTCGTTGCTGACGAGCCCCTCGAAGACGAGGTGCCAGAGGGCCTCCCGGGTGGAGCGCGGGAACCCGCCGCCCGCCGCCTGGTGGAGGGGCCCGAAGAAGGACGCGCCCGAGCCGCGGAGATGCTCGAGCATCGCCAGCTCGCGCTCGCCGAGGGGCTCCCGGTCCACGCGGGAGCCGGCCGGCGGCGGGCGGACCAGTCGCGGGAGCTGGTCGGTGAGGTAGAGCGCGATGCGCCCATCGCGCTCGCCGAGCGGTTCGACGCCCACCCAGGCCACCTCGCCCGCCGCCGCCAGCGCGTCCAGGTCGGCGGGCCGGTAACCCTCCACCCGCGCCGGGAGGATGTCCGACTCCAGCACCGAGGCGGGAACCGGGCACCCCTGGAGCTGCTCCACCGCGTCGAGGACGGCGTCGAGCCCCGAGCGGCGCCGGGTGATGCGCTGCCAGTGGGCGACAAGGCGCCCGAGGACGGCCGGCTCCACCGGCTCGACGGCGTGGCGCAGGCGGGCGAGCGAGCGCCGCCGCAGGGTGGCGAGCACCTCGGGCGTGCACCATTCGCGCTCGGTGCCCCCCGGCCGGAAGGCCCCCTCGAGCAGCCGGCCGCGAGCGACCAGCGTCCGGAGCGCCGCGGCGGCCACCTCGCCGGGAACGCCCAGCCGCCGCGCCACCGCCGGAGCGGTGAACGGGGTGTGGCTTCGGGCGTAGCGGGCCACGAGCTCGAGGAGGGGCTCGCGGACCGGGACGAGCAGGGCCTCGGGCAGCTCGGAGAAAAGCTC
The DNA here is from genome assembly GCA_035622755.1 of Myxococcaceae bacterium. Classification (GTDB taxonomy): domain Bacteria; phylum Myxococcota; class Myxococcia; order Myxococcales; family Myxococcaceae; genus JADGRA01. Next base: position 5,529 of record DASPUU010000283.1, read on the forward strand.
GACGCCCAGGCCGTCGCGGACGCGGACGGCATCCTCCACCGCCACCAGGCGCGGCTCCCCGCCCATCCGCACCGCCACCACCCGCCTGGCCGCCACCAGCGCGTCGACCGCGTCCGCGGCCTCGGGGAGGCAGCGAGCGGCCAGCTCCTCCCGCGTCAGGTCCCCGAGGCGGAGGAGCAGGTCGTGCACCGCGTCCGGGGTCCGCGCCAGGGCGGGGGGGGCGAGGTGCTGGAGCTCGGCCTCCACCTCGGCCATCACCCCGGCGTCGAGCAGCTCGCGGAGCTCCGACTCGCCGAGCAGCTCCCGGAGCTGCGCCTGGTCCACGGTGAGCGCCTGGGCACGCCGCTCGGCGAGCGGAGCGTCGCCGTCGTAGAGGAAGTTGGCCACGAAGCCGAACAGCAGGGAGGCGGCGAAGGGCGAGGGGAGGCGCGTGTCCACCGTCCGGACCCGCAGGCTCCCGTCCTCCACCGCGGCCAGGACCGAGGTCAGCGCGGGAAGGTCGAAGACGTCGCGCAGGCACTCGCGGTAGGCCTCGAGCAGCATGGGAAAGCTGCCGAAGCGCGAGGCGACGGCGAGCAGGTCCGAGGCCCGCTTGCGCTGCTGCCAGAGCGGGGTCCGGGAGCCGGGGCGCCGGCGCGGAAGGAGCAGGGCCCGCGCGGCGATCTCCCGGAACCTCGCCGCGAAGAGCGGCGTCGACCCGAGCTGGCCGAGCACCAGCGCCTCCACCTGGTGCGGGCCGGGGAGGAACAGCGACGGGTCGGGGGGAGACTCGGTCTCCGGGAGGCGCACCACGATGCCGTCGTCCGTCCAGGTGGTCTCCGCCTCGACGCCCAGGGCGTCCCGGACCCCGGCCACGATGGCCATCGACCAGGGGGCATGCACCCGCCCGCCGAGGGGGGAGAGGAGGCAGATGCGCCAGTCCCCCATCTCGTCGCGGGTCCGCTCGAGGAGCAGCGTGCGGTCGTCCGGGACGTCCCCGGTGGCGGCCGCCTGGTCGTCCAGGTAGCGAAGGAGATTGTCGGCCGCGCGCGGGTCGAGGTCGTGCGCCTCGACGAGCCGGGCGAGGGCCGCCGGGCGAGCCTCGGCGCGGAGCTCCCGGAGGAGCCGGCCAATGGCCCGCCCCGTCTCCAGGGGTCGTCCGGGCGCCTCGCCCCGCCAGAAGGGCATCCGGCCCGGCTGGCCCGGCGCGGGGGAGACCAGCACGCGGTCGTGGGTGATCTCCTCGATGCGCCAGCTCGAGGCCCCGAGGAGAAAGACGTCCCCCACCTTGCTCTCGAAGACCATCTCCTCGTCGAGCTCGCCCACCCGCGCCTGGCGCCGTTCCCCCTCGGCGAGGAAGACGCCGTACAGCCCGCGGTCGGGGATGGTGCCGCCGTTGGCGATGGCCAGGCGCTGGCTGCCCTCGCGGCCGGTGACGGTGCCCGCCACCCGGTCCCAGGTGAGCCGGGGCCGGAGCCCGGCGAAGGCCTCCGAGGCGTAGCGCCCGGCGAGCATGTCCAGCACCCCGTCGAAGGTGGCGCGGGACAGCTCGGCGAAGGGAGCCGCGCAGCGGATGCGGGCGTAGAGCGCGTCCACCGGCCAGGCCTCGGTGGCGGCCATGGCCACCACCTGCTGAGCCAGCACGTCGAGCGGGTTGCGCGGGTAGCGGATGGGCTCCACCCGGCCCTCGTGCATGGCCCGGGTGAGGGCGGCGCAGGCCAAGAGGTCGGCCCGGTACCTGGGGAAGACGACGCCTGTGCTCGGCTCGCCGATGCGGTGGCCGGCGCGGCCGATGCGCTGGAGCCCGGCGGCCACGCTGGGGGGCGCCGCGATCTGGATGACCAGGTCGACGGCTCCCATGTCGATGCCCAGCTCGAGGGAGCTGGTGGCCACCAGCGCCCGGAGCTGCCCCGCCTTGAGCGCCTCCTCGACCTCCAGCCGCTGGCCCCGGGCGAGCGAGCCGTGGTGGGCGCGCACCAGCGTCTCGCCGGCGAGCTCGTTGAGCGCGGCGGCCAGGCGCTCGGCCACCCGCCGGCTGTTGACGAAGAGCAGGGTCGAGGTGTGGCTCCGGACGAGCTCGAGGAGCCGGGGATGAATGGCGGTCCAGAGCGAGGTGCGACCGCGGAGGGACGACTCCGGGGAGGCGGGCGCCCCGACGTCGAGGCGGGCCATGTCCTCCACCGGGACCTCGATGCGCAGCGCCAGGGCCTTGGGCGCGCCGGCATCGACGATGGTCACCGGGCGCAGCGCCGGGACGCCGTCGGCCGGGCGGGCGAACTCGGCGTCGAGCTCGGCCACGGCGAGGGGCGCCTCGGCCAGCGGGGCCGCGACCTCCTGGCCGCGTCCAGGAGCGGCCAGGGCGGCCCCGCCCAGGAAGCGGGCCACCTCGTCGAGGGGGTGCTGGGTGGCGGAGAGCCCGATGCGCTGGAGCGGGCGGCCGGTGAGCGCCTCGAGGCGCTCCAGGCTGAGCATGAGATGGGCGCCGCGCTTGGTGGGGACCAGGGCGTGGATCTCGTCGACGATGACCGTGTCCACGCTGCGCAGCGCCTCGCGCGCGCGCGAGGTGAGGAGCAGGTAGAGCGACTCGGGGGTGGTGATGAGGATGTCGGCCGGCTCCCGGCGAAAGCGGGCCCGGTCCGCCGGCGGCGTGTCCCCGGTCCTGACGGCGATGGCCGGGAGCAGGTGGGGGTCGCCGCGCGCGGCGGCGACGTTGGCGATGCCGAGCAGGGGCGCGCGGAGGTTGCGCTCCACGTCCACCGCCAGGGCCTTGAGGGGCGAGACGTAGAGGACCCGGCAGCGCTGGGCGCGCGGGGGGAGCGGCTCGAACATGAGCCGGTCGATGCAGGCGAGAAATGCGGCCAGCGTCTTGCCGGTGCCGGTGGGCGCGAGGAGCAGGGTGGACTCGCGCCGGGCGAGCACCGGCCATCCCAGCGCCTGGGGCGGCGTGGGAGCGGGGAAGGTGGCCAGGAACCAGTCCCTCACTGCGGGCTGGAACCGGGCGAGCGGGTCGGCGGGCGGGCCCATGGCCGGAGCGCCGGACTCTAATCGCCGGCGCTACCCCGGGCTCGCCGGCGGTGGGGCGAGGCACCCCGGCCCCTCGTGCTCCGCGACGTTGACGTAGGGGGAGACGCGGCGGGAGCGGAAGGGCGGGGACAGCTTCCGCAGGCGCTCTTTCCAGACGGCCAGGGGGACGGCCTCCGGGCTGAGCCAGGTCTCGTAGAGGCGCCTGGGCAGCACGATGGGCATCCGGTCATGCACGCGCGCCACCTCCCCGGTGGCGGCTTGGGTGAGGAGAAGGCAGCTGTGCAGGGTCGTGCCGGCCGGCTCGTGCCAGCGGTCCCAGATGCCGGCGAAGGCGAAGGGCGCGGCCCCCTCGAGCTCGAAGAAGAAGGGCTGCTTGCGCCCTCGCTCCCGCTTCCACTCGTAAAAGCCGTCGGCCAGCACCAGGCACCGGTTCCGCTCGCCGGCCCGGAAGGCCGGGCGCTGGCCGAGCGACTCGATCCGGGCGTTGATCAGCCGGTCGCCGGTGCGGAGGTCCTTCGCCCACCAGGGGACCAGCCCCCAGCGGAAGGCCCGCAGAAGCCGGGGGCCCTGGTTGGTGACCACCGGGACGTCCTGGCGCGGGGAGATGTTGAAGCGCGCGGGGAGGGCGCGGGCCGGAGCCTCCTCCACGCCCGCCAGGCCGAAGGCCTCGACCAGCTCCGCGGGGGTGAGGCGGGTGGTGAAGCGGCCGCACATGGCGGCCGATGAGCTAACACGGGAGGCGGACGGCGCCAGGGCCCCGGGGGAGGCTCAGGCCTGGGGGAACGTTCGCAGGTCGAGGGGGCTTCCGTCCGGCTCGACGAGCGATTCGATGCGGCGGAGCCCGGCCAGGGCGCGGGCGACGACCTCGTAGGTGTTGCC
>DASPUU010000284.1:0-3675 GCA_035622755.1 Myxococcaceae bacterium
TAATCCTGTTTGCTCCCCACGCTTTCGCGTCTCAGCGTCAGTATCCGTCCAGATGGCCGCCTTCGCCACCGGTGTTCCTCCCCATATCTACGAATTTCACCTCTACTTGGGGAATTCCGCCATCCTCTCCGGTACTCAAGCTCTGCAGTTTCGGGCGCACTTCCTCGGTTGAGCCGAGGGCTTTCACACCCGACTTGCAAAGCCGCCTACACGCGCTTTACGCCCAATAATTCCGAACAACGCTTGCACCCTCTGTATTACCGCGGCTGCTGGCACAGAGTTAGCCGGTGCTTCTTCTCCCGGTACCGTCAGGCTGCTGGATGTTAGCCAGCAGCGTTTCGTCCCGGTCGAAAGTGCTTTACAATCCGAAGACCTTCATCACACACGCGGCGTTGCTGCGTCAGGCTTTCGCCCATTGCGCAAAATTCCCCACTGCTGCCTCCCGTAGGAGTCTGGACCGTGTCTCAGTTCCAGTGTGGCTGATCGTCCTCTCAGACCAGCTACCCGTCGTTGCCTTGGTGGGCCGTTACCCCGCCAACGAGCTGATGGGCCGCGGGCTCATCTCGAAGTGATAGCTTATAAATAGAGGCCACCTTTTCCTTCAGGTTCCGAGGAACCCGGAGGCTTATCCGGTATTAGCTTGCCTTTCGGCAGGTTATCCCGGGCTTCGAGGCAGATTACCCACGTGTTACGCACCCGTGCGCCGCTCTACTAGGATTGCTCCGTTCGCGCTCGACTTGCATGTGTTAGGCACGCCGCCAGCGTTCGTTCTGAGCCAGGATCAAACTCTCCAATTGAAAACTGGAAATGTCTGAACTTGGCGTCGTCCAGGGAGGCTCCTCCACAGGAGGAGCTCCCTGGCTCGCTGTTCGTGGCGTCCGGCGGACCCGGGCTCGCCTGCCCTGTCTCCAGGAGGGCGAGTGGAACCCGCGGACGTCCTTGAATTGACTGCGGTTTCCGCAATCGTCTTGGACTTGCTATCCGGTTTTCAAAGACCGAGCCGCTTCCGACCGGAGGTCCTGTGCGGAACCCGCGGTTGTACGCGTCCTGATGCAACCCCGTCAAGCTGGCTGCGACGGTCCCCTCGGAGCGAGGGGGCGGCGCAGGGGGGGCGCTGTGTAGCGGACGGCCGACCCCATGTCAACTTCGCTGGAATTCACGCCCCGAGCTCGGCACCGGCAGGCCCGGGACGGCCGGGACTCTGGTGGAACCACCGGCAAATCAGATGCTTAGCTCGCTTGACGCATCCTGTCAACCACGCCGGAGCCGGGTGGCGGCGAGCCGCCCGCGCCCCCGCCGGCAGCGCTCGGCGGTGACGATGGCCTCCAGCTCCGCCAGGGCATGGTCGAAGTCGTCGTTCACCACCACGTAGTCGTAGGCGGCCAGGCCCTGCTCGATCTCGGCCCGGGCGGCGAGCATCCGCCGGCGGATGGTGTCCGGGCCGTCGGTGCCGCGCCGGCGCAGCCGCCGCTCCAGCTCGCGCAGCGAGGGAGGCAGGACGAAGACCAGCACCGCCTCCGGGTAGAGGCGCTGCACGCTGCGCCCCCCCTGCACGTCGATGTCGAAGACGATCATGTCGCCCGAGCGCAGGGCTCGCTCCGCCGGCCCGCGGGGCGTCCCGTAGAAGTGGCCGTGGACCTCGGCCCACTCGAGGAGCTGGCCGCGGTCGATCCTTCGCTGGAAGGCCCGCGGATCGACGAAGTGGTAGTCGACGCCCTCGCGCTCCCCGCCGCGCCGGGGCCGGGTGGTCACGCTCACCGAGAACTCGGCGCGCGCCACCCGCGAGACGAGGCGGCGGGCGAGCGTGGTCTTCCCCGTCCCCGAGGGGGCGGAGAGGACGAGCAGGAGGCCTCGGTGGCGCGGGGCAGGCTGTCTCATTCGACGTTCTGCACCTGCTCGCGGATCCGCTCCAGCTCGGCCTTGAGCTCCACCACCCGGACCGAGCCCTGGCCGCTCTGGATCTTGCTCCCGGTGGTGTTCACTTCCCGGTTCATCTCCTGGAGCAGGAAATCGAGCTTGCGCCCCGCCGGCTCGGGGGAGCCGAGCAGCGCGCGGAACTGCCCGAGGTGCGACTGGAGCCGGGTCAGCTCCTCGGCCACGTCGGTGCGCTCGGCGAAGAGGGCCAGCTCCTGGGCGAGCCGGCCCGGTTCCACGCCCACCCCGCCGGTCAGCTCGGCGATCCGCGCCGCCAGCCGGTCGCGATAATCGGCCACCGCCTGCGGCGCCAGCGCCTCGAGCTCACCGACCAGCTCGGCCACGCGCTCCAGGCGCGCCCGGAGGTCGCGCTCGAGCGCCGCGCCCTCGCGCTCCCGCATCCCGAGCAGGCCGGCCAGGGCCTCGGCCAGGGCCGCCTCGGCGGCCCGGGTGGCCGACGCCAGGTCGACCGTCGGCTCCTCCATCCGCACCACCCCGGTCTGCGCGGCGACGTCCGCCACACCGACGGTGTCGGGAAGCCCGGCGGCGCGAGCCACCTCGCCCAGGGCGCTGCGCCAGGCCCGCGCCATGGCCGGGTCGACGACGGGGACACTGCCCGACGCGGTGGGCGTGACGCGCCGGATGCTGGCCTCCACCGCGCCCCGGGTGCAGGCGGTCTTCACCTGGCGCTGCACCTCCGGCTCCAGCGAGGCGAGCTCGCGCGGGAGCCGGACCTTGACCTCGAGGTACTTGTGGTTCACCGCCCGGAGCTCGGCGGTGAGCTCCTCGTCGCCGGCGCGGCCGCGCCCCACGCCGAAGCCGGTCATGCTCCGCAGGGTTCCCAAGAAGCCTCGGGTTCTACGGGCCCCGGACCCGGGCGGCAAGGAGTAGTCTCCTCCGCTGCCTTCCATGACGCCGCTCAAGCGCCTCGAGGGCCTGGCCAAACGTGCGCTGGCGCTCCTCGCCGCGGCGCTCCTCTTCCGTCCCGGCCGTCGGGCCCGGGCGCCCGGGCAGCTGGCCCGGGCCCGGCGCATCCTGCTCGTGCGCATCGACGACCGGGTCGGCGAGGCGCTCCTGCTCACCCCGCTCCTCTCGACGCTCAAGACCCTGGCGCCGCCGGCCGAGGTCCATGCGCTGGTGCATGCGCGCTGCCTCCGCGTCCTGGACGGCCATCCGGCGCTCGACGGACTGCACGCCCTCGACCGGGCGGCGCTGGCCCTGGGCCCGCTCGCTCCCGGGATCCGTACCCTCCGCCGTCTCGGGCCGTGGGACGCGGTGGTGGACTGCGGCAACTGGGAGATCCCGGCCGTCACCTCGGCGCTCGTCTCGCGCCTCGTCGCCGGTCCAGCCCCGGTGGTGGGCCCGGCGGTCTGGCCCACCGGCCTCCTGCACGACGTCCGCATCGAGGCCCGCCCGGACACGCGGTCCGAGGTGGCCCAGCGGCTTCACGTGTTGTCCCCGCTCGGCGAGGTCCGCCCCGTCTCCCGCCTGTCGTTCAGGACTCCCCGCCCGCGCCCGGCGCTCGGAGCGCTGCTCGCCGAGGTCCGCGCCGCGCCGCATGCCGTGGTCCTGCCCGGTGGCCGGCTCGGCTGGCGCCGCATCCCGCCCGGGGCATTCGCCGCGGCGGCCGGGGCGCTGGCGAGCGAGGGGCGGCGTCCGGTGGTCGCCTGGGGTCCCGGGGAGGATGCGCTGGCGCGGGCGGTGGTCGGCGCGGTTCCGGACGCGGTGCTCGCCCCTCCCACGGACCTGGACGATCTGGCC
>DASPUU010000285.1:0-12705 GCA_035622755.1 Myxococcaceae bacterium
ACGGCGCGGGCCTCGCCGGCGGGCCGGAGGTGGAGCCACGAGAGGGCGGCGGCGGCGGCCAGGGCCGCGCCGAGGAGGAGGGCGATCATTCCCGTCCTCCGAGCCATTCCCGGAGGGTCGCCCCGGGTGGGCGGGCGGCATCGACGCTCAGCCACTCGGCCCCCGCGCCGGTGGCGTCCCGCTCGAGCGCCGCGGCCCAGGCCTCCACCCGCGCCGAGAAGGCCCCCCGCTCGTGAGCCGGGATGGAGCGCGCCTCGCCGGTCTCCACGTCGCGCACCGCGCCGGCGCCGCCCGGGACGGACCGGTCTGCCTCGGAGAGGACGTGGAGCACGCTGAAGGCGGCTCCCGCCCGCACCAGCCTCTCCAGGGCCCGGAGGAGGAGGGCCGTGTCCCCGTAGAGGTCGGAGAGCAGGACCAGGTGCTGGGCGGTGAAGCGCTCCGGGAGCAGCGAGGCGAGCGCCTGCCCGACGTCGGCCCGGCCTCCGCCCCGGGCACGGGAGAGGAGCGCCTCCGCCGCCGGGGCGGCCCCCGTCCCGGGGAGAATCCGTCCGGCCGGGGTGAACCCGCGCGGGCCGAGGAGCTGGAGGCTCACCGGGTCACGGCGCCTCAGCGCCAGCAGGGCAAGGGCGGCGGCCAGCTGGCGGGCGCAGCGAGCCTTGGTCGGTCCCCCGCCCGGGAACTCCATCGACGCGCTGGCGTCGAGGAGCAGGACCAGCGGCTGGCGCAGCGGCCGGTGGCGCTCCTTCACCAGGAGGTGGCCGAGGCGAGCGCTGGCTCGCCAGTCCACGGCCCGGACGTCCTCGCCCGGGGCGTACTGCCGGTGCTGGAAGAAGTCCTCGCCCGGCCCGGGCCCCGAGCCGGGATGCGTGCCGGGGAGCACCCCCCGCACGCGGTGCAGCGGAAGGCCCAGCCCGACCAGGGCCGCCCGCAGCGCCCGGTCCAGAAGGGGCCCCGGCTCAGAGGCCGGCGGCGTGGAGAAGCTGACGGACGACGGCATCGGCATCGACCCCCTCGCCCTGCGCGGCCCAGGAGAGGACCAGGCGGTGGCGGAGCACGGGGCAGGCCAGCGCGGCCACGTCCTCGGCGGAGGCAGCGAAGCGTCCCTCGAGCAGCGCCCGGGCCTTGGCGGCCAGGAGGAGCGCCTGACCTCCGCGCGGCCCGGCACCCCAGGCCACCGGCTCCGAGGCCGGGTCCGCGCCGGGCGTCCCCGGCCGGCTCGAGCGGACCAGCCGGACCACCGTCTGGACCAGCGACTCGGCCACGGCCACCTCGCGGACGAGGGCCTGGAGGCGGAGGAGGTCCTCCAGCTCGAGCACCGGCTCGAGCCGGCTGGACGGGCTTCCGGTGGTGGCCTGCAGCACCCGCACCTCGTCCCCTTCGGGCGGATAGTCGATGCGGATGCAGAGCAGGAACCGGTCGAGCTGGGCCTCGGGGAGGGGGTAGGTGCCCTCCTGCTCGATGGGATTCTGGGTGGCGACCACGCAGAAGGGCTCGGGCAGCCGGTGCGACGTGCCGCCGATGGTGACCTGGTGCTCGGCCATCGCCTCGAGGAGGGCGGCCTGGGTCTTCGGGGCGGTGCGGTTGATCTCGTCGGCGAGCAACAGGTTGACGAAGACCGGACCGGGCAGGAAGCGGAGGGCGCGCCGCCCCTCCACCTCGTCCAGCACCTCGCTCCCGGTGATGTCCGAGGGAAGGAGGTCCGGGGTGAACTGGATGCGCTGGAAGGAGAGATGGGTGGCCTCGGCCAGCGACCGGGCGAGGAGCGTCTTGGCCAGCCCGGGAACGCCCCGGACCAGCGCGTGCCCGCCGGCGAGCAGCGTCACCAGGAGCTCGCGGACCACGGTGGGCTGGCCGAGGATGCGGCGCTGGATCTGCGCCTCCAAAGCATGCGCCCGCCCGAGCAGCGCGTCGACGCCGCCCGGCGTGGCGGTCATCGGAGCAGGGCGTGGGTGACGATGTTCACGCCGAACTTGGTGTTGTCCTCGGCCAGGTACTGCTTGCTGGAGAGGTCGTAGTCCCACTCGCAGCCGTAGTCCTTGTTCGAGTAGAGGACGCCCACCTTGCCCCGGATGGCGATCGCCCGGAGATGGTCGTGAACCAGGTTGTCGCCCCAGCCGTTGAGCTCGTGGTGGGTGGCCGGTGGTCCGTCAGGGAAGGCGAAGGCGGCGGTGTAGAGCGCGTGCGAGTTGGGCAGCGTCCGGAGCTGGCCGGGAAAGAGGTCGGCCATCTCGCGCTCGAAGCTCTGGGCGAAGAGCCCGCCCAGATCGTGGTTGCAGTCGTCGGCGAAGACGAAGCCGCCCTCGTCGACGTAGCGGCCGAAGGTCTCCTTCTCCGCGCGGGAGAACCGGACCAGGCCGTGCCCGGTGAGGTAGAGGAAGGGGAAGGAGGACAGCTCGGCGCTGTCCAGGGCGACCACCTGCTCGCGGGGATCGACCAGGATGCGCGTGTACTCCACCAGGGAGTTGAGCAGGTTGGCCGGCATCTGGGGATCGGCGTCCCAGTCGCCGGAGTGGTAGCGGGCCCGGGCGAAGGTGAAGCGCCCCGGCCCGGCCAGGGCCGGCAGCGGCAGGGCGGTCGCCGCGGCCACGGCTCCGGCGGCCTTGAGCACGGTGCGGCGGGTCATCGGCCGGGTCATCGGTGGCAGGTCCCTAGATGGCGTCGGACAGCGAGGAGAAGGTGAAGTCGGTGACCTTGAGCGACGGGAAGGCGAGGGCCGAGCCGATGTCCCGCTCGCTGGTGATCACCCGCCGCGTCGGCCCCATGGCCTCGATGTTGCGCAGCATCTTCACCGGCGTCTCGTTCCACCGGAAGTTCTTCACCGGCCGGGTGACCTTACCGTTCTCCACCAGGAAGCATCCATCGCGGGTCAGGCCGGTGTACAGGGCGGTCTGCGGGTCGACCGGGCGCACGTACCAGAAGCGGGTGACCAGGAGGCCACGCTGGGTGGAGGCGACCATCTCGTCCAGGCTCGTCTTTCCCCCGCTCATGACGAAGTTCTCCGGACCGGGGAGCGGCTCCCGCCCGGCCTTCTTCGCCCAGTAGCGCGAGCAGGCGATGGCCTTCACCGCCCCCTCCCGGATCCACTCCGTCCGGCGCAGCGGCTGCCCCTCGATGTCGAAGTTGTTGCTCGGCGCCTCGAGCGAGGCCGGGTCGCTGATCAGGGTCACCTTCTCGCTGAACAGCTTGTCGCCGGCGGCGATCTGCTTCTGGAACTGGGAGAGGAAGCTCCGGCCCTCGTCGATGCCGCGCTGGTCGAATCCGGCCAGGAGGTTCACCGCCAGGTCGGCCACGCACTCGGCCGGGAGGATGGCGGTGTAGTTGCCCGGCTCCAGGGCCACCGCCCTGGCGCTCCGGAGCGCCACGTCGATGGCGCGGGCGGTCATGCTCGACGGCTCGAAGCCGGCGACGCTGTTGCTCACCCCTCCGCCCCATCCGCTCCCGCCGTCGTTCGACCGGGCGGTGAGGTTGTAGACGATGCCGGTCGTGCGCCGGTAGGCGAACAGCCCCTTGGAGGTGGCGATGGCGTCGGCGTCGGCGAAGTTCTGGACGAACCCGGCTGCCTCCAGGCCCTTGGCCCGGGCGGCGGCGATGGCCTCGCCGACGATCTTCCCCCGGTACTCGGCGTTGATCTGCTCGGCGTCGGCGGAGAACAGCCCCGGCGAGGCGGTGTAGGTCTGCGGTCCGAGGACGGGCATGGCCTCCGGGTCCTCGGGCGCGAGCCGTGCGATCTCCTCGGCGCGGCGGACGACGTCCACCAGCGAGGCGTCGTCGATCTGGTTGGTCTGCGCCGTGCCGTTGCGCAGCCCGTAGCTGGAGGTCACCTGGACGATGCAGGTCTCGGTGAAGCCGCTGGTGGTCACCTCGTTCCGGGCAAAACGCGTGTTCCCGCCCCGCGAGGGGTTGAGATAGACGCGCGTCTCGGGTGCGGCGGCCGCGGCGAGCAGCTTCTCGGTGATGCGCTTGGCGTCGGCGTCGGTCAGGAAGCTCAAATCTTCCTCCCGGTGTTGATCACGTTCACCCCGCGGAAGCGGCACCAGCTCGACCCGTGCGACACGGAGTTGGTCTGGGTGGGCTGGCCCTTGCCGTCGAAGAAGGAGCCGCCCAGCTTGTAGAAGTCCGGCGAGCCGACCATGTCCAGGCTTCCCCAGAACTGGGGGGTGCGGGCCTGGTAAGCGACATCGCGGAGCATGCCCACCTTCTTTCCGTTCTTGATCTCCCAGAACACCTGTCCGCCGAACTGGAAGTTGTAGCGCTGCTGATCGATGGAGAAGCTCCCCGCCCCCTCGATGAGCACGCCATCCTTCACGTCGGCGACGAGCTGCTCCGGGCCGACCTTCTTTCCGCTCCAGTCGTGGGGACGGAGCGAGACGTTGGGCATCCGCTGGAAGGGGACGGAGGCGAAATCGTCGGCGTAGCAGCAGGCCTTGAGCCGGCTGTCGCCGAGCATCGTTCCGTAGCGGGCCACCTGCTCGCGGATGGTCTGGTAGCCGACGAAGCGCCCTTCCTTGACGATGTCGAACTCGGTGGTCTTCACCCCGTCGTCGTCGTAGCCGCAGGTGGCCAGCCCATCCTTCTGCGTCTTGTCGGCCACGATGTTCATCCACTTCGCCGCGCCATACTGGAGCTTGCCGAGCTGGTCCGGGGTGACGAACGACGTGCCGGCGAAGTTGGCCTCGTAGCCCAGGGCCCGGTCGAGCTCGGTGGGGTGGCCGACGGACTCGTGGATGGTGAGCCACATGTGCTCGGGGGAGAGGACGAGGTCCTTCTTGCCCGGGGCGACGCTCTTGGCGGCCTGCTTCTGGCGGCACTGCTCGGCGGCCAGGGCGGCCTCGGCGACCAGCGGGTAGCTCTCCACGTACTCCCAGCCGGTCCCCATCGGGCTGCACAGCCCGGCGCGGGTGTCGAACCGTCCGCTGGCCCTGTCCACCACCGTGACCACGAAGAAGGGCCAGACCCGGGTGAGGAGCTGGTTGATGGCGCAGCCGTCGGTGGAGGCGAAGGTCTTGTCCTCCTCGGTGCAGAAGACGGCCGAGTTGACGAAGCTCGCCCCGCCCTTGAGGGCGGAGGCGTTCATGGCCAGGAGGAGGTCGGCCTTGGTGCCGATGGATACCCGGAACGGATTCTTGACCACCGGGGTCTGCCAGGTGTCGACCGCCTTGGGAATGGGCACCAGCTCCACCGGGTCGCGCCGGGTGGCCCGGTTGGCGCGCGCGATGGCCACCGCCTCGGCGGCGATGCGGGCGATGTCCTCCTTGCTCACCCGGCACGAGGCGGCGAAGCCCCACACCCCGTCGACCACCACCCGCACCCCGAACCCGTAGCGCTCCAGGGTCTGGGCGTTCTGGATGTGGTTCTCGCGGGCGAAGAGGGACTGCTGCCGGTACCGATTGATGCGGATGTCGGCGTAGGAGGCGCCCTTGCTGCGGGCGGTGTCGAGGGCGACGGCGGCGAGCTCCTGCATGCGGTCAGGCTCCGGGGGGAGGCAGGCGGGTCGAGGGGTCTTACCCTACGACCGGTCGCCCGGGCGATTGTTGCAGCCAGCCTCGGGGGCGCCGGGCCCGGGGGGCGGTGGTGGGCTCGCTAGAGCGCCCCGGCGCCGGGCATCTCGCCCAGCGGCCGGAGTAGGACCTCGCGGGGCTTGGCGCCGTCCGCCGGTCCGACCACCCCGTCGCGCTCCATCCGCTCGATCATCCGCGCCGCGCGGTTGTACCCGATGCGCATCTTGCGCTGGAGCATGCTGATGCTCACCTGGCGCATGTCGCTCACCACCGCCAGCGCCTGGTCGTAGAGCTCGTCGGAGAGCTCGTCGTCCAGCCCGGCATCGGCTCCCTCGTCGTCGCGGGCGCGGAGGATGGACTCGTCGTAGACCGGCTTGCCCTGCGCCTTGAGGTGATCGACCGCGGCCTTGATCTCCGCCTCGGAGACGAAGGCGCCGTGGACGCGGGCCAGGTGCGAGCTGGTGGGGGGCATGAGGAGCATGTCGCCCATCCCGAGCAGCGCCTCGGCGCCGGTGGTGCCGAGGATGGTCATCGAGTCCGGTTTGGTGCGGAGCATGAAGCTGATGCGGGTCGGGAAGTTGGCCTTGATCACCCCGGTCACCACGTCGGTCGACGGGCGCTGGGTGGCGACCATGAGATGGATACCGGCGGCCCGCGCCATCTGCGCCAGGCGGGCGATGGAGGTCTCCACCTCCCGGCTGGCGACCATCATCAGATCCGCCAGCTCGTCGATGATCACCACCAGGTAGGGGAGCTTGCGCATCTCGGCGCGCGCCCCGGGAGCGGAGTCCCCGGCCCGGGCCGGCCCGCCCGGCTCGGCCTCCTCCGGGGCCAGGCTGGAGCGGAGCTCCTCCGGTCCCTCGCGGGGAACGGGCACGCCCAGCGTCTCGGCCCGGGCCAGCGCCTCGTCTTCGGACTCGCCCTCGGCCACGTCGACGATCAGCGCCGACGCCCGGCGGGCGGGCTTGCTCGGCGGCGCCGGGACGCCCTGGGCCTCGAGCATCTCCACCAGCTTGTTGTACCCGGCGATGTTCCGGACCCCGGCCTCGGCGAGGAGCGCGTAGCGGCGCTCCATCTCCTCCACCGCCCAGCGCAGGGCGAGCGCCGCCTTCTTCGGGTCGGTGACCACCGGGAGGAGCAGATGCGGAATGCCCTCGTAGACCGAGAGCTCGAGCATCTTCGGGTCGACCATCAGGAAGCGGACCTCCTCCGGCGTGGCCTTGAGGAGGATGCTCATGATCATGGCGTTGACGGAGACGGACTTGCCCGAGCCGGTGGTCCCGGCGATGAGCAGGTGCGGGGCCTTGGCCAGGTCGAAGACGAAGGGCATCCCCTCGATGTCCTTGCCCAGGCCCATGGTCAGCTTGGACGCCGAGCGCTGGAAGACGTCCTGCTCGACGATCTCCCGGAGGTAGACCGTCTCCCGGTCCCGGTTGGGGACCTCGATGCCCACCACCCCCTTGCCCGGGATGGGGGCCACGATGCGCACGCGCATCGCCTCCATGGCCATCGCCAGGTCGTCGGCCAGGGAAGCGATCTTGGAGACCTTGATGCCCGGGCCGGGCAGGAACTCGTACATGGTCACCACCGGGCCGGGGCGGATCTCCACCACCTCGCCGTCGATGCCGAAGTCGGCGAGCTTGGCCCGGAGCCGCTCGGCGGTGCTGAGGAAGACCTCCTTGTCCAGCGCGCTGCGCTCCTTGCGGTTGGAGACGAGGACATCCAGGGGCGGGAGGGTGAACCGGGTCCGGCCTCCGACGAACTCGAACTGCTCCTGCTCCCTCCGCGCGCTGGGCTTGGGCGGGGCCTTGGGCTCGACGATGAGCGGGGTCCGGGCCGGCGGGGCGGGCGACGGCGCGGCGGCGGGCTCGTCCGCCGGCCCCGGGGAGGGGGCGGCGGCGGCGGCCGGCTCGGCGTCGGAGCGGCGCCGGCGCCGGCCGGGAGCGTCCTCGGCGGGCGCCGGGACGTCGCCGGCGGCGAGCGACGCCGCCCAGGCCGGATCTCCGGCGGCGGGAGGCTCGGGAGCCTGGGTCCGCAGCTGGTCCGCCTCGGCGTCGTGGTGGAGCCGCATCGCCTCCTCGGCGACGGCCTCCGCCTCGGCCGCCTCTCGCTCGGCCTCGGAGAGCTCCTCGTCATCCGCCTCGAGCTGGGCGAGGAAGGCCGCCTCCTCGAGCCGGGCCTGGGCCCGGGCCCGGGCCCGGGCCTCGAGGGCACGTTTCTGCAGGGCGAGCAGGTCGGCGAATCCCGCTTGTGCTCGCTCGGCGACGGCAGCCGCCCCCCGCCCGGCGGCCCGGAGCCAGCGCAGCAGTGCGAAGCGGGTGGCGACGATGAGCGCAGAGGCGGCCACCGCGGCCACGACGATGACCGTCCCGAGCACCGAGAACCATCCGGTCAGCTCCTCGGAGAGGAAGGCACCGACCGCTCCGCCGGGCGGATGGGCGGAGCGCGGGGTTCCGGCCACCAGCTCGGCGAGGACGGAGGCGCAGCCGAGCAGGACGGTGGCCGCGGCCAGCTGGGGCCAGCGCCGGCGCCCCTGGGCGCCGACCAGGAGGGCCCCGGCGGCGTACAGCCCGGCCAGCGGGAGCGCGACGGCGCAGACGCCGAGCCATCCGGCGAGCAGCGCCGCCAGGGCGTGCCCCACCGGACCGGCGGCGTTGGAGGCCCGGGGAGCGGGCCCGTCGGTGAAGAGCGCCACCAGCGACAGCACCGAGAGGGCGATGAGGGCCAGCCCGGCGAACGGACGCCAGCTTCCGCGGGCAGTCTCGCCCTTCTTCGCCTCCAGCGCGCGGCGCCGCGAGGCGATGTCCTGCCGCGACAGCACGGCCTTCTCAGCTCGAACCTTGCGTGCCGCCATGGGGGGTTCCGACCGAGTGTCGGGGGGTGCGCCGGGGCGGTCAATTTTTCACCGGCCCCCAGAGGCCCCCGCCATGGCACGCGCCAATTCGACAGTCCGGGGCTTTTGTGGGAATCCACCGGGGGAGCATGGACGTCCGGTGCGAGCGCTGCGGAACCAGCTACGCGCTGGACGAGTCTCGGCTCGGGGAAGGCGGGGCCCGGGTCCGCTGTGCCCGCTGCGGCCACGTCTTTCTCATCCAGCGGACGGGGTCGCCGCCGCCCCCTCCGCCGGCGGGTGCGCCGCTGCGGCGCGAGTGGAAGGTCCGCGGTCGCGATGGGTCGGTCTCCAGCTTCCGCGAGCTGACGACCCTGCAGCGCTGGATCGTCGAGCGGAAGCTCGGCCGCGACGACGAGATCGGCCTGGATGGCGAGAACTGGAAGCGCCTGGGGAGCATCCCGGACCTGGCCCCCTTCTTCGAGGTGGTGGTCGCCGCGGGACGCGCCCGCGAGCTGGAGGCGGAGCTGGCCAGGGCGCGCGCCGCCCCGGTCCCCGCCGCCGGGGTGGACCTCTCCTCGGCGGTGACCGCGGTGCTGGAGCCGCCCGTCGCCCCGGAGGCCGCCGAGGCGCCGCCGGCCGTCCGGGCAGAGGCCGCCCGCCCGCCCGCGCCACCGCCGGCCACGTCGACCTCGACCGGCGCGGCCGTTCCCCCGCAGCGCCGCCGGACCGCCCCGGCGATGCCCGCGCTGGGGGAGCCGGCGTTCACGCGGACGCGGTCGGCGCTGGGCTTGCCCACCTCGGACGACTGGGAACCGCCCCGGCTGAAGCGCGGCGCCGCACCACGGGTCCTGCTGCTGCTCCTCGCCTTGGCGGCGGTGGGGGGAGCGCTGTACTGGGCTTACGTCGGCATCTACCTCCCGGAGGAAGCACGGGCCCGCGAGGTCCGGGCGCGGGCGGCCCGGGCCGAGCAGGAGCAGAGAGAGCAGGACGAACGGCAGCGGGCGGCCGAGCAGCGGGCCAAGCAGGAGCTCCTCCAGGCTCTCTCCGCCTCGGTCCCGGATGGCGGAGCCGCCGCCGGCGCGGACGGTGGGCAGCCGCGCGGGTCGCTGGAGACGCGCCCGCCGCCGGCCGCCCAGGCGCCGCCGGCGGACACGCCGCTGCCGGCGCGGGCGCTTCAGACGGGGGACGCCTCCGCGGCCGGGCCGCCGGACGGCGGGGCGGGGGGTCCCGCCCTGGCCTCGGTCGGCCCCGAGCGCCGTGGCCCGCCACAGACCTTCGAGGAGTGGATGGCCGAGGGGCATCGCCGCCGGACGCACGAGCGAGCCGCCGGCGCGCTGGCGGCGTACGATCGCGCCCTGGCGCTCGCGCCCGGCCGGGCGGAGGCGCACACCGGACGGGGCCTGGCCCTGCTCGACCTGGGGCGGCGCACCGAGGCTCTGGCCGAGTTCCAGAGGGCGCTGGAACTGGACCCACGGGATGGGATAGCAGTGCTGGGGATGGCCGAGACGTACCGGTCGCTGGGCCGGACGGAAGAGGCGCGGCGGGCCTACCAGCGTTACCTCGATGGGTGGCCGGGTGGGTCCGAGTCCCGGGCAGCGCGCGCAGCCCTGGAGAGTCTGAAGGAGTGAGGACGGTATGACCACGCCGCGGGAGAAGCCCTCGAAGCCGGAGGACGACTACTTCGCCGCCGAGGAGGTGGAGCAGAAGCGGAAGCTCGCCTTCAAGCAGGCGCAGGCGCTCGCCGATCAGCAGCGCGAGGCGCTCAAGCAGCTGCACTGGATGAAGTGCCCGAAGTGCGGCTTCGACCTCCATGCGCTGAGGGAGGGCGAGGTCCAGCTCGACAGCTGCTTCAACTGCAAGGGCGTGTGGCTCGATGCCGCCGAGCTGGCGCGGCTCAAGCAAGAGGCGGTGAAGGAGCAGCGAAAGACTCCCCTCATCAACTCCATCCTCAATCTCTTCAAGAACGACTGACCGAAGACCGATGAAGCTCTCCCGGGAACAGGTCCGCCACGTGGCGGCGCTCGCCCACCTCGGCCTGACCGAGGAGGAGGAAGCCAGGGTGCAGGAGCAGCTCTCCGCCATCCTCGAGGCGATGGAGATGCTGCGCGAGCTGGACACCGCCGATGTCGAGCCCACCTCCCATGCGGTGAGCGAGGTCGCCGGCTGGCGCGAGGACGACGTCCGGCCCTCTCTCCTGTCCGAGGAGTCGCTCGGGAACGCCCCGGCGCGGGTGGGGACGAGCTTCGCCGTTCCGCGAATCCTCGAGTAAGGCCATGGAGCTCGTCGACCTCTCCATGCTCGAGCTGTCGCGGAAGCTGACGGCCCGGGAGGTCTCCTCGGTGGAAGCGGTGCGCGCCTCGCTGGCCCGCATCGGCAAGCTCGACGCGCGGGTCAAGGCTTTCCTGCGGGTGGACGAGGAAGGAGCGCTGGCCGCGGCCGCCGCCTCGGACGCGCGCCGGAAGTCGGGGGCGGCCCGCGGACCGCTGGACGGCGTGCCGGTGGCGCTCAAGGACCTGTTCTGCACCGAGGGGCTGGCGACCACGGCCGGCTCGCGCATCCTGGAGGGCTTCGTCCCGCCCTACGACGCCACCGCCGTGCGGCGGCTGCGCCAGGGCGGGCTGCCGCTCCTCGGCAAGACGAACATGGATGAGTTCGCCATGGGCAGCTCCACCGAAAACTCGGGCTACTTCGCCTCGCGGAACCCGTGGGACCTGAGCCGCTCGCCGGGCGGCAGCTCGGGGGGCTCGGCGGCGGCCGTTTCCGCCCGGATGGCTTTCGGGGCGCTGGGCACCGACACCGGCGGGTCGATCCGCCAGCCGGCGGCGCTCACCGGGACGGTGGGCCTCAAGCCGACCTACGGGCGGGTGTCGCGCTACGGGGTGGTGGCCTTCGCCAGCAGCCTCGACCAGGTCGGGCCCTTCGCCCGCACCGTGAGCGACGTGGCCGCGCTCCTCGGGATCCTGGCTGGCCACGACCCGTGCGACGCCACCTCCTCGACGCACGCGGTGCCGGACTACCTGGGTACCGTCGAGGAGGGAGTCAAGGGGCTCCGGCTCGGGATGCCGCGCGAGTACTTCGAGCTCCAGGGCCTGGATGGCGAGGTGCGGGCGGCGGTGGAGGCGGCCGCCCGGGCGTTCGAGAAGCTCGGGGCCTCGCTGGTTCCCCTCTCCCTGCCGCACACCAAGTACGCGCTGGCCACCTACTACCTGGTCGCGCCGGCGGAGGCGTCGAGCAATCTCGCCCGGTACGACGGCGTCCGCTACGGGCTCCGCGTGCCGGCCCGCGGGCTCCGGGAGATGTATGCCGGGACACGCGACCGGGGCTTCGGGGCGGAGGTCAAGCGCCGCATCCTGCTCGGGACCTATGCCCTGTCGGCGGGCTACTACGACGCCTACTACCTCAAGGCGCAGAAGGTGCGGACGCTGATCAAGCAGGACTTCGAAGCCGCCTGGCGCCAGGTGGACGCGGTCGTCTCGCCGACGTCGCCGACGCCGGCCTTCCGCATCGGGGAAAAGGTGGACGACCCGCTGGCCATGTACGCCAACGACGTGTTCACCCTGCCCTGCAACCTGGCCGGTCTCCCGGGGATGAGCCTGCCCTGCGGCTTCACCCGCTCCGGCCTGCCCATCGGGCTGCAGATCCTGGGCAAGCACTTCGACGAGGCCACCGTGCTCAGGGTCGGCCGGGCCTTCGAGCGGGCGCACGACTTCGTCCGGGCGCCACCGCTGGGGGAGGCCTGAGGCGATGGGAGCGGCGAGCTTCCAGCCGGTCATCGGCCTCGAGGTCCACGCGCAGCTCCTCACCCGGAGCAAGATTTTCTGCGGCTGCTCGACGCGCTTCGGGGCCGCGCCCAACGCCCAGACCTGTCCGGTGTGTCTGGGGATGCCCGGCGTGCTGCCGGTGCTCAACGCACAGGTGGTGGAATACGCGGCGCGAGCCGGCGTGGCGCTCGGCTGCCGAATCAACGGCCGCAGCATCTGGGCGCGGAAGAACTACTTCTATCCGGACCTGCCCAAGGGCTACCAGATCAGCCAGTACGACCAGCCGCTGTGCGAGCACGGGAGCCTGACCATCGACGTGGACGGGGTGGAGCGGCGGGTGGGCATCCGGCGCATCCACATGGAGGAGGACGCGGGGAAGAACATCCACGATGCGGGCGGGGGCGAGAGCCTGGTGGACCTGAACCGGGCTGGTGTGCCGCTGGTGGAGATTGTCAGCGAGCCGGACCTGCGCAGCTCGGCCGAGGCGGCCGAGTACCTGCGGGCGCTGCGGGACCTGCTCGTCTACCTGGGCATCAACGACGGGAACCTCGAGGAGGGAAGCTTCCGCTGCGACGCCAACGTCTCGGTGATGCGGAAGGGGTCGACCGAGCTC
>DASPUU010000286.1:0-13124 GCA_035622755.1 Myxococcaceae bacterium
ACGAAGACCACGGCGATGGCGAGGATGAAGAGGAAGCTGAACAGCCGGCGGGGCTCGAGGGCGCTCATGGACGAAGGGGTTTGACCGCATAGGCAACCCCCCGGGAAAGTGCAACACTCCCGCGACGTGCTGGCCCTGCTCAAGCGCCACCGCGAGCCGCTCCTCGTCCTCTTGCTCCTCGCCTACCCCCTGGTGCAGCTCCTCGGCGCCGGCGCGCGGGCGCGCGCGCCGAACCTCGTCGACCGCATCCTGCTCGCGGCCACCGCTCCGCTCCAGCGTGGGCTGGTGACGGTCATCGATGCCGCCGCCGGGGCCTGGGAGCGCTACGTGGCGCTCCGGCGCGTGGAGCGGGAGAACCGCACGCTCCGCGCCGAGGTGCAGTCGCTGCGGACCGAGGTGGGCGGGATGCAGGAGGCGCGCCTGGAGAACGAGCGGCTGCGCCGGCTCCTCAACTACCCGGAGGTGGAGAGCGGTCAGCGCGTGGTGGCCCGGGTGGTGGGGATCAGCCCCGACGCCAACCGCCTCACCGTGCGCATCGACCGGGGGGAGGCGGACGGAGTCCGCCGGAACATGCCGGTGGTGACGCCGGACGGGGTGGTCGGTCAGGTCCTCCGCGCCACCGGCAGCGCCGCGGACGTGCTCCTCCTGGTCGATCCCAACTCCCGCCTCGGCGTCCGTGTGCAGCGCACCCGTGCCCGCGCCGGGGCGGCCGGCACCGGGGACGATCGCCTGCTGCGGCTCGACTACCTGCTTCGCGCCGAGGACCTGGAGGAGGGCGACGCGGTGGTCACCTCGGGAACCGACGGCGTCTATCCGCCCGGGCTGATGGTGGGGCGTGCCACCCGGGTCCAGCGCCAGGGCTCGGGGATGTTCCTCGGAGCGATGCTCCTGCCGGCGGTGGATTTCTCCCGTCTGGAGGAGGTCCTGGTGCTGTCTCCACCGGGGACCTCGCCCGGGCTCCTGCCGCGCGCCGCACCGGTGCCCGCCCGGGTGGAGGGTCCGCGCTGATGCGCGTCCTCTTCGCCGTGGGGCTGGCGCTCCTGCTGCTCTCCGTGGAGTCGGTGGTGGTGAAGTACCTCGGCCTCACCCTGGCGCGCATCGACGTCACCGTGGCCATCGTCGCCTTCCTCTCGCTCCGCTCCGGGCTGCTGGAGGGGGCCGCCGGGGCGTTCGCCGTGGGCTACCTCCTGGATCTGATGTCCGGGCGACCCACCGGCCTGTACACCTTCCTGGCCGTCCTCACCTTCCTGCTCGGGCGCATCGCCCGGTCCCTGGTCGAGGTCCGCGGCGCCCTCGGATTCGCCGTCTTCGCCCTGGCCGCCGACGCGGTCCACGGCCTGCTCGCCCTGGCCGTGACCTGGCTCACCAGCAAGACCTGGGGGATGGGAGCCCTCTCCCCGGCGGGCCTGCCGCTCGAGGTCCTGCTCACCGGCGCCGCGGCGCTCTGCCTCTACCCCGTCCTGCAGCGCTTCGGGCCGGTCGCCGAGCGCGCCGAGCCGGGGCTCATCGAGCTGCACCGATGACGCTCGGAACGGCGGGGACGGGGAGGGACCTGAAGCAGCGGACGCTCGCCCTCGCCCTGCTCATGACCGCCGGGCTGCTCCTCCTGGCGGTGCGCCTCTACCGGCTGCAGGTCATCCAGGGCGACGACTACTCGGCCAAGTCGGTGGCCAACTTCGTCAAGGAGGTGCGCATCCGGGCGGACCGCGGGACGATCCGCGACCGCCGCGGCGAGGTACTGGTCGACAACCGTCCCTCCTTCGACGTCTTCGTCACCCCGGCCTTCTGCGAGCGCTGCGCGGACGAGGTCCTCCCGCGTCTGGCCGGCTGGCTGGGATGGGACGAGGCCCAGCGCGCCCACGTGGACGGTCTGCTCCGCACGGGGCGCAGGAACGCACCCTTCCAGCCCGTCCCGGTCGAGCTCGACCTCACCCGGGACGAGCTGGACACGCTGGCCGCCCACAAGACCGAGCTTCCCGGCGTCGACTGGCCGGCCGTCCCGCACCGCCACTACCGGGCCGGACCGGTGCTCTCCCACGTCGTGGGTTACATGAACGAGATCACCCAGGAGGAGCTCGACCGGCCGGCCACCGGGACGCCCTACGCTCTGGGGGACTTCGTCGGCCGGCGGGGCGTGGAGCGATACTTCGAGCAGGAGCTCCGCGGCGCGGATGGATCCCGCCAGGAGGTGGTCAACGCCCGCGGCGAGACCCTGCGGGAGCTGAGCGACCTGCTCGTCGGGCGCGCGCCCGTCGCGCCGCGTCCCGGGGACTCGGTGGTCCTCTCGGTGGACCTGCGGCTCCAGGCCGAGGCGGAGCGCGCCTTCCCCGGCGTGGCCGGCGCGGTGGTGGTGATGGACGTCCGCACGGGCTTCCTCCTGGCGGTGGTCTCCCGGCCCGGGTACGAGCCGAATCTGCTCACCGGTCGGGTCACCGCGGCCCAGATGGCGGAGATGGCGCGGGACCCGCTCCAGCCGATGATCTTCCGCCCCACCCAGCAGCACTACAGCCCGGGCTCCACCTTCAAGGTCGTCACCGCGCTCGCCGCCCTTCACTCCCAGGTGCTCTCCCCCTCGGCGGTGGTCTCCTGTTCCGGCGGGTATTCGCTCGGCGCCCGGCGCTGGCGGTGCTGGAACGAGGCCGGCCACGGGCCGATGAACGCCCGCGACGCGCTCCAGCACTCCTGCGACACCTACTACTACCGGGTGGCGGACCTGCTCGGGCTCGACCCCATCGCCGACATGGGGCGCGCGCTGGGCCTGGGCGCGCCCACCGGCCTGGGGGTGGTGGCCGAGGTGCCGGGCATCATGCCGGACAGCGCCTACCATGATCGCCTCACGCCGGGCGGGTACACCAAGGGCCTGGCGCTGAACAGCGCCATCGGGCAGGGGGACGTCAACGTCACTCCCCTGCAGCTGGCGGTGGTCTACGCCGCGGTGGCCAACGGCGGCCAGGTCTTCCGGCCACAGCTGGTCCGGCGCATCGAGAGCCCGGACGGCAAGACGCTCCAGGAATTCCAGCCCGAGCTGGTGCGACAGGTGGAAATGGATCCCGAGCACCACCGCCTGGTCGTCGAGGCGCTGGCGGCGGTGGTCAACGAGCCGGGGGGCACGGCCTACCGCTCGCGCCTCCCGGACCTGCGCTTCGCCGGCAAGACGGGTACGGCCCAGGTGACGGCGCTGGGCAAGGTGCGAGTGAAGAAGGAGGCGATGGGCTACTGGCTCCGCGACCACGCCTGGTTCGCGGCCTTCGCGCCGGCGGAGGAGCCGGAGATCGCCGTGGTGGTGCTCAACGAGCACGGGGGGCACGGGGCCTCCGAGGCAGCTCCCACCGCCGCGGCCATCATCCGGAAGTACTTCCAGCTCAAGGGGAGCGACGCCAGCGCCAGCATCGCCGCCACCGCCTCGCTCCCCCGGGGGCCGCTTCCCCCGCCGCCGCCAGGCCCTGTCCCGGCGGCCGCCGGCGCTGCGACGCCGCCCCCGGCCCATTCCCCCGAGCCCGACCAGACCGGAGCGGCCCAGAAGGCCCCGCCCCTGGCGCGGGCGCCGGCGCCGGCGCTCGCCCCGGCCCCGGCGGGAGGAGGGCCGTAGAATGCTCGTCCGCGTCGAGCGGCGGATGGTGCCGCACGTTCCCTGGGCGCTGGTGGCCGTCACCGTCGCCCTGGCCCTGCTCGGGATCTGGAACCTGGCCTCGGCCTCGAGGCCGCCGCACACGCCGCTCTGGACGCGGCAGACGGTGCACCTGGCGGTGGGCTTCCTGGCCGCCCTCGGGGTGTGCCTGGTCGATACGCGCTTCATCCAGAGGATGGCCTGGCCCCTCTACGGCACCTGCGCCAGCCTGCTCCTCCTCCTCCGGATCATCGGCCACCGGGCCAAGGGCGAGGCCAGCTGGCTGGCCCTCGGCCCCGTCCGGATGGAGCCGGCGGAGTTCATGAAGGTGGCGCTGGTGGTGGCGCTGGCCCGCTACTTCCACGACCATGCCAAGAGGCCGGACGAGTCCTACGGGTTGACCGACGTCTGGCGGCCGGTGCTGATCGCCGTCGGCGCCGCCGCCCTGGTGCTGCCCGACCTGGGCAACACGATGATGATCCTCCTCACCGCGGCCACCGTCCTTCTCTTCGCCCGCCTCCGGCGAGCCCTGCTCGTGGCCGGGGCGCTGGCGGTGGTGCTTCTCTCGGCCCTGGTGTGGAACGACTTCGTCCGGGACCCCTCCGACGGACACCGCACGGTCATCAAGAGCATCCTCAAGCGCCACCAGAGCGCCCGCATCGCCGGCTGGCTGTACCCGGACGCCGACCTGCGCGGCAGCGGCTACCACGCCGCCCAGTCGAGGATCGCGGTGGGCTCGGGCGGCTTCCTGGGCAAGGGCTGGGGGCAGGGGACGCAGACCGGTCTCTTCTTCCTCCCCGAGCAGCACACCGATTTCATCTTCTCGGTGTGGGCCGAGGAGCACGGCTTCCTCGCCTGCCTGCTCCTGCTCGCGCTCTACGGGCTGATCTTCACCACCGCGCTGGGGGTGTCCTTCCAGGCCCGGGATCGGTTCGGGGCGTTCGTCTGCGTGGGGGTGGCGGCAATGCTCTTCTGGCAGGTGTTCGAGAATATCGGGATGGTGGTCGGGGTGCTCCCGGTCACCGGTATCACCCTGCCGCTCCTCTCCTACGGCGGCTCGTCGATGGTCAGCGTCCTGCTCTCGCTCGGCCTGGTGGCCAACGTCGCCATGCGCCGCCACCTGTTCTAGCTAGAGCAGCGTCCCGCGCAGCACCAGGGTGGCCACGTTGAAGTAGATGATCAGCCCGCTCACGTCGACCAGGGTGGCGACGAACGGGGCGGAGGCCTTGGCCGGGTCGAAGCCCAGCCGCCGGAGCAGGAAGGGGAGCATCGACCCGACCAGGTTTCCGTAGAGCACCACCCCGACCAGGGCCAGGGCCACCACCGTGGCCACCAGCAGGAAGTGCTCGCCGTACTGGTGGAAGGCACGCGCCCAGATGAGGATGCGCAGGAAGCCGATCGACCCGAGCAGCGCTCCCAGGGTGAGCCCGGAGGCCAGCTCCCGGCTGGCCACCTTCCACCACTCGCCCAGCCGCACCTCGCGCAGGGCCAGGGACCGGATGATGATCGACGTGGCCTGCGAGCCGGAGTTGCCGCCGCTGGAGATGATCAGCGGGAGGAAGAGGGAGAGGACGGTGGCCTTGGCGATCTCGTCCTCGTAGGCGGTCATCGCCGTGGCGGTGAGCATCTCGCCGAGGAAGAGCGCCGACAGCCAGCCCCCGCGCTTGCGGACCATGGAGGCGAAGCCGACGTCGAAGTAGGGCGCGTCGAGGGCCTCCACGCCGCCCAGTCCCTGGATGTCCTGGGTGGCCTTCTCCTCGGCGACGTCGAGGACGTCGTCGACGGTGATCACCCCGAGGAGCACACCCTGGCTGTCGGTCACCGGCACCGCCACCCGGTCGTACTTCTCGAACAGGGCCACCACCTCGCTCCGGTCGGCGGTGGCCTGGATGCTCACCAGCTGCCGGTCGTTCAGCTCCGAGACCAGGGTGTTGGGGTCGGCCATCACCAGGGTGGGGAGCCGGATGTCGTCGAGGAGCACTCCCTTCTCGTCGGTGACGTAGATCACGTTCAGCGACTGGGACTCGATGCCCTGCCCGTGCTCGCGGATGTAGCGCAGCGCCTCGCCGGCGGTGGCGGTGGGGCGCACGGCCAGGTACCGGGGGGTCATCACCCGGCCGGCGGTTCCCTCCGGGTAGCCGAGGAGCTGACGGGCCTGGAGGAGCTGGTCCGGCTTGAGCGTGGCCAGGGCGCGCTTGGTGACCTCGGCGGGGAGCTCCTCGAAGAGGCGCGTCCGGTCGTCGGGGGCCATCTCGTTGAGCAGCCCGACCAGCTGCTCGGTGCCCAGCGTCTCCACCACCTCGGTCTGCTGGTCCACGGGAAGGTACTCGAAGACGGTGGTGGCCAGGTTGCGGGGGAGGATGCGGAAGATGATGCCGCTCTCCTGGGCCGGGAGATCCTCGATCACCTCGGCGATGTCGGGAGGGTCCATCTCCGAGAAGGCCTCCCGGAGGGCGGCGTAGTCCTTGGCCTGGAGCAGCTCGTCGAATTCCGGCTTGAGCAGGGTGCCGAGCATGGTCGGTCTCCGTTGGCCCGACATGGTGTATGAAGTCCGGGCCGAGCGCCTACGTCATTTTGGCGAAGTCTCCGGGAGGGGGCATGGCGAAGACGACGATCTCCACGCGTTCCGGTTCCACCCCCGCCGGCGGCCCGGCCGCCGGCCGGTCGCTCCGCGCCGACGCTCCGCCGGCCAGCCTCCCCGGAGGCATCCAGCTGGACACCTCGGCTCCCGGGCCCGAGCACCGCTCCTTCCCCCGGGCGCGCCTGCGGGTTCCCTTCCGCATCTGGATCGGGGAGGGGTCTGACCGGCGTTTCAGCGCCACGCTCGGCTCGGAGAACCTGAGCGTGAGCGGGGCCTTCCTCGAATCCACCTTCTACCTGCCGGTGGGCACCGAGATCATGGTCCGCTTCGAGCTCGAGCCCAAGGGCTCGCCGGTGGAGGCCCGGGCCGAGGTGCTCCGCCAGGAGCGCGCCGAGGACCGCACCGGCCGCTCGGGGATGGGCCTGCGCTTCCTGGAGTTCTTCAAGCAGACCGAGGTCACCCTGGCCCGCCTCTTCCTGGGCGAGCAGCTGCGCCGCTTCGCCGAGGGCTATCTCCAGACGGCGCGCACCCGCGCCATCGAGTCCGAGCTGGATCGGGTGGTGGACGCGCTGGCCGCCTGGGAGCTGCTCAAGGTGACCGCCCCGGCCGACCCCTGGCGGATCGGCGAGTCGCTGCCCGCGCCGAGCGGCCGGGGGCGCTAGGAGGAGAGGGCCTTCTTCAAGGTCGCCTCGAGCTTCGCCTTCGGCACCGCGCCGACGACCTGTTCCACCACCTTCCCGCCCTTGAAGAGCAGGAGGGTGGGAATGCTCCGGATGCCGTAGTCCTGGGGCGTCTGGGTGTGCTCGTCGATGTTCAGCTTGGCCACCTTGACCTTGCCGCGGTACTCGGCGGCCAGGGCGTCCAGGGCCGGGGCGATGGCCTTGCACGGCGCGCACCAGGTGGCCCAGAAGTCGACCAGCACCGGCTCGGTCGACTCGAGCACCTGCGCCTTGAAGCTCCCGTCGGAAACGTGGATCACATCCTGTTCAGCCATGGGTCCGAGACTCCTCCGCGGCGCCGAGTATAACCACCCCGGGCGGCGCTGCATGGCAGTCCGCTCTGACACCGAGCTCCACGGAGCAGGGAGTTGCGCGGCTCCGATGCTAAGGTTCCCCGGCGCATGAGGCTGTTCCTCTCCCAGGCCACCCTGGAGGAATGGGCGCTGGCCGACAGGGCCGACGTGCGCGACCAGAGCCTGGTCCTGCACGGCGAGCCGGTGAAGCTCCCGGTGGAGGACGCGGCCCATGTCGCCCGGCTGGTGAGCGGCCCGGACGAGCAGAAGCTCCTCCACAAGGTGAAGACGCCGGCCCAGCTGGAGAAGCTCGGTGCCGAGCAGCTGGCCGACTCGATCATCGTCGGGGAGAGCGCCTACGACGTGGTGCGCGGATACCTGGTCCAGCTCCCGGACGCGGATTTCGCCGCCGCCCTCCGCCCGGACGAGGACACCGACCTGCTGGCGAAGCTGCTGCTCGACAAGCTCTAGCGTCGAACGATCATGTCCCGAATCGCCTTCGTCCTCGCCTTCCACGCCTACGCCCTGGGAGCCATCGCCTACCTGGCGCTTCTCTCCAGCGGTCGCGAGGGGCTGGTGTGGACGGCGCGCGTGCTCACCGGCGCCGGATGGGTGCTCCACGGGCTGGGGCTGGCGGTGCTCCTCTCCCCGCAGGGGTTTCGGCCGCACGGCGTGGCCCAGTCGCTGAGCGTGATCGCCTTTCTCCTCGTCGGCCTCCTCCTGGCCGTCGAGCTTCGTACCCACGCGCCGGTGCTGGGCGCGTTCGTCGCTCCGGCGGCAGTGGCGGTGTGGCTCCCGGCGCTGTGGGCGGGGCCGGCCGACCAGGCGCTGGCCGGTCCGGCCCGGGCGCCGATCCTCGTCTTCCACATCGCGGTGGCGCTGGCCGGACTGGCGGTGTTCGCCGTGGCCACCGGGGTGGCGGTGGCCTTCCTCTTGCTCGAGCGGCAGGTGAAGGGCAAGCGCTTCGGCGTGCTCTTCGAGCGCCTCCCCTCGCTCGAGCTGCTCGATGGCCTCAACCAGCGCCTGGTCATCGGAGGGTTCGTCGCCCTGACGCTCACCCTGGTCACCGGGCTGTGGATCGCCGCCCGGTCGGACACCGCCCGCAGCCTCCAGGCGGTGGAGATCACCACCGCCGTCGCCTGGCTGGTGTTCGCCGCGCTGCTCCAGGCCCGTCTCCTGGCCGGTTGGCGGGGGCGGCGGGTGGCCTGGCTGACGATGGCCGGGTTCGGGCTCCTGGTGCTCTCCTTCGTCGGCACCTACGGGCCGGGGGGCGTCCGGTGAGCGTGGCGCTCGTCTGCCTCGGCATCTCGCACAAGACGGCGCCGCTCCCGGTGCGGGAGCGGCTGGCCCTCTCCGAGGAGCGCCAGACGGCGCTCCTCCAGCGCGTCGGCGCCGGGCGCGCAGAGGCGCTGCTCGTCTCGACCTGCAACCGGGTGGAGCTCTACCGCACCGGCGCGGCGGGGGATCTGGAATCCGAGCTGCGCACCGAGGTGCTGGCCCTGGGCGGCGAGGAGGCCCTGGCTCACGCCTACCTCCACCGCGGCGAGGCCGCGCTCCACCACCTGTTCCGCGTCGCCGCCAGCCTCGACTCGATGGTGGTGGGCGAGCCGCAGATTCTCGGCCAGCTCAAGGATGCCTTCCAGCTCGCCCAGCGGGTGGGGGCGGCGCGGGGCGAGCTGGCGCGGGTGTGCGGGGCGGCCTTCGCCGCCGCGAAGCGGGTGCGCACCGAGACCGAGGTGGGGCGCGCGGCGACGTCCATGGCCTCGGCCGCGGTGCAGCTGGCGAGCAAGATCTTCGGGGGCCTGGGCGGAAAGGCGGTGCTCCTCGTCGGCGCCGGAGAGATGTCCGAGCTGGCCGGCCGCCACCTGCTCTCCGCCGGGGCGGGGCGCCTCCTGGTCACCAACCGCACCGAGGAGCGTGCCGTGGAGCTGGCCCGCGCGCTGGGGGGCGAGGCGGTCCCCTTCCCGTCGCTGGAGCGGGCGCTCCAACCGGCGGACGTGGTGGTGTGCACCACCGCCTCTCCCACGCCGATCCTCACCCGCGAGCTGGTGGCCGGGACGCTGCGCGCCCGGCGGCACCGTCCGCTCTTCCTGGTCGACCTGGCGGTGCCCCGCGACGTCGAGCCCGAGGTCAACACGCTCGACAACGTCTACGCCTACGACATCGACGACATCCAGAAGGTGGTGGCGGAGAACGCGGCCCTGCGGGCGGACGCGGCGGCGCGGGCCGAGGCGCTCGTCGCCGAGGACGTGGCCCGCTTCCTCCGCGAGCGGGCGGTGCGCGAGGGCGTCCCGGTGCTCGCCCAGCTCCGCGCCCGCGCCGAGGCCATCCGCAAGGCGGAGCTGGAGCGGGCCCTGGCCAACCTGCCCACGCCGCTCACCGAGGGCCAGGCGCAGGTGGTGGCGGCCATGACCTCGGCCATCGTGAACAAGGTCCTCCACCAGCCCACGGTCAAGCTGCGAACGGTGGCTCCGGGCGCCGAGGCGCACCCGCTCGCCGACGCGGTGGCCGAGCTCTTCGGGCTCGACCCATCGGCCCGCCCCACCGGCAGCGGCGAGTCGTGAGCGAGCTGCGCATCGCCACCCGCCGGAGCCCGCTCGCCCGGTGGCAGGCGGACCACGTCGCCTCGCTGTGGGGCGCTGCCTTTCCCGGGACGCGGGTCTCCCTGGTGGAGATGACCACCGCCGGCGACCGCTTTCTCGAGGCGCCGCTGCAGGCGGTGGGAGGCAAGGGGCTGTTCATCAAGGAGCTCGAGCAGGCGCTGCTCGAGGCCCGCGCCGACCTCGCCGTCCACAGCCTCAAGGACCTGACCTCCGCCTTCCCGCCCGGCCTGTGCCTGGCCGCGGTTCCCGCCCGCGAGGATGCCCGCGATGCCTGGGTCTCCTCGCGGGGCGTTCGCCTCGAGGCTGTCCCGCGGGGCGCGCGGGTGGGCACGTCGTCGCTCCGGCGGGGCTGCCTCTTGCGCGCCGCCCGGCCGGACCTGGAGGTGGTCCCGCTCCGCGGCAACGTCCAGACCCGCCTGCGCAAGGCGGACGAGCTCGGGCTGGCCGGCACCGTGCTGGCCGTGGCCGGGCTCCGGCGGCTGGGCCTGGAGGGGCGCATCACCGAGGTGCTCCCCCCCGAGGTCAGCCTCCCGGCGGTGGGGCAGGGGGCCCTGGCGCTCGAGGCACGGGTGGCCGACGCCGAGACCTGCACGCGCGCCGGCGCGCTGGAGGACCCCCCGACGCGCATCGCCGTCGACGCGGAGCGGGCCTTCCTCGCCCGGCTCGAGGGGGGATGCACCGTGCCGCTCGGCGGCCACGCCGTGGTGGAAGGGGACGAGGTGTGGCTGCGCGGCTTCGTCGGAGCGCCCGACGGGTCGGAGCTCGTCCGGGGGGAGCGGCGCGGCCCGACCACCGAGGCACCCGAGCTCGGGAGGGCGCTGGCCGAGGACCTCCTCGGGCGCGGCGCGGACCGTCTTTTGGCCGCGCTCGCCACGGACCGCCGGGCGTGAGCGAGCGCCGCCTGACCGGGATCCGGGTCCTGGTCACCCGGCCGCGCGCGCGGGCCGAGGAGCTGTGCTTCCTGCTCGAGGAGGAGGGGGCGGAGGTCCTCGCCGTGCCGCTGCTCGAGGTCGTACCCCCCTCGGACGACCGGGGGCTCCGCGCCGCGGCGGAACGCCTCGGCCGCTTCGCCTGGGTCGCCTTCGCCTCTGCGCCGGCGGTGGAGGCGCTGGTGGAAGCGGCGCGCACCTCCGGCACCCTCGGCGCCCTGCGCCGCCTCCGGGTGGCGGTGGTCGGCCCGGGCACGGCGCGGGCAGCGCGGGCCGCCGGGCTGGAGGTGACCCTGGAGGGAGCCGGCGGGACGGGAGCCGCCCTGGGCGAGGAGCTCCTCGGGCGGCTCGCCCCGGGCGAGGAGGTTCTGCTCCCCGCCGCCGAGGAGGGCCGCCCCGAGCTGGAGATGGCCCTGGCCGGGACGGCGCCGGTGACGCGGGTGGCTGCCTACCGGACGGAGCGCCAGGCGGTCGGGGACGGCGTGTGGTCAGACGTGCTCCAGCGCCCACCGGGCGTGGTGCTCTTCGCTTCCCCGCGCACCGCGGAGGCCTTCGTCGAGGGCGGGGGCCGGCCGGTGCTCGGGTCGGCCCGGGTGGTGGCCATCGGGCCGACGACGGCCGCGGCGCTCGGCGCGCTCGGCGTCCCGGTGGCCGGGGTGGCGGACCGCCCCACGTCCGCCGACCTCGTGGAAGCGGCGGTGCGCGCGGTTCGCGGGTAGACTGGCCGTCCCCGTGTCACAGCCCGCGCTCCAGCTCCAGCGCTCCGCCTCGGATTTCAACCTCGCCCTCGTCCTCCAGGTCCTGGTGGCGCGCCAGCTCCTCACCGCGTCTCAGGCCCAGGACGTGGCGGCCAAGGAGGCGGCGGCCAAGGTCCGCGTGCTGAAGCAGGTGGGCGCCCACAAGGACGAGGCGCGCTACTCGGTTTCCCCGGTGGAGCTGGTGGCGGTGTTCCAGGTGCCGCTCGACGACGGGCGAGTGCTCGATCAGGACCGCATCACCGAGGCGGTGGCGAATGCCGTCGGCATCCCCTACCGGAAGATCGACCCGCTCAAGCTGGACATGGCGCTGGCCACCCGCACCCTGTCGCGTCCCTACGCCCAGAAGCACCTCCTCCTTCCCCTGGAGCGCACCGCCGACGGCACCCTGGTGGTGGCCACCGCCAACCCCTACGACCGGGAGACGCTGGAGAGCGTCCGGCGCCTGGCCGGCGTCCCGGTGGTGGCGGTGCTCTCCTCCAAGGCCGACATCCTGCGCAGCATCGCGGACATCTACGGCTTCAAGCGGACCCTGGCCCAGGCGGCCAGCGATTTCTCCGCCACCGGGACGGTCCAGCTCCAGAACTTCGAGCAGCTGGTGTCGCTCTCCACCGGGCGCGAGCTGGAGGCCTCGGACAAGCCCATCGTCCAGGCGGTGGACTACCTCCTCCGCTACGCCTTCGACAACCGCGCCTCGGACATCCACATCGAGCCGAAGCGAGAGAGCTCGGTGGTCCGGGTGCGCATCGACGGGGTGCTCCACACCGTCTACACCCTGCCGGCGTCCGTCCACGCGCCCATCGTCTCCCGGACGAAGATGATCTCCCGCATGGACATCTCCGAGAAGCGACGGCCGCAGGACGGGCGGATCAAGACCGAGCGGGACGGGCGCGAGGTCGAGCTGCGCGTCTCCACCCTGCCCACCGCCTTCGGCGAGAAGGTGGTCATCCGGATCTTCGATCCGGAGACGCTGGTGCAGGACATCGCCCAGCTCGGCTTCGAGGAGGACGAGAAGGCCGTCTTCGAGTCGTGGATCGACCAGCCGCACGGCCTGATCCTGGTCACCGGTCCCACCGGCAGCGGGAAGACGACCACCCTCTACACCGCGCTCAAGGCGGTGGCCGGACCGGACGTCAACGTCACCACCATCGAGGATCCGATCGAGATGGTCTGGGAGGGCTTCAACCAGGTCCAGGTGCAGCCCAAGCTGGACCTGGACTTCGCCAACGCTCTCCGCCACATTCTCCGCCAGGATCCGGACGTGATCATGGTCGGGGAGATCCGCGACGGTGAGACGGCGGAGAATGCCATCCAGTCCGCTCTCACCGGCCACCTGGTGCTCTCCACGCTCCACACCAACGACTCGGTGGGTGCGGTGACCCGGATGAAGGACCTCGGGGTGCCCAGCTTCCTGCTCGGGAGCTGCCTGATCGGGGTGATGGCCCAGCGCCTCCTCCGCCGGGTGTGCGCCCGCTGCGCGCAGGAGGTGTCCCTCACCCAGGATCAGCTGGCGGCGCTGGGCACGCCGCTCCCGCTCCTGCCCGGAGGCCTCCAGCTCCGCCTCGGCGCGGGCTGCGTGCACTGCCGGGGCACCGGGTTTTACGGCCGGACCGGACGTCAACGTCACCACCATCGAG
>DASPUU010000287.1:0-20817 GCA_035622755.1 Myxococcaceae bacterium
CCGGCCGCTCGATTCCCGCCTGAGCGCGGCTTCGGACGGAGCCTGGCCCGCCGCCGGGCGTCGTAGCGGCGCGCCCCGGCCAAGGCTTCCGCAGACGGCCCGGTCGCGCTGGCGCCGGTTTGGGACGCCGGCTCCGGTCGACGAAGAGACAGCCACGGGGCCGCCTCCGGCCACTGATCTCGGAGACTGTTGTGGACAGCATGCCCCGGACCGGCTGAGAGTCCCGGCCCGGGAGGGATCTCCATGCATCGGAGTGTTCTCGTTGGCCTCGCCGCGCTGGCGATGGCCGTGGCCGCAGCCGGCTGCAGCAACCCCAACTTCAGCTGCACCGGAACCTGCGATGGCGTCGCCCGGGCGGCCCAGGTCATCTCCGCGGCGAACGCCAACGACGCCTGCCAGCAGCTGGTGACCAATATCCAGAATGCCGGCTGCACGGGCGTGGCTCTGTGCACGCTCTGCGTCGAGCAGTAGGCCTCCCCGGGATCCGCTTCAGCGGGTGAACCAGGCGGCCCAGAGGATGAGGACCGCCTGGAGGGGCAGGCGGGCCCAGAGCGCCCAGGCCGGCCACGGCCGCCGGCCGAAGCCGATCCGGTGGACGGCCATGTTCACGTTGGCCGGGAACACCGCGATGAACAGGGCAACCAGCCCCCAGGCGGCCGCGGGGCGGGTCGCCGGCACGAGGAGCCCCAGCCCCCCCAGGACCTCGCAGACCCCGCTCACCGCGACCAGGAGATCCGGGCGCGGAAGCCAGCCTGGAACGATCCGGACGTACGCCCGCGGAGCGACGAAGTGCATCGCGCCGGCGAAGACCATCAGAGCCGCGAGGAGCAGGCAGGCCGCCGTCTTGACCACGGGGGACATGCTACCGCGTGCGTTCGAGGAGCTGGTGGCAGGAAGTAGGTTCCGCCCCGCTCCTCGTGAAGGGCCCGAGGGAGCCGGCGTTGACGCGGCGGCCGCGATCTCCCGAGGATCCCCGGGGGGGTAACGCCCGGGAGCCAGGGAGCGACCGGCACGGTGGAGGGGAACATGTCTGAGGCGCAGGGAAGGACCTCCTCGGATTCGGAGGCTGGACACGAGCACGGCAGCTGCGCGCTCTCGGGCTGCGGCGAGATCGCCGGGACGATGGCCGCGTCGGGCGAGGCCGTCGACGCGGTCTATCGGGGGCGGACCCGGGACCGGATCGAGCGCACACCCGAGATGAGCCCGGAGACCCTCGACCGCTTCCTCGAGGCAAGGGGCCGGGAGCGCCGTGCGCTGCTTCGCCGGGGCGGCGCTCTGGGGATGCTCACCGCGGCGGGATCGCTTTTCTCGGCGGTGGCCCGGGCCTCCCCGTCGCGTGGGGCGTCGCTCGGGACATGGCTCGAGGGGCAGGGGGGTGGGGGCGGGGGGGGCAAGGTCCACGTCGTGGAGTCGAACACGAACAACGTCCACCTCGGCGTGTTCGACAGCACCCTGCCGGACATCCTCCAGGTGGAGTCCGGGGACACCATCGTCTACCCGGACACCTGGTCGCACTTCCTCAACAAGATGCAGCCGGGCGTGCCCATCGACGAGCTGGCGAAGATGCGCCTGGCCAACCCCGGCAAGGGCCCGCACTCGATCATCGGACCGGTCGGGGTCAAGGGCGCCGAGCCAGGGGATCTGCTCGAAATCCAGTTCCTGAAGCTCGTCCCGGTGGGCTGGGCGGCGAACTTCAACAATCCCGGATCGCTCGGCACCGGCGCGCTGGCCGACCAGTTCCCCGACGGTCAGGTGAAGTACTTCCGGCTCGACCTGGGGAAGATGACCACCCAGTTCAACCCCGACATCCAGCTTTCGCTGGCGCCGTTCCAGGGCACCTTCGGGATCGCCCCGCCGGATGGATTCTTCGGCTCGACCACCGGGGTGGTCTCCTCGGTCCCGCCCGGACCGCACGGCGGGAACATCGACCTCCGGGAGATGGGGCAGGGGTCGCGGCTCTACATTCCGGTCTGGAAGCCGGGCGCGAAGATCTTCACCGGTGATTCGCACGCCCTCCAGGGCGATGGCGAGGTGAACCTGACCGCCCTGGAGACCGCGATGAAGGAGGTCAGGGTCCGGGTGTTGCTCCACAAGCAGGTCGGCTGGACCTGGCCGTTCGTGGAGACCGAGACCCACTGGATTGCCCTGGGCATGGACAAGGACCTCAACGTCGCCCAGCGCATCGCCCTGATCAACGCCATCGATTTCCTCTCCAAGCGCGCCGGCCTTTCGCGGCTCGACGCCTACGCCTTGTGCAGCCTGGCGGTGAGCTTCCGGGTCACCCAGGTCGTGGACGTGAACAAGGGCATCCACGCCATGATCCCGAAGAGCATCTTTGCCCCGGCTGCGACGAAGCGGATCAGCATCGCCTGAGGACGCTGGCCAGGCGCTCGGGCTGCTCCGAGCTGAGCGCAGCACTGGCCACGGGTCGATGAGCGACCGAGAGACCTCGACCGAGCATGTTCCACCGCCTCGCCTCCGGTGGGGACACATCCTCGTGCCCCTCGGCACGCTCGCCTGTCTCCTCCCTCAGGTCTCGGCGGGGGAGGGGTTGCTCGCCGGGGTTCTCCTGGCCATGGCCGGCGGCAATCCCTACCTCGCCTGGACCCGCCGGGCCGCCCACCGGCTCCTGACCCTGGCGGTGATGGGGCTCGGCGCGGGGATGAACCTCGGGGTGGTGGCCCGGGTCGGCCTGGCAGGCATCGGCTACACCGTCGCCGGGATCGTCGTCTGCCTGGCGCTCGGCCGGTGGCTGGCACGTGTCCTGGTGGTCTCCGGCGTCGTCGGAACGCTGATCAGCGTCGGGACCGCCATCTGCGGCGGCAGTGCCATCGCGGCCATGGTCCCGGTGCTCGGCCCGAAGGAGCACGAGGTTTCCGTGGCCCTGGCCACCGTCTTTCTCCTCAACGCCGTGGCCCTCTTCGTGTTTCCGCCGGCCGGACACGCCCTCGGCCTGAGCCAGTCGCAGTTCGGGCTGTGGTGCGCGCTCGCCATCCACGACACCAGCTCGGTCGTCGGCGCGGCGCTGGCCTACGGGGCCAAGGCCGTGGAGGTGGCCACCACGGTGAAGCTCGCCCGGGCGCTGTGGATCGCCCCCCTGACGCTCGCCGTCGGCGCCTTGGTCCGCCGCGGGGGGCCCCGGCCGGCGCGAGGGGAAGCGAGGCGCCCGTGGTTCATCCTCGGCTTTCTTCTCGCGGCGGCGGCAGTGACCTTCTTCCCGGTCCTCGGACCGGCAGGGCGGGTGGTCTCCGGCTGGTCCCGCCAGGCCCTGGTGGTCACGCTGTTCTTCATCGGAACGAACCTCTCGAGAGCCGCGCTGCGCTCGGTGGGGCTCCGCCCGCTGGCCCAGGGCTTCCTGCTCTGGCTTTCCATGGGTGGCCTGACCCTGGGCGGCATCCGTTTCGGGCTGATCCGCTGAGTTGACATAACGCCTATTATCAGACGTCGACGGCCGCAATGAGCCCCGGGCTCGGAACGTGACCTGGACAGCGATGAAGCGAGATGTCCCTTTCTGGGCCGCCTGCGGCGCGCTGTTCGTCCACGTGGTCGGGAATGCACACTACGGGTTCTTCCGGGACGAGCTGTACTTCATCATCTGCGGGCGCCATCCGGCGCTGGGTTACGTCGACCAGCCGCCCCTCGTTCCGCTGGTCGCCGCCGCCACCCAGGCGGCCGGGATCTCACTCTTCGCCCTGCGCATGGTCCCGGCGCTGTCCGCCACGGCGGTGACCTATGCCAGCGCGGTCTTCTGCCGTCGACTGGGCGGCGACGGCTTCGGCCAGCTGCTCACCGCGCTCGGAGTGACCCTGGCGTGCAATCTTCTCCTCCAGGGCGTCCTCTTGACGACCGACGTGTTCCAGCCGCTGGTCTGGACGGTCTCCATCCTCTGCATCCATCGGCTGGCCACCGCCGGCGACGACCGGCGGACCGGCCTCTGGCTCGGGGTCGCCCTGGGGGTCGGCGCGCTCTCCAAGTACAGCATCGCCTTCTTCGGGGTCGCCCTGTTGCTGGCGCTGCTCCTCTCCTCCGAGCGGCGCGTGCTGCGCATGCCGGGAACGTGGATCGGCATCGGGCTCGGCCTGGCCCTCGGCCTCCCCAGCGTCGCCTGGCAGGTGGCCCACGGACTCCCGTTTCTCGAGCTCCTGCGCAACGGCTCGCACGGCAAGAACGTGGTGCTCGGTCCGGCGGCCTTCGCCCTGGCCCAGCTGACGATGCCCAACCCCTTCTACGCTCCACTCTGGCTGTCGGGCCTGTGGATGCTCTGGCGGAGGCCCGAGCTTCGCTGGATGGGCATCACCTACCTCGCGCTCTACGTCCTCTTCTTCGTCCTCCACGGCAAGGACTACTACCTGTCCCCCATCTATCCGACGCTGCTCGCCGCCGGGGGAGCCCAGGTCGCCGCCTGGGTCCGGGGCCGGTGGTCTCGCCGCGCCGTCGCTGCGGCGGCGGTGCTCGCCGGTCTGGTCCTCGTGCCCGTCGCGCTGCCCATTCTCCCGGTCGAGACCTTCATCGCCTACGAGAAGGCGCTGCACATCACTCCCACCACCGCCGAGAACCAGAAGCTCGCCTCGCTCCCCCAGCACTGGGCGGACATGTTCGGATGGCCGGAGATGGTGGCCACCATGGCCAGCGTCTATGCCACGCTCACCCCCGAGGAACGCGCGCGCGCCTACATCCTGGTCGACAACTACGGCGAGGCGTCGGCGATCAACTTCTTCGGGCCGGCCCTGGGACTTCCCCAGGCCATCAGCGGCCACAACGCCTACTACACCTGGGGCCCGGGGCCGAACTCGGCGGCGGACGTGATGATCGACATGAACGCCACCGTCGAGGATGACCGGAGGTTCTGCGCCGATGCCCGCCTGGGGGCCGTCCACCATCATCCCTACGCCATGCCCTACGAGAGCAGCCTGGGCATCGTCGTCTGCCGGGGCGTGTACGAGCCGCTGTCCCGGGTGTTCCCCCGGCAGCGGCACTTCATCTGAGGGGCTCGCCACGGCCCAGCGGTCGCGCCGCGCCGGTCATCCAGCTCGCTCCGAGAGGCAGGATGTGGAGCCGCTCCCGGGGGAGCCCCCGGCGGCCCCATTCCGCCTCGAGGCGAACCGGCGGCTCCCCGAGCGGCTCGTCGGTCAGCTTGAAGGTGCCCCAGTGCATGGCCAGGAAGTCCCGCGCCCCCAGGTCGAGGAAGGCCTGCACCGCCTGCTCGGGGTTCATGTGCTGTGACTCCATGAACCAGGGCGGGTCGTATGCCCCGATGGGCAGCATGGCCGCGCCGATCCCCGGGAAGCGCCGACCGATCTCGCCGAAGCCGGCGAAGTAGGCCGTGTCCCCGGCGTGGTAAGCGCGGGCCGCGCCGCCCTCCACCACGAACCCTCCCCACAGCATGGCATTGACGTCGAACAGCCCGCGGCGGCTCCAGTGCTGGCTGGGCACGAAGTGGATCCGGGCGGCGCCGATGCGCGCCCCCTCCCACCAGCCGAGCTCGCGGGCATCGAGGCCGGCCGCCCGGAGCAGGGGCGAGGTCCCCTTCCCTGCCCAGACCGGGGCGCCCACCTGCTGGAGGGTGGGGAGGTCCAGGTGGTCGTAATGGTTGTGGGTGACCAGGCATCCCTGGACGGGCGGCAGCCGCTCGACGGGGACTCCGGGGGCGGCGTTGCGACGGAGGAGGCCCGGGAGGCGCTCGGCGAGCACCGGGTCGATGAGCAGCGACACGCCGTCCACCTGCACCAGCCAGCTGGCGTGCCCGAGCCAGGTGAGCCGCATGCCCCCGTCCGGTCCCGGGGGCGTGGCCAGGCGTGCCCAGTCCGGCGTCACGCGCGGAACCGGAGCCCGGGACGGCGCGCGCCGTCTCCGTCCGGCGATCCGGTCGACCACCGCCCAGCGGAAGACCTCCCGCCGCGGGCGGGGTCCGGAGCCATCGAGGTTCTGGAAGCGGAGCGGCTTCACGGCCGGTTTCCTAATCCCCTAGGGTCCCGGGCCTCCATGAAGAAGCGTTCCTCGACGGCATCGCTCGGCCTGGCCGCCCTGCTGACGCTGGCCGGCGCGTGCCGGCCCGGTCCGGCAGGCGTCGATGCCGCCGGCGCGCCCGATGCCGCGCCCGCTCCGCCCGCCCTGGAGCTGGGCCTCGAGCTCGCCCTTCCCGACGGGGGGATCCTTCACCGACTTCTCGAGCCCGGCGGGGTGACGGCGATTCCGGTGACGCGCCTCCTCGACCTCACGGCCAACCGCCCCCTCCGCAACTACCGCCTCCGCATCCTCGACGAGCTGGACCGGGCCCTCGCCTCGGACGACGTGCCCGAGGAGATCTCGTCCGGCTTGCGCTACCACGTCCAGTTGCTCGCGCCTCTCCGGCCTGGCCACCGCTACACGGTGCTGCTCGACGCCGAGAGCGGACCGGCCCTGGACGACGGTCAGGGCCGACCCTTGCCCGAGCAGCGCTTCGAGCTCCGGACCGAGGGCGAGCGGGAGCGGGACACCCCCGCCAAGCGCTCGCATCCGCCGAAGCACCGTGGGAGCCGGTGAAGCCTCGAGGACGTGCCCAGGGCTCCGGCGGTCAGCTCCAGGGAGCTGGGTCCCTCTGCAGACCGAGCAGGATGCGGCTCACGTCGTAGAGGACGTCGCCTCGCTCCCAGGTCGGGATGCGCTCGGCGTCGAACGAGAGCTGCTCCACCGCGCGGTTGTAGGCCGCATCCGCCACCGAGCGGAGCTGAAAGGCATCGTAGAGGTTGTATTCGACCAGGAAGCGGAGCGGCTCGAGGTCGCCGGTCGACGTCCAGGCCCGCCAGAGGAGCACCGCATCCCAGCCGCTCGTCCCCCGCAGGTGAGGAGGCCGGCCCACGCCCACCGCCTCCTCGACCGCCTTCAGTCCCCCTCGGAGACCGACCCGCCGGCACAGGAAGCGAAGGTCGAGGTGGACCGCCGGCTCGGGAAGGTCCGGGAAATGCTCGCGGAGCACCGGGAGGTCGAAGCAGCGCCCGTTGAAGGTGACCCAGAGGCGAGACCGGCCGAGGGCTCCGGGGAGCGCCTCGAGGTTGCGTCCCTGGAGATGCACGTGCAGACCGCGGGCATCGAAGAGGCTGACCACCGTCGGCCGCCCCGCCTCCCGCCCATCGGTCTCGATGTCCAGGTACACCGCCTCGTCGGCGAACCGGGGATAGAGGCGCCAGTGCTCGCGCCGCGGGAGGAGCTGGGCCAGGCGGACGAGGTCTCGCCCGGCGAGGGCAGCCTCCGCCTCGGCGATGCGGGCGGCCAGGTCGCGGGCGACCGCGTCGGGGAGACCGCTCGCGCCCGGTGAGGCCTGGAACGCCGCCCAGTCCAGGAGGCCGCGGGCCCACAGGTCTCGCTCGCGCCACGGTCCGACCCCGGGGACGAGCTGGAAGGACCGGGCGATCACCCCGACAGTCTGCCGCTGGCATCCGACGGGCCGCGCCCCAGCTCATCGACCAGAGGTCCGTCCGCCTCGCAGAAGGGAAGCTCCCGGAGCTCGGCCAGCGGCACGAAGCGGAGAAGGTGGTCTTCACGGGCGCGCGGCTGGCCGGAGACCACCGCCGCCGCGTAGACGTGCAGGTCCACCTCGAGGTCGGGATAGGCGTGGCGGGCCCGAAACCGCTCCGCACCCACCGCCAGCTCCACCCCCAGCTCCTCGCGGCATTCCCGGCGGAGGGCCTCGGCG
This sequence comes from Myxococcaceae bacterium, assembly GCA_035622755.1. GTDB lineage: Bacteria > Myxococcota > Myxococcia > Myxococcales > Myxococcaceae > JADGRA01. The sequence continues at coordinate 7,673 of DASPUU010000287.1, forward strand.
TCGGATTCTCCGGGCTCCACCTTGCCCCCGGGAAACTCCCAGAGCAGGCCGCGGGTCTTGCCCGCGGGCCGCCGCTGGACGAGGACCCGCCGTCCGTCCTCGGTGGTGATCAGCGCCGCCACCACGCGGACGCACCGGCGCCCGGGCGTCAACCCCTGCCCCGGTAGGTGTTCATCTCCAGCTCGTAGACGAAGCCCAGGTTGGAGAGCACGAACACCTTCGGCCCGCGCACGTCGGGCGTGGCGGTGACGCCCCGGCCCGGATCGAACCGGTGGCGGATGGCGCCGTTGGCCGGGTCGAGGAAGAGGAGCGCCTGGCCGGTGGGAACCATCAGCCACCCCCCGGCCAGGGCGGGCTGGAGCCCGGCGCTCTGGCCGAGCGACGTGCTCCAGATGACCTTGCCGGTGGTGGCGAGCATGGCCGTGACCTGCCCGTCGCCGGACGCGAAGACCACCTCTCCGCGGGCCACCAGTCCGACCATCCCGGTGATGGTGGTGCGCCAGAGCGTGTCTCCGCTCGCCGCATCGACCGAAAAGACGCCATCCTTGTAGGCGGCGACGATCACATTGCCCCTCGGATCGAAGACCACCGGGCTGTCCACGTCGATGAACTGCGTGCCGTTGGAAAGGACACGGTCCCAGACGGCCACGCCGGTGTCGAGGTGCATCGCCGCCAGGTGCCCGTCGGAGAAGCCGACGTAGACGATGCCGTTCCGGACCGCCGGGCGGCTCGCCCCGCGGACGGTGAATCCCGCCGGGGCGTCGCGCCGGTACTGCCAGAGCCACTTTCCGGTCGCCGTCTCCACGGCGTAGAGGGTGTCGTTCTGCGAGGCGACCAGCACCTTGCCGTCGGCCACCACCGGGACGGTCACCAGATCCTCTCCCGCCTCGTACTTCCAGAACAGCTCGCCGGTATCGGCGCGGAAGCAGTACAGGAAGCCGTCGCCGCCGGGAGCGAAGACGAAGCCATCGACCACCACCGGTCCGGCGTTGAAGGGCTGCCCGGCCACGAAGCGCCACACCGTCTTGCCGCGCGAGTCGATGCTGCGGAGGATGCCGTCCCGCGTGCCGGTCACCACCCGGAGGTTCATCGGGTCGAAGCCGGGGCGCGCCGGCTCGCGGGGTCCGTACTCGAGCGTGGGCGCATCGACCAGCTTCTGCCACCACTTGACGGTGAAGATGGACAGGACGTCGGTGTCGGTGTGCTGGTAGGGGTCGACGACGTAGCCGTGGCTGGCGCATCCGGCGACGGCGAGCAGGGACGCCGCGGCAAGGGAGCGGCCGACGCTCATCCCGCGTCCGGTCGGGCGGCGGCCGGCGGTGGTGGCAGGACGCCCTCGGCGGCGAGAAGGCTCAGTCGGTCCTGCGCCATCCGCGCCGCCGCCGTTGCCGGCTGCGCCGTCACCAGCTCCTGGTAGGCCTGAGCCGCCTCGGCCTTCTTCCCCTGGAGGGCAAGGATGCGCGCCCGGTGGTAGAGCCCCATCCCGGCCAGGAAGCCCCCCGTCTCCTCGCGGCTCAGGCGCTCGAAGGCGTCGAGCGCGCGGTCGAGCTGGCCCTTGGCCTCCCAGGCGAAGCCCTCCCCCTCGAGCGCCGAGGCCCGCAGGACCTGCTTGGACGGCGCCCGGGCGAGGAACTCCGAGAAGTGGCCGAGCGCGCCATCGGGCTGGCCGAGCCGCAGCTGGGCGTCGCCGAGCGGAAGCGTGGCCGTCGAGGCGGACAGCGTGCCGCCGTACTGCGACCGGAAGGAGTCGATGGCCGCGGACAGAGCCTGGTCCCTCTCGGTCTCGGTGGCGAAGGGCTTGGCCTCCTCGCCCGAGCTCCCCTCCCCCACCGGGCGATCGAGCGGCTTGAGCGCCCCGCCCAGCGCCCGCGCCGCCCGCTCCGCGCTCCGCGTGGACAGCGAGGAGGTGAGCGCCGCGGCGACTGCGGCCGCCACGAGCAGGAGGGCGGCCGCCAGCGCCAGGGTCCGGTGCACCTCCAGCCAGCGACGCGCCTCGCCACCGACCCGCTGGAAGGCATCCGGGGCGCGCAGCTCCTTCTGGGTGAGTCGGTTCGTGGACAACCGTCGTCTCCTGACGCGAGGGGCGCGGGACTGTAGAGACCGGCGCCGAGAGGTGTCAACGGATGCTAGCGGCGCTTGCGCGCCGCACGCCGAGCCGCGCCCGGCCGCTCGCGGAGCAAGAGGTGGAGGGGCACCCGCAGCGAGAAGGCCTCCCGCAGCTGGTTCATCAGGTAGCGCCGGTACGAGGGAGGAACCGAGCGCGGGCGATTGCAGGTGATGATGAAGGTCGGGGGCGCGGTGGTGGGCTGGGCGATGTAGTAGAGGCGGAGCGGCCGGCCGTCGACGGACGGCGGCGGGTGGGCGCCGACGACCTTTTCCAGCAGCCGGTTGAGCAGCGGCGTGGCGGCGCGGAAATGGAACTGCGCTCCCAGCGTCACCGCCTGGTCGAGCACCTGGCGCACCTGGCGGGCCTCGAGCGCGGAGCCGAAGAGGACCGGCGCATGGCCGACGAAGCGGAGCTGCCGCTGGAGCTGCTCTCGCACCTCGCCCTGGCGGCGCCGGTCGCCGGCCAGGAGATCCCACTTGTTGACCAGCACCAGCAGGGCCCGACCCCGCTCCTCGACCATCCCGGCCAGGCGCGCGTCCTGCTCCACGCCGGGCTCGGTGGCATCGAGGACGAGCACCACCACCTCGGCTCGCTCCACCCGGCGGAGCGCGGCCAGGATGCTGGTGCGCTCCAGGCGCGGCGCCCCCGCCTTCTTGCGGCGCATCCCGGCGGTATCGGTGAGCAGGATGTGCCGGCCCCGGTGGACCAGCGCGGCGTCGATCGGGTCGCGCGTCGTTCCCGGAACCGGTCCGACGACGACGCGCTCCTCGCCGAGGAGCGCGTTGAGCAGCGTGCTCTTCCCGACGTTCGGCCGGCCGATGATGGCCACCCGCAGGGCATCCGGTGGCTGCCCGGCGGCTTCGAGTGGCTCCGGCGGCGGAAGCCGTGCCTCCACCGCATCGAGCAGCGCGTCGATTCCCAGGGCGTGCTCGGCGGAGATGGGCAGCACCTCCGGCAGGCCGAGCCGGTAGAACTCCGCCGCCGCCGCCTCGGCGCCGGGCCGCTGGTCGAGCTTGTTCACCGCCACCACCACCGGCTTGCCGCTCCGTCGCAGCAGCTCGGCCAGGGCGTGGTCGGCCGGAAGGGGGCCGGCCCGTCCATCGACCACCAGGACCACCACGTCGGCCGCGCCCACGGCGATCTTCGCCTGGGCTCTCACCCCGGCGAGCAGCGCGTCCTCCTCGCCGGGGACGAACCCGCCGGTGTCGACCAGGGCCAGGCTCCGGCCCGCCCACTCCGCCTCCGCGTAGTGCCGGTCCCGGGTCACCCCCGGCACGTCCTCGACCAGCGCCAGCCTCCGGCCGACGATGCGGTTGAAGAGCGTGCTCTTCCCGACGCTCGGGCGACCCACCAGCGCCACCAGCGGCGTCACCGGATTCCCACCCGGCGAAGCCCGCGCTCCGACTCCCGCCAACGCGGCTCCACCTTGATGCGGAGGGAGAGGTAGACATGGGCTCCGAGGAGGCGCTCCAGCGCCGCGCGCGCGTCGGTGCCGATGGACTTGAGCATCGCTCCCTGCTTCCCGATGACGATCGCCTTCTGGCTCTCGCGCTCGACGAAGACGGTGGCCGCGATCCGGACCAGGCCCTGGAGCGGCCCCCGAGCTCCCGGCAGCGGGGCACGCTCCGACTCGTCGAACAGGTCGATGGTCACCGCGCTGGCGTGCGGCACCTCGGCGCGGCAGTGGCGGAGCACCTGCTCGCGGATCAGCTCCGCCGCCAGGACGCGTTCCGACTGGTCGGTGAAGGTCTCCGGCGGATAGAGGGGCTCGCCCTCGGGGAGCCGTCGGATGAGCGACTCGACCAGCTCCTCCACCCCCTCGCCCGTCCGGGCGGAGATGAAGAACGTCTCGTCGAAGCCGACTGCCTCCTGGTACTCGGCCGCCAGGGGGAGGAGCGGGGCCTTGGGACCCGCGTCCACCTTGTTCACCACCAGGACGCGCGGCTTCCGGCTCCGGCCGAGCAGCGCCAGGATCGACCGTTCGGCCGGCGAGAGCTGGGAGGGACCCCGGCTCTTCCCGGCCGGCGCCTCGACCAGGAGGCAGACCACGTCCACCTCCTCCATGGCCGCCTGGGCCCGTTCCTCCATGAGCTTTCCGAGCGCGGTCCGGGGCCGGTGGAGCCCGGGCGTGTCCACCACCACCAGCTGGCCCGACGGGCGCTGGACCACCCCGAGGATTTTCGTCCTGGTGGTCTGGGGCTTGGGGGAGACGATGGCCACCCGCTCGCCCACCATCCGGTTGAGGAGCGTGCTCTTTCCCACGTTGGGACGGCCGACCAGCGCGACGACGCCCGAGCGGAAGGGGGACATGGACCCTGGAACCGGTCTGGGAAGACCGCGGTACCGGCGCCGTCCGCGAGTCGCCGGCCCCGGGCCTCAGGGGTTCTCGGAGATGGTCAGGGTCCGGATGGTCACGTCCTTCCGGGGCCGGTCGCCGGCGCCCTTGGGGACCTCGTTGGCCACCCGCTTCACCACCTCCATTCCCGAGACGACCTCGCCGAAGATGGTGTGCTTGTCGTTCAGCCAGGGCGTGGGCACCACGGTGATGAAGAACTGGCTCCCGTTGGTGTTTCTCCCCGAGTTGGCCATGGCCAGGAGTCCGGGCCGGTCGAAGCGTCGCCCGCTCTGGAACTCGTCCTCGAACTGGTAGCCCGGTCCCCCGGTCCCGCGCCCGAGCGGATCGCCGCCCTGGATCATGAAGTCACCGATGCACCTGTGAAACAGGGTGCCGTCGTAGAGCGGTGTTCCGCTCTTCTTCTCCTGGGTCCCGGGGTGGGTCCAGGTCTTCTCTCCGCTGGCCAGCCCGACAAAGTTCTCCACCGTCTTCGGCGCGTCCTTGGCGAACAGCTTCACCACCACCTTGCCCTCGCTGGTGTCGAAGTGGGCGTAGAGGTCCTTCCCCGCCCGCACCGCATCGGTCATGCCCATGGTCCTGCTCCTTGAGGTCGAAGAAGGGTCACTGCGCCGCGGCCGGCTTGACGCCCTTGGGCGGCTTGTCCGAGACGACCACCGATTTCAGCACCACCGGCGTGTTCGGCCGGTCCCGGCCCTCGGCTCCGGACGGAACCTTGGAGATCTTCTCCACCACGTCGTAGCCGCTGACCACCTCTCCGAAGATGGTGTGCTTGCCGTCCAGATGGTGAGGGGTGGAGACGGTGATGAACCACTGCATGCCGTTGGTGTTGGGCCCGCGGTTGGCCATGGCCAGCAGCCCGACCTTGTCGAACTTCTTCCCGTTCGATGTCTCGTCCGGGAAGGAATAGCCGGGGTCCCCGGTGCCGGTGCCGGTGGGGTCGCCGCCCTGGATCATGAACGCCTTGATCACCCGGTGGAAGATGGTGTCGTCGTAGGCGCGGGCGGTGCTCGGCTTGCCGGTCCGTGGATCCCGCCACTGCTTCTCGCCGGTGGCCAGCCCGACGAAGTTGGCCACCGTCTTCGGGGCATCCTTGGAGAAGAGGTGAAGGTAGATGTCGCCCTCGCTGGTCTTCATCGTGACCCAGAGGTCCTTGCCGGCGAGCGCCTTCTGGGTCCAGGGGTCCTTGACCGGTGCGTCGCTGGCGGCGGCGGCGGCCAGGGGCGCGAGCGTGACGAGGAGAAGCGTGCAGAGGGGAACGAATCGGTTCATGGACCCCATGTTTTGCACCAGCCGCGGGCGGAATGCTCGGCCTTTTCTCAAGGTTGCTTGTGCTCGAGCATGGCCAGGGTCTTCTGGGCTGCTGCCTGCTCGGCCTCCTTCTTGCTCCGCCCGGAAGCTCGAGCGAAGAGCTCGCCACCGACGCTGACCTCCACCTCGAACACCTTGGCGTGGTCCGGGCCGTCCTCTCGCACCACGCGGTAGCGCGGGGCGGTGCGACTCCGGACCTGCATCAGCTCCTGGAGCCGTGTCTTGTAGTCATCCCCGCTCCGGCCGTCGGCCACGCCCTCGAGCGCCTCGCCGAAATGCCGATCGACCAGCGAGAGCGCCCCGGGGAGTCCGAAGCTCAGGTAGACCGAGGCCACCACCGCCTCTAGCGCGTCGGCCAGCACCGAGCTCTTGTCCCGGCCGCCGGTGAGCTCTTCGCCACGCCCCATCCGGAGGAGCTCGCCCAGGTGGAGCTCGCGCGCGATGCGGGCCAGCGCCTCCTCGTTGACCACCAGCGCCCGGAGCTTGGAGAGCTCGCCCTCGTCGGCCGCCGGGAAGCGCTCCATGAGCCGGTGGCTCACCGCCAGGTCGACCACCGCGTCGCCGAGGAACTCGAGCCGCTCGTTGTCCAGGGCCGATTCGTCGCGGTGCTCGTTGCAGTAGCTCTTGTGGGTGAGGGCGGCCAGCCCCAGGCCGGCATCGAGACCACTCACCCCGAGCCGCTCCTCGAGCCGTGCCACCCGCTCCTGACCCTGGGCATCCACGCGTCAGCCCTCCGAGAGCTGCCGCGCCAGCTCCTCGGCGAGCGCGTAGGGATCGGCGCGGTGGGCGACGATGGCCTCCGCCACCTCCTCCAGCCGGCCTCGCTCCCGCTCCAGGCGCCCGAGCGCCTCGCGGAGGAGCCGCTCGCGGAGCAGGGCCAGGAACTGGGCCCGGGCCCGGGACCGCTCGCGCGCCCTCCGCTGGCCGGTCCGCTCCAGGAACTCCCGGTGCCGCGCCACCGCGCCCAGGACCTCGGCCACTCCCTGGTCCCGCAGGGCGATGGTCTTGACGATGGGGGGCTCCCACTCCTCCACCTCGGGAACCGAGGCGGGGCGTGCCTCCGGCACCGCCGTCCGGTTGCGGGCGCGCCGATGCCGGGCGTCGTGATCGGCGGGCGCGGAACGGGAGGCGTGCCGAAGCTCGAGCATCTGGCGGAGCTCCCGCACCGTCCGGTCCGCTCCCTCCAGGTCGGCCTTGTTCACCACGAACACGTCCGCCACCTCGAGGATACCGGCCTTGATCGCCTGGATGTCGTCGCCCATTCCTGGAACCGTCACCACCACGGTGGTGTGCGCCATCTGGGCGATGTCGATCTCGTCCTGCCCCACACCCACCGTCTCCACCACCACCACGTCCTTCCCCATGGCGTCCAGGATGCGGATGCAGTCGCCGGTGGCGCGCGACAGCCCGCCCAGCGCGCCGCGCGTGGCCAGCGACCGGATGAAGACCCCGGGATCGGTGGCGTGGTCCTGCATGCGGATGCGATCCCCGAGGATGGCACCTCCGCTGAAGGGGCTGGTCGGGTCGACCGCCAGGACGCCCACCCCTCGGCCCTCCTTCCGCAGGCCGGCCACCATCCGGTCAGTGAGGGTCGACTTGCCGGCGCCCGGGCTCCCGGTGATTCCCACCACGTAGGTGCGCCCGGTGCGGGGGAAGAGCGCCTGGAGCTCGGCCACCGACGAGGGCTCCCCGTCCTCCACCTCGCGCATCAGGCGCGAGGCGGCGCGGACGTCACCGGCGAGCACCCGCTCGGCGAGGTGGGTCACCGCTCCGTCTCCCCGGGGGGGAGGAGCTCGACCTCCGAGGGCTCGACGCCCAGCGCCTGGGCCACCACCGCGCTCACACCGGCAAATTCCTCGAGCGAGAACTGGTCCGACCACACCTTTCCCTCCGGGCCGGCGACCAGCGCCCGGAAGGTCCGCTCGCCGATGCGGGTGGCCGCCCACCGGTAGCGCGTGCCGCGCACCTGGACGGTGACCACGACGTCGATCGCCCCGCCGGCGGGCACCCACGCCTCGGCTCCGAACCGCTCGAGCAGCTCACGGTAAGCGATGGCCGACGGCGGCGGCGCCACGGCCGGCTCCCCGGGGGGCGCCACCAGCGCCCGGAGGTACGCCGTCAGCCCGGCGCGGTTGGGGAACTCGGACAGGGGGAAGGGGTCGCCGACGTCCTCCAGGGGAGGTTGCCCATCGTGCACCGCCTCCGCCAGCCGGAGCTGGCCGCGCTTGTCCCCGGCGAGCCGGTAGCGGAAGGGAGGGTCGTCGAGCCGGGCGGCGATCTCCAGCGTCTCGGGGTCGACCTGGGCGGCCAGGCCCAGCGTCCGGAGCTCACCCATGTGCCGCTGGAGCGACAGGAGGTGCCGCTGGAAGGCTTCGGCCAGCTGCTGCTCGAGCTCGGAGCGGCTCCGCACTCCGACCAGGGTGAGCGGTGGCAGGCCGACCAGCTCCGGGGGCTCGAGCGGGATGAGGTACTCCTCCTGGTAGGCGAACACCCCGGAGGGGATGGGCCGCTGGGCGAGCGGGTTGAGCAGCGGCGCGCCCAGCTGGAGCACGGCCTCGAGCCCTGCCCCGGTGTCGATCACCCCCAGGCCCAGCGCCGACAGTTCCGCCTCGTCCACGTCGTCAGACCCTGAGCAGCTCGCGGGCGATGATCGTCCGCTGGACCTCGCTCGTTCCCTCGCCGATCTCGCACAGCTTGGCGTCCCGGAGGTAGCGCTCCACCGGAAACTCGCGGGTGTAGCCGTAGCCGCCGTGGATCTGCACCGCCCGGTGACAGGCCCGCGTCGCGGCCTCGCTGGCGAAGAGCTTGGCCACCGATGCCTCGCGGGTGACGGGGCGCCCGCTGTCCACCAGCACCGCCGCGCGATGCACGAGCAGCCGCGCCGCCGCCAGCTCGGTGCGCATGTCGGCCAGCATCCAGCGGATGGCTTGGAACTCGCCGATGGGACGCCCGAACGCCCGGCGGTCCCGGGCATAGCGCACCGACTCCTCCAGGGCGCCGCGGTGCAGCCCCACCGCCAGGGCGCCGATGGTGATCCGACCCCGGTCCAGGATCTGCAGCGTGTTCAAGAAGCCCATCCCCAGCTCACCGACGCGCTGGGCATCGGGGACGACGGTGTTCTCGAAGATGAGCTCGGCGGTGTCCGAGGACCGCATCCCGAGCTTTCCGTGGATGGGTCGCTGGGTGAAGCCGGGCGCGCCCTTCTCCACCAAGAAGGCAGTGATGCCCTTCTGTCGTTTCTCGGCATCGGTCAGGGCGAGGACGATGAACACCTGTCCCACCGACCCCTGGGTGATGAACATCTTCGTCCCGTCGAGAACCCAGCCGTCTCCCCGCCGCACCGCGGTGGTCTTCATCCCGGCGGCGTCCGAGCCGCTCCCCGGCTCGGTCAGGCCCCAGGCGGCAAGCCACTCACCGGTGGCCAGCTTGGGCAGGTACCGGCGCTTGAGGGCCTCGCTTCCGAAGAGCCGGAGATGTCCCGTGCCGAGCCCGTTGTGGCTGGCCACGGTGAGCGCCAGGGATCCGTCGTGGCGGGCGAGTTCCTCGACCACCACCGCCACCGCGAGCGAGTCGAGGCCTGCTCCACCGTACTCCTCCGGCACCTGCATGCCGAGGACGCCCAGCTCGCCCAGCGCGCGGACCGTCTCCAGCGACAGCCGTCCGGCCTCGTCCCAGGCGCGAGCCTGGGGCTTCACCCGTTCCTCGCAAAAGGCCCGGAGCGACGCCTGCAGCGCCCGGTGGCTTTCCGGCAGGTCGAGGTTCATCGTCCGAGGATGGCTTTAGTACGGCTCGGCGCGCCGGGGAAAGGCGCCGCACCGCCGGCGTCCGGGGGTCACACCGGCCACACGCCGTGCTTGCGGGCCGTCCCGGGGCGAAGGCGCCGGGAGTACACCTCCAGCCGCCGCACCAGCTGATCGCGCAGCTCGTCGCCGGGGACGATCTCGTCCACCACCAGCTCGGCGGCGAGCTTGGAGAGATCCACGTCGGCGCGGTACTCGGCGCGAAGCTGCTCGACGAAGGCCGCCCGCTCCGCCTCGGGGCGTTCCTGGATCTTGTTGAAGTACACGGCGTTCACCGCCGCCTCCGGTCCCATCACGGCGATCATTGCCTGGGGCAGGGCCAGGGTGCAGTCCGGCGCGAACCCGGGGCCGGACATGGCGTAGAGCCCGGCCCCGTAGGCCTTGCGCACCACCACCGAGATGCGGGGAACGGTGGCCTCGGAGACGGCGGAGATCATCTTCGCCCCGGCCCGGATGATGCCCGCCCGCTCGACCTTGGTGCCGATCATGAAGCCCGGAACGTCGGCCAGGAAGATGAGGGGGAGGTTGAAGGCGTCACACAGCCAGATGAACCGGGCAGCCTTGTCCGCCGAGTCGACGAAGAGGACCCCGCCCTTGTACTTGGGCTGGTTGGCCACGATCCCCACCGGACGCCCGCCGATGCGCGCCAGCCCGGTGATCACCTCTTGGGCGAAGAGCTTCTTCACTTCGAAGAACGAGCCGGCATCGACCAGCTCGCGGATGAGCGCGAACATGTCGAACGGCTTGTTCTGGTCGGCGGGGATGATCTCCTCGACCGATCGGCCGCTCCGGTCCGGGTCGCGCGGCTCGAAGCACGGGGGGACGTCGGCGAAGCTGGAAGGGAAGTAGGCCAGGTAGGCCTTGGCCGCGGCGATGGCCTCCTCCTCGGTCTTCACCAGCACGTCGCCGCACCCGGAGACGGAGCAGTGCATCTTGGCGCCCCCCATCTCCTCGAGCGTCACCTTTTCCCCGATGACCATCTCCGCCATGCGCGGGCTCCCCAGGTACATCGAGGCGTTCCCGTCCACCATCACCACCAGGTCGCAGAAGGCGGGGATGTAGGCGCCCCCGGCCGCCGAGGGGCCGAAGAGCAGGCAGACCTGGGGCACCTCTCCGGAGAGGAGCACCTCGTTGCGAAAGATGCGCCCCGCCCCCCGCCGGCCGGGAAACATCTCCACCTGGTCGGTGATGCGCGCCCCGGCCGAGTCCACCAGGTAGAGCAAGGGGCAGCGCACCCGGGCCGCCGTCTCCTGGATGCGGATGATCTTCTCCACCGTCCGGGCCCCCCAGCTCCCGGCCTTCACCGTGGAATCGTTGGCCATCACCGTCACCGGCCGGCCGGCGATGGACCCCAGCCCGGTGATCACCCCGTCCGCGGGAAGCTCGGGGTCGAGGCCGTTGGCGAAGGCCCCGTCCTCGACGAAGGAGCCCGGGTCGAGCAGACGCTCCAGGCGCTCGCGGGCGAAGAGCTTGCCCGCCTCGGCGTTCTTGGCGTGGTACTTCGCCGCCCCACCCTGGCGGATGCGAGAGCGGCGGTGGCGCGCGCTGTCGTCGAGTCCCATCGGGCCGAGGGCTCTAGCAGAAAAGGCGAGCGTCCGGTGTGCTGCGCCGCGTTGGTCCCTCTAGGCGGCCGCCCTCTCCAGAGCGTTCCAGGCGTGTCCGACGGCGGCGCGCACGACGCGCGGCTCGAAAGGCTTGCCGATGACTCCGCGCACGCCGGGCATCTCGGGCAGCTCGGCCTCGTCTGCCCCGAAGAGGGACGAGACGACGATCACCGGAAAGCGAGCGGCTCCGAACCGATCGCGCAACCGCGCGATGAAGGTCAGACCATTCATCCGGGGCATGAGGAGATCCACCAGCACCACGCACGGAGCCGGCGAGCCGCAGAGCGTGGCCAGCGCCTCCTCCCCGTCGGTGGCCAGCTCCACGTGGTAGCCGTCCACCTCGAGGATCCGCTGGAGGAAGGCGCGGAACCCCGGTTGATCGTCGATGACCAGCACCCGCCGCTTCAGGCTCACCCGGGTCCAACTGTAGCCAGCGCCGGCGACTCCGGGAAACGGGTCGGATCCACATCCACGGGTTCACCCCCCGGGGGTCGGCGCGACCCGCCGCCGGCTCGACGCCCCCACCATGTCGGCCGTCCGGCGCCGAGGTGGGCCCGGCGCACCAGGCGGCCCGCACTACCGCCCGCGGAACACCGGGGGCCGCTTCTCGGCGAAGGCGGCCAGCCCCTCCAGACGATCCTCGGAGCCGAGGACCGTTTCGTAGTGTCGCTGCTCGACGGCCAGCGCCTCGTCGAGCACCAGCCCGAGGCCCTCGTCGATGGCGTGCTTGGCCGCTGCCACCGCCAGCGGGGCGTTGGCGGCGACATGCTCGGCCAGCGACACGGCGACCTCGAGCAGGCGCCCCTCCGGGGCGAGCCTCTGCACCAGCCCGAAGGCCAGGGCCTCGGCGGCATTGACCCGGCGTCCGGTGAGGATGAGGTCCTTGGCCCGGGCCGCGCCCACCAGCCGGGGCAGCCGCTGGGTGCCTCCACCGCCGGGGATGATGCCCAGCCGCACCTCGGTCAGCCCGAGCTCGGCGGTGGGTGCCATCACCCGGAAGTCACAGGCCAGCGCCAGCTCGGTGCCCCCTCCGAACGCGGCGCCGTTCACCGCGGCGACGAAGATGCAGTCGCTTCGCTCCATGGCCCGGAGCGTGCGGTTGAGCTGGGCGAGGAAGGCCCGCACCTCGGCGTCGGACATCGAGGCGCGCTCCTTGAGGTCCGCCCCGGCGCAGAAGGCGCGTTCCCCGGCTCCGGTCAGCACCACCGCCCGTGTCTCGGGTCCGCGGCTCACCCGGGCCACCCGCTCCTCGAACTCGGCCAGGAGCGCCCGGCTGATGGCGTTGCGGCGCTCCTCGCCGTCGATGGTCCACACCTCGATGCTCCCCCGCCGCTCGTCCCGGAACTCGGCCATGGCCCACCCTTAGCTCAGCGAGCCTGCCGCTGGCGCGCCACCTGACGATCTCGCTCTCCCAGGGCCGCCTGGAGGTACTTGCCGGACAGCTTCCTCCCGATCAGCTCCTGGGCCACCTCCCCGGCCTCGACCAGCCGTCCCAGGTCGATGCCCGTCTCCACCCCCATCCCGTGGAGGAGGTTGACCAGGTCCTCGCTGGCCAGGTTTCCGGCCGCGCCCGGTGCGTAGGGGCAGCCGCCCAGGCCGCCGATGCTGGCGTCGAAGGTGGTCACGCCGGCGGTCAGCCCGACCAGGGCATTGGCCAGCGCCGTCCCGCGCGTGTCGTGCAGGTGCAGGGCGAGCTTCGAGGCCGGAAGGTGCCGGAGGACCGCCTCGAGAATGGCCTCGGTCTGGGTCGGGACTCCGACACCGATGGTGTCCCCCAGGCTCAGCTGGTAAACGCCCAGGTCCACCAGCCTCCGCGACAGCTCGACGACGCGATCCACCGAGGTCGCCCCCTCGTAGGGGCAGCCCCACACCACCGAGAGATAGGCCCGCACGCGCATCCCGGCGGCCAGGGCGCCACGTGCCACGGCGCCGGCGACGGCCAGCGCCTCGGCGATGGACTTGTTGATGTT
>DASPUU010000288.1:0-2404 GCA_035622755.1 Myxococcaceae bacterium
TCGGCCCCAGCAGGACCGGGACGGCGAAAACGACGCCGGTGATCAGCGGCCCGAGTGCGGGCGGCAATCGCTCGCGCCCCGCATAGAAGCCCAGCAAGAGTAAGCACGCCCCGAGCACGAGGAGCCCGGAAGCCGCGGACATGCCGGCAGCGCTGGCGATCGCCACCACCCAGGCCGTCAGAGCCAGGCGCCGGAGCAAGGAGGCCGGGGTCCGTCCCGATGGCAGCACCCGGTCGGGCCGACGGAGGCGGTCGCGCTCGAGGTCCTCCAGGTCGTCATACGCGCGGGCGCCGAAGAGGAGCAGCACGGTGACCCAGGCGGACGCCGGGAGCGACCCGATGGTCCCGCGCTCGAGCGCTGCACCGGCCAGGACCACCGAGAGCGCGAGCGCCGCGACGGGCGGGAACCGCTCGCCCAGGTAGAGGCCGAGCCCGGCGAGGGCTCTAGCCTCAGGCGCGGGCTTCCACGACGACGGTGCCATTGTCCGCGTCCAGGAGCAGCGTGTCCCCGCTGGCGATCTCGGCGCATGCGTCCTTCACCTGCACCAGGCCCGGGATGCCGAACTCCCGGGCCACGATGGCTCCGTGCGAGAGGAGACCGCCCCGCTCGAGGACCAGGCCCGACGACATCAGGATGAGGGGCGTCCAGCCTGGGTCGGTGCTGCCGGCGACGAGGATCTCGCCGTTCTCCAGTCCCTCGTGCGAGGGGTCGCGGAGAACACGCGCCCGCCCGCGCACCTGGCCCTGGGACACCGCCAGCCCCTGGAGTCGCCGCTCCCCCGCTCGCGGGTGTTCCGGCTGCGGCGTCGCGGCGCGGGCCGGACAGCGGGCTCCGGGTGGAAGGAGAAACAGCCGGGGCAGCACGATGTCGGCCGCCGCGACTCTTCGCGCGCGGCGGGCCTCCATGAGCTGGGGCAGGCACTCCGGATAGGGGAACGCGCCGCGGGAGAGGTCGCGCGCCTCCTCCCAGGTGAGCTCGAAGAGGTCCTCGGGCCTCCGCAGGGCCCCGGCGCCCTCGAGGAGCACCGCGAGCTTCAGGAACGCGGCGCGCGCCTCCCCGAAGAGAACGCTCTGCACGAGGCGCCCTTCCTCGCGTTGCTGGATCGCCCGGCGGCTGAGGCGGAGGACCAGGCGAAAGGCCAGGCTGCGCATCGTGCCCAGCGAGTGCGAGAGCTCCTGCACCAGGATCTGCTCCCGGCCGAGCGCCTCCATCCGCTGCGCCTCGGGAAAGGCACTCCCGAGGCCGGCGTAGCGCCTGACCAGCTCGAAGGCGAGATCCGGACGCTCGGCGAAGGTGGGCTCCGCGAGGTTGCAGTCCGAGTAGCAGCGTGCGCCGTACCGATCCAGGAGCTGTTCGAACGCTCGTCGCGACGCAGGGTCGAGCGAGGCGAGCCAGCTCGTGTAGTCCTTCGGGGCATCAGGCCCGGCACTCACCCGGCGGCTCAGGTCCCAGAGCACCCGCGACGGCTCGTCGCTCCGGACCACCAGGCCCTGGAGCAGATCGGGGAGCAAGGCTGCCGGGTCGCGGCGACACCAGCTGCGGATGAGATGGCCGAGGAGCCCGGTGAGAAGGCCCACAGCGACGTCGGCGCCGGCGGGCCCCTCCCAGTCGTCCACGACGAGCCGGAGCGGCGCCTCCGCGGCGAGGGCAGCCTCCCGCGGACCGCTCGCCGCGGAAACGGCGTGTCTCCATGCCTGGCGCTCGGACGGCAGCCGTCGGTCCAGGCGCCGCAACCACCGGCCGGTTCCGAGGACCAGCCGGGCGAGCCGCAGAAGAAATCGACAGCGCCCGGTGAGGGTCCGGTTGCGCCGGCGCAGGGAGGGTGCCGCGCTCGGCGGCGGAGGCCGCACCGGCACCTCCTGGCCGAGGTAGCCGTCCAGGGCGCGGGCCAGCTGCTCGCTCCAGGGCAGGTAGGAAACGAGCTGGTACCAGAGCGTCAGGTCGTAGTGGATGCGGCCGGCGTGGATGCCCATCGCCCCCTCCACCAGCGGAGAGACGGCTTCGATGTCGGGGCCGCGCCACCCGAACAGCCGGAGCAGCGCGCGCAGGTACTGGGCATAGAAGCTGCGGAGGAAGGACCAAGCCAGCGGGGTGAGAGGCGCGGGGAAGTTCTCGCAGAGGTTGATGCTCGACCAGAGGTGGTCTGTCCGGAGGTTCGCGGTGGTGACCGGACGGGCCTGCAGGACGTGAAGCCGGTCCTCGGTGGCGCACCACTCCACGTCCATCAGCAAGCCGTACGCCGCTTCGATGCGGAGAACTGCGTCCCGCAGCGCGAGCATGTGCTCCCCGAGACCTGCGGGAAGCGCTTCCGACGTCTCGCGTGCGTCACGAGCGATGCGGAGCCGCTCCGGGACGATCGTTCCGCGCACCAGCGCGTCGCCGGTTCCCTCGGTCCACTCGACCG
>DASPUU010000289.1:0-7351 GCA_035622755.1 Myxococcaceae bacterium
CTGGCCGCCCTTCCCCGGTTCGAGCGGGCCCTGGCTGGCCATCGCCAGGACGGAAACGCGGAGACCTGGGCGGCGCTCGACGCGCTGCTGGCCCGGGCGGCGGAGCTTCGGGGCGGCGGCGGCGCCTGAAGCCACGGCCAGGTCGCCCGTCAGGGCCGGCCGGGCACACCCGCTGCTCCCGCGCCCGGGTCCGGGCGCCGTCGACGGGCGCGCTCGCGGAGCACGTCGTAGATCGGCGCGTTGCCGATGAGGGCCGGCACGGCCGCGGCGACGCCGCAGGCGGCGAGCATCGGGACGAAGAGCGTGCTGACCCCGGTGAGCTCCAGGGCGAGCACCATGCCGGTGATCGGCGCTCGCACGGTGGCGGCGAAGAAGCCGGCCATCCCCACCAGGGTCAGGGCCAGCGGGTCGGGGAGCAGGAGCGGGCTCACGGCGTGGGCCGCGAGCCCGCACAGCCCGCCCACCGCGCCACCGATGACCAGGAGGGGAGCGAAGAGGCCGCCCGGGGTCTGCGCGGCGTAGGAGAGGGGCCCGAGAAGGAAGCGCACGCCCAGGATCCCGAGGAGGCCAACCAGCGAGGGCTGCGCCTCGAGGAGTCGCCCGACCAGCGTCTCGCCGCTCCCGAGCTGCTGCGGCAGGAACCAGCCGACCAGCCCGACCATCCCGCCGATGGCGGCGGCGGCGAGATCCGATCGCGGACCGGTGAAGCGATCGGTGACATCGAGGGCGCGGACGATGGCCACGTTGTAGGCCGCCCCGACCAGGCCGAGGGGAACGCCGAGCGCGAGGTAAAAGGCGAAGTGGAGGAAGGAGGGGACGACGAGCGGGCGCACCACGAAGTCCGGTCGCGTGCCGAGGAGCTGGTAGGTCACTCCGATGGAGGCGCTGCAGGCCGTCAGGGTGGCCACCAGGATGCGCAGCTCGAACCGCTGTACGATCTCCTCCAGGACGAAGACCGCCCCGCCGAGGGGAGCGGTGAACGCAGCTCCGAGACCGGCGCCGGCGCCGGCGGCGACCAGTCGGCGCACGTCCGCGGCCGGGGCGCGGACCAGGTGACCGATGCGCTGCCCGGCCACCGCGCCCATCTGCACCGTCGGCCCCTCGCGTCCGAGCGCCAGCCCGGCTCCGAGCGCCGCCGCGCCCCCGACGAACTTCACCGGATTGAGCCAGGTCGAGCCGAGCGGCGCATCCTCCCGGACCACCCCCTCCACGTGCGGGATCCCGCTGCCCGAGGCATCCGGCGCCCACCGCCGGGTCAGCCAGCGAGCGAAGCCGACCAGCGCCGCGGCGCCGAGCACCGCCACCAGCCAGCCCCAGGCCGGCCGCCGGTGCGCCCAGGCCAGGACGTCGCCGCGAAGGACGTGCAGGCGACCGAGGACGATGCGGAACGCGCTTCCCAGGAGGCCGGCGAGCGCCCCGGTCACCAGGGCCGCGGCCAGGAGCCGCACGAGCTCGCCGGTGCTGCGCTCGGACGTCTCCCCGGGTGGCGGGGAGCGCGATTCGTGGAGGGCGCCCCTCATGCGCGCGCCGGAACCAGCTCCCGGACGTCGGGGGAGCTTCCGGACGCCCGAACCCTAGTCGCGCGGAGGGACGACCGTCACCAGCCGCGCACGCCGCCGCCTCCGCCGCCGGGCATGGCCGAGCCCGGGTTCCCGACGGATTGCTGGGGCTTGGCGCTGCCCCCGGTGTCACCGGAGGTGCTGGTGGTGGCGCAACCGGACGTGGTTCCGGCCACTGCGCCGCCGAGAACGACGAGGAGGTGGAAGAGCTTCTTCACGGGCGAGCCCTCGCTGGCCGGCCGGGCCGGGAGATGTGCGTCTTCGACAACGTCCGGTGGGCTTCGAGGATATCGCTGAGCGGGACTCCGCCAGGCGGTTGGCTCAGGGCTCGAATCCCACGCTGCGCCACAGATCGGCCGTGTCGTAGACCCGTCCGGCGATGACCACGGTGACCGTGCGGCGGAGGGCGTGGATGTCCGCCAGCGGGTCGCCGTCGACGAGGATCAGGTCCGCCCGCTTGCCGGCGGCCACCGTGCCCAGCTCCCGGTCGAGGCGCATGGCCCGGGCCGGCACGATGGTCGCGGCCTGGATCGCCTCCAGGGGAGTGAAGCCGGCCTGGACGTAGATCTCCAGCTCGCGGTGGAGGCTGTGCCCGGGAATGGCCTGGTCCGTTCCCGCCACCACCGGCACGCCGGCGTGGTGGAGCGCTCCGAGCACGGCCAGCGACACGGCCCAGCGGCGGTGCGCCGCCTCGGCGTCCTCGGGCCGGACGCCCATGCTCCCGAGTGGCTCGCGCAGGGGCCCGGCCACCTTCCCGAGGCCGGGCTCCAGCGCTCGCAGCTCGCCAGCGGTGTGGGTCGACAGCTCGCTCAGGGCGATGGTCGGGTCCACCACCACCCGCCGCGCTGCCAGAAAGCGAACGGTCTTCTGCGCCGTCGCCGACGCCGGGTCGACCTCCTCGACGCCGCGCCGGTAGACGGCGCCGGCGAGCGCCGCGTCCGGGCCGTACGAGAGCGGGAAGAGCGCGCGGACGATGAAGGACAGGTGGTTGATCATGTCCATCCCCGCCTCGACGGCGTGAACGGCACCGATGCCATCCGGCACGTGTCCGGTGACCGTCATCCCCGCGCGGTGGGCGGCACGCGCCAGCGGCCCGATGAGCTTCGGGTCGAGGCTGGAGTAGATCTTCACCTGGACGCAGCCTGCCTCCCGGAACTTCCGCACCAGGGCAGGAATCTCCGGCGCCGACCGGAGGATTTCGGTGCCGATGGTCCGCTCGCCCGGGCCGTCCACCACGCAGGCGAGGAGCACGCGCGGCCCGAGGCCCTTGCCGGCGTCCACCGAGTCCCGCACCGCCCGGATGAAGTCCAGCTCGTTGCCGCAATCGCGCACGGTGGTCACCCCGGCGGCCAGGTAGAGCGGGCCCCACTCGACCTGCTCGAAGTGGGCGTGCATGTCCCAGAGGCCGGGCAGGAGCGTCTTGCCGGTGGCCTCGAGGCGGCGAGCCCGGTCGGGGATGGCCACCCGCGCCCTCGGACCGACGGCACGAATGCGCCCTTCCTCGATCACCACCACCGCGTCCGGCACCGGCGGCGCGCCGGTGGCATCGATCAGCGTGGCACCGACGATGGCCAGTGGGCCGGAGCCGGAGACCTGCGCCGGGCCGGTGCTCTCGGCGAGCTGGGCCATTCCATCGGCGGCTGCGCTGGCCACGAGCCGGGGCAGCGCCTGGCTGTAGCCCTTGGCAGTGGCCTCGAAGTGGTCGAACTCGGCGTCGACCATCTTGGCCGCGGCGAGGCGGCCCTCGGAGTCGAACCAGAGCGACTCGCGCCCCCAGCCGATCCCCGTCACGGTCCAGCGCTCCAGCGTTCGACTGGTTCCCCGGTCGTCGGTGACCGTGTCCTGACCGCGGCGGGTGAAGCTCACCTCGCCGAGCGGGACGACACGCAGCCGGTCCGGGCTCCCGTGGGACCTCCAGAACCCCCACAGCTCCTGGGTGAGGATCATCGGCGCATACGCGGACCCGACGAAGAATCGCTCCGGGACCCGCTCCGTCCGGATCGATCCCCGCTGATCGACGGTCACCCGGTCGCCGGACACGGTGACGACGTCGTCGACGTCCGTCGCCCGGGAGGTGTTCCCCCAGATCTGCCAGCGGCGCGCGGTGCCGTCGGAGGCCAGCGCGAGCAGGGAGGACAGCGGGACGGGCGTCCCCCGGTCGGTGAAGGTGAAGGTCGTGCGGATCTCGGTGCCGTCGTTCCCCCGGACGATGGTCGAATGCTCGACGCCGATCCGGTGCTGCCATTTGTAGAGATCGAAGGAGACGTTCTCGCGCGCGGGAGCACCGGCCCCGGCGGTTCTGCCGGCAGCGAGCGACACCAGGGCGGCGAGGCACCAGCGCACTGGGGCCGGGAAGGTAGCACGCGAGCGATCGCCGGCGTCGGCCGCCGTCTCCCTCGCATAGTCCCTGGGTTCGTCCTAGCGGTGGATGCCGCCCACGTGGCCGCCGCCGAACGTCAACCCGCTTCCATGGGGCACGGGAGCCGTTCCGTGCGGGGGAACGAAGCTTCGCGGCGTCCCGACGTATCCGTGCGGGACAGGGGCTGCTGGGTGGTACCCCACCCAGTGGCCGCCGTGCGTGTACCCCCAGCCGTACCAGCCGTAATAGGGCCACGCGTAGCCGTACCAGATCCCGAACCCCAATCCGTACCAGGGGTAGCCCACCGTGCCATAGACCCCGTAGTACGGCGCCGGACCGCAGCCCCAGATCCACGGCGCGACCACCCAGGACCAGCCGACGCTCGGATAGTAGACGTACATGTCCGGTGCGCTGCCATCCGGCGGAACGTACGTGTACGTGTTGCCGTACGGCATCCACAGCCAGCCGTACTGCGCGGTGTAGACCCATTGCCCGGGAGGTGTGGCCTGCCCGGCGGCCGGCACCTGTCCAGCCGCCGGGGCCTGCCCCGGCGCCGGTGTGCCCTCGGCCGGCGCCGGTGCGGGAGCGATCAGGCTTGGATTCCCCGGAGCTTCGGTCAGGGGCTCGGTGACGCCCCGCGACACGGCGGCGTTCTGTCCCGCATCGGGCACACCGGGCGTTGCAACTGGGGCATCCGCCCCGTGCGCCATCGCGGAGACCACCAGAAGCGCTGCTGGCAGAAGAAGCCTCATTGCAATGAAAGAGTAACCGACCGAGCGGTTCCAGCAACCCCGGGGGACGCCTGGCGAGCGTGCGGCCATTCACGTCCCAAGTGACCGGATTCAGCGGGGATGCGACACTCCGGGGTCCCCCTCCGGCGACGCTGGCACGCACCTTTCCCTGGCGACGCCGGACGCCGGAGCCGAAAAGCGAGGGACCGCGCATGAATCCTGGGACGCTCGTGGCGCTGGCGCTGGTCGTGGCGCCCGTCGAACCGGCGAAGCCCGTCGTCGAGAACGCGCAGGTGGCGGTCTGGGACGTGACCTGGAACGGGGCCTCGACCGCCACCCGCTTCGACCGCGACACGATCATCGTCTACCTGGGAAGCGGCACGCTCGAGACGACCGGCTCCGACGGCGTCGTGCAGGTGGCCGCTCGCAAGCCTGGGGACGTCGAGTTCGTTCCGAAGGGAGCCGCGAGGCGGCGGCGAGTCTCGTCCGGGGAGAGCGTTCGGGCCATCCTCGTCGAGTACAGGGGCGCTTCTCCTCCCGCCCTGGCGAACACCTCGGGGCTGCCGGACGCCTTCGACCGGCCGGGGATCGTGAACGTCCTCCAGAACGCGGACGTCAACGTCTGGCGCTACTCCTGGGAGCCCGGGAAGCGCACGCCGATGCACTTTCACGCTCGAGACGTCGTCGTCGTCTTCCTCGCCGACGGCGTCCTCCGGTCGACCACGCCGGACGGAAAGAGCGTCCTCAACCCCCACACGTTCGGATTCAGCAAGTTCAGCCCGCGGGGGCGCATCCACTACGAGGAGCTGGCCGAAGGACAGGCCACCGCCGTCCTCATCGAGCTCAAGTCGGGTTGACTCGCTCGCCGGTCACGGCAACGAGTCGCTCTACCTCGTCGGCGGGCACTGGTACTGGCAGCAGTTGCCGGTGAGGTCCTTGGTCGTCGACGTGCCGTAGGCGGCGTTGCCGTAGGCCGAGGCGGAACCGGAGGTCTGGGAGCCATACTTCTGCTCGGCACAGCGGAGCACCTGCGGGCTCTTGCAGGTCTGCCCGGCCTTGGTGTTCAGGTCCTCGAGGGTGGCGTACTTGTTGCCGCAGATGACGAGCGAACCTGTCGTGTAGTCCTGTGATGCGACGTGCGTCGACGCGCAGGAGGCGAGGCAGAACACCGCTCCCAGAACGCAGATCCGGCGAACCATGTGGCACCCCCTCGAAGGGGGTGAGGATACCCCTTCACCGAGCGGCCTGCTCGGTCTCGGAGCTGGGGGCCGCTCTTCAGCAGGGCTCAACGCCTCGAGCAGTCACTTCGCAGGAAGGCCTGCTGGAGCTCTTGCGTCTCGTCCATCGAGACACTAGGCCCTCGCCGACTGGGAGGTCAGACATGAACGGGTTTCGCCTCATGGCGTCGGTGGTGGCTGGGTCGGTCCTCCTCGCATCCACTGTGCTCGCGCAAGCGGACAAGAAGACCGAGCGCCTGTGGAAGGCGAAATGCGCCTCCTGTCACGGCCAGGATGGAAAGGGCGGCCAGGATGGAAAAGGCGCCGTCGACATGACGAGCGCCGCGTTCCAGGCGAAGTCGAACGACGAGCTGAAGAATGCCATCCTGAACGGTCCCAAGGGGGGGAAGGACGGCGCGCAGCACAGTTTCAAGAACGACCTGACGCCGGATCAGGTGGATGCCCTGGTGGCTTACATCCGCTCGTTCAAGAAGTGAGCTCCGCCGGGAGCGCCCCGGCGACGCGCTGAGCCACGGTTCCACCGTCAGCGGCGGGGGAGGAGCGAAACCTCCACCCCGAGAAATCGGGCCTCGAGCCGGACGTAGGCCCCGGAGGAACCCCTTCCCGGCGGAGGCTCCGTGGCTCGCTCTGTCCTCGCGCTCGTCCTCTGCGCACTGTCCGCTCCAAGCCTGGCTGCGCCTCCGTCGGGCACCACGGTCTGGCTCGCCAACCCGTCCCAGGCCGCACGGATCCAGCGCGTGGAAGTCGGGCTCCCGGCCGTCGACATCCCGGGCGAAGAGCCACTCCGGATGGGGCTCCAGCAGTGGATGGAGTTCTACGGCATCCCCGGGATGAGCGTGGCCGTCTTCGACGACTTCCGCGTCGTGTGGATGAAGAGCTACGGCGTGCGGGAGGTGGGCGACGGGCGCCCGGTAACTCTGGACACCACCTTCCAGGCGGGCTCGATCAGCAAGCCGGTGATGGCCCTGGCGGCGATGCGCTTCGTCCAGGAGGGCAGGCTCGCCCTGGACGAGGACGTGAACGTCAAGCTGCTCAGCTGGAAGGTCCCCGAGAACGCGTTCACGGTGAAGGAGAAGGTCACCCTTCGCCGACTCCTCAGCCACAGCGCGGGCACCACCGTCCACGGCTTCCCGGGATATGCCGTGGACGAGCCTCGGCCCACCCCGGTGCAGATCCTGAACGGCGAGAAGCCAGCCAACACAGCGCCGGTCCGGGTGGAGATGGTCCCGGGGACGAAGTTCCAGTACAGCGGGGGTGGCACGACCATCGTCCAACTGCTGCTCGTCGACCTGCTGCGGAAGCCCTTTCCGCAGATCATGTCCGAGACGGTGCTCGGACCGCTGGGCCTCGCGCACAGCAGCTACGAGCAGCCGCAGCCTCCCGAGCGGGCGGCGATCGCGGCCAGCGGTCACCGGCTGGGCGGCAAGCCGGTCAAGGGGAAGTGGCACATCTACCCGGAGATGG
>DASPUU010000290.1:0-5709 GCA_035622755.1 Myxococcaceae bacterium
CGGGCGGATCATCCTCTTCAACTCCGGAGCGGAGGCGCTCACCGGCTATCCGGCCGCCGAGGCGCTGTCCTCGGTGGCGGTGCAGCGGCTCTACCCGGAGGGCATGGCCCGGCTGCTCATGGACCGGCTCCGGTCCGACGAGTTCGGAGGCCGCGGCCGGCTGGCCGCCACCCGGATGGAGATCGTCACCCGGACCGGCGAGCGAGTGCCGGTGAACATGACTGCCTCCATCCTCTACGAGGGGGAGCGCGAGGTGGCCACGGTGGGGATCCTCACCGACCTGCGGGACCGGGTGCAGCTGGAGCGCAAGCTCTCCGACGCCGAGGTGCGGCTCGAGGAGTCGAAGCGCAACGCAGCCCTGATGGCGCTGGCCGGCACCACCGCCCACGAGCTCAACCAGCCGCTCACCTCGGTGCTCGGGTTCGCCGAGCTGCTCAAGCGGAAGCTGAAGACGGACGACGACTCCTACAAGCGGGTGGACACCATCTTCCGAGAGGCGGAGCGGATGAAGGAGATCGTCAAGAAGATCGGAAAGATCACCCGCTTCGAGACCAAGCCCTACCTGGGGGACGCGCAGATCCTGGATCTGGAGAAGAGCTCCGAGGACGACCCGAACACCGAGGCCCGCCGCCGGGAGGAGGGCGGGGTCCGCGCCCCCGAGCCGGGGGGCTCCCGGGGCGCGGCCGGCTAGTCCAGGTCGCGGAGCGCCTCGTTCACCTCGCCCTGGGTGACCACGCCCTTCCTGACCAGCAGCCGGACCAGCGCCCAGAAGCGGCGGCGCCACACCTCCTCGGCCAGCCCGTCGTCGAGGAAGTCGGCGGGGTAGGCCGTGGCGCGGTGCACCTGACCGTCGGCGGAGAGGGCCGCCACCGGGGCGATGCGGGGCGGGGCAGGGGGCGGCGCCATCTCCTCGCCCTCGATGACCTCGTCCTCCTCCGCCTCCTCGGGCGGCAGGCTGACTTGATGGTAGTGCCGGAGGATGGCGGCGTGGACCGCGGCCAGGGGCGCCAGCCGCGCCGAGACCGGGTACCCGGAGGTGAACTCGACCTCCTCCACGGCGGCCAGGTTGAGGGGGTCCACCATCGCCACCACCAGCTGCTGGCGCCCCTGCACCGTCTCGAAGCCGTAGGGAAAGATGCCGTACGCCTCGCAGACCGGGGCGCGCAGGGTCTGCACCGCGTTCCAGTCGATGAACACCCGGTCCAGGTCCACGGTGGCCAGCCCGAGGCTCTCGGAGAGGGCGTGGACGAGCTGCTCCTCCGAGAGATGCCCCTTCTGCACCAGGGCGCCGCCGAGCCGCTGGCGCGTGCGGCGGGCATAGACGAGCGCCTCCTCGAGCTGCGCGGAGGTGATGGCGCCCCGAGCGAGCAGCACGTCTCCGAGTCTTCTTTGGCCCATGGTCCGCGCCCGTCTACTTTCAGCGGAATGATCGTCCCAATTGTATAGGGATTCCGCGCACTTCCCTACCCGGCGGCTTGACAGGCCCGCCCTCCCATCCTTGAATGTCGTTCTCAGAAGGGGTTTTCGGCCCACCCTGGAAGGGCGCGCCCGGCGCACCGGCGCATCTTTCCCCAGGGCTCGCGATTCACGTCTCGTGTGGAGGCATCGGGGATGACTTCGGGGTTGCTCAATAGCCTGGCGCTGCTCGCCGCCGAGGCCGGTGGTTCTGGTTCCTTCTTCGACAACCTGGCGGCCCGCTTTCGCGCCGGGAAAGAGGGCATGTACCCCATCGCCGTGTGTGCGGTGTGGGCGCTGGCGATCATCATCGAGCGCGTGGTGGTCCTCTACTTCTCGGCGTCGATCAGCAAGGACGGGTTCCTGCGCGGCCTGAAGAAGTACATCTACAACGGGGACCTGGACAAGGCGATCAACTACGTGGCCGGCCAGAAGAACACCCCGCTCACCAGCGTGGTGAAGTCCGGCCTGATGAACGTGCCCAAGGGCGAGGTCGAGGTCCAATCCGCCCTGGACGAGGCGGCGCTGCGCGAGACACCGAAGCTGGAGGCTCGCACCGGCTACCTGGCCATGCTCGGGAACGCGGCCATGCTCTTCGGGCTGCTCGGGACGGTGAACGGGCTGATCACCTGCTTCCAGGCGGTGGCCCACGTCAACGCCGCGGACAAGGCGACCATTCTCTCGCAGGGCATCTCCGAGGCGATGAACTGTACCTTCTTCGGGCTGGCGGTGGCCGTGCCCTCGCTGGTCATGTTCTCCCTCCTCAACGGCCGCACCCAGTCGCTGATCAACGACATCAACGAGACCTCGGTGTCGGTGCTCAACCTGGTGGTGAACAACAAGGACAAGTTCAAGAACTCCACCGTCCTCGCCGGCCGCGGCGAGGAGGCCTAGCGTCCCCCAAGGGGGCCCTCGGGGACCGACCCTTCGAGAAGAGCAAGAGGAAGCGACGATGGCCGGAGGAATGGATCTCGGCACCGGGCAGGCGGGCAAGAAGAAGCCGCTCGACGCCACCATCAACCTGGTGCCCTTCATCGACCTGATGGCGGTGACCATCAGCTTCCTGATCATGACCGCGGTGTGGACGCAGATCGGGCGGCTGCAGGTCGCCAGCGCCGGCGGGGACGGCGACCCCACCGACAAGGACGACAAGCTTCCCCAGATCACCCTTCTCCTGGCGGAGAAGGAGATCAAGATCTCCGTCGGCCCGTCCCAGCTCGGGGACGCCATCCCCACCAGCCGCGACGAGAAGGGGCAGCTCCAGCTGGCCAAGGTCCAGGACCTTCTCAAGAAGATCCGCGAGCAGATTCCGGAGCAGACGGCGGTCACCGTCCAGACCGAGGACGGGGTTCGCTACGAGGACCTGGTCCGGGTCATCGACGAGTGCATCGGAGACGGGCTGCCGGCGGTCTCCGTCTCTCCGGTGGCGACGTGAGGGGGATGTAGCGCCATGGCCATCCAGACACCGGGAAAGCGATGGGGAATCCGCCTGGCCAAGTCGCACTTCTTCTCCGGTCACCACTCCAACGCCAGGAAGAGCACCAACGCCGACCTGCTCATCACCCCGCTGGTGGACATGTTCGTGATCATCGTCCTCTTCCTCATCGCCAACTTCTCGGCGACCGGGGAGATCCTGAACATGACCAAGGATGTCCAGCTGCCGTCCGCCAGCCACGTCAAGGAGCTGGAGCTGGCGCCGGTGGTGATGGTCACCATGACCGACGTGATCATGAACGGCATCGCCGTGGCCCGGGTGGCGGACCTCTCCCGGGAGGACTACCTGAGCATCCCGGCGCTGGAGGAGCGGCTCCGCGAGGACAAGAAGCAGACCGAGGAGCTGCACGCGGCCGCCGCCGACGGGCAGGCCTTCACCGGCGACGTGAACATCCAGGGCCACAAGGAGATCCCCTTCAAGATCCTGAAGCGGGTGATGTTCAGCGCCCAGAACGCCGGGTACGGCAACATCAACTTCGCCGTCCTCGACTCCGGAAGCGGCAAGGGCGAGGGCACCAAGACCGCCGAGCTCATCCGCTAGGCGGCGCCGCCCGGGCTCACCGCGCCGGAACGGAGGGGGTGGCCGGCGGGGCGTGCGGATAGTGCCCGACGAGCCAGGCGCGGGCCCGTGCTCCCCCGAAGCGAGCCAGGCCAGCGAAGAAGAGGAAGCGCAGTGTCCTTCCGATGGCCGCGGCGACGAGCACGGACTGGAGCGGGACGCCCACCAGGCCGCTCCCGATGGTCACCACCTTGAAGACCGGGGAGAAGGTGAAGAGGAGCACCAGGGTCCAGAGATTCCCGGCCAGGAGCTCTCCGATGGTGCCGTGCAGCCCGAAGCGGTCGATGCGCAGGGTGAGCTCGACGGTGAAGAGCTGGAAGATGCCGGCGCGGATGGCCAGCCCGATGGCCCAGCCCAGCACGCAGCCTGCCACCGAGGCCGCCGTCCCCCAGAGCACCAGCCGGAACCAGCGCCGCGGCTCGGCGATGACCATGGGGATGAGCAGCGCGAAGGGAGGAACGGGGAAGAACGACGAGTCGACGAACGACACCACCACCAGCGCCGCCAGCGCCGCCGGCGTGCCGGCGTAGGACTCGACCTTGAGGTAAAGGCGGGTGGTGAAGCCGGACTTGGCGACGGCGGCGGTGGGCTCCATGGGGAGCGGGGGAGACTAGCCGCAGGCGGGCCCCCCGGAAACGCGTTAGGTTCCCTCCACGGGTTCCATGACCGCACTGGAGCGAGTGGAGCGTGCGAGGTCCGCGCTCAAGGTGTTTCCCCTTCCCTCGGTGGTCCTGTTTCCCCACACCGTGCTCCCCCTCCACATCTTCGAGCCTCGCTACCGGGACCTGGTCCGGGACGCCCTGGCCGCCGACCGGGTGATGGCCCTGGCCCAGCTGGAGCCCGGCTACGAGGGGAGCTACGCCGGCCGGCCCCGGATGCGCCCCATGGTCTGCGCCGGCGTCATCGCCTGGCACGAGGAGCTGGAGGGCGGCCGCTACAACATCATCGTCCAGGGGACGGTGCGGGCCCGCATCCTGAGCGAGCTCCAGCCGCGGGCGCTCTACCGCGAGGTCCACGTGGCGCTCCTCCCCGACGAGCAGCGCGACTTCGCCGAGGAGGAGGGGCTCCGGCAGGCGGTGTTCGAGCTCGCCGCGCGCCTGCCGCCGCCGGTGGCCCAGGGGCTGCTCCAGGTGGCCGCCCGGAGCAGCGGCGGCGCGCTGGCCGACGTGGTGGCGAGCAGCGTGGTGGCCGACGTGGAGCGCCGCCAGGAGCTGCTCTGCGAGCTGGCGGTCGGACCGCGCCTCTCCCAGGTGCTGGCCGAGGTCAGCGAGGTGCTGGCCCGGCTGCAGCCGGCCCGGCCCGCCGGTCCGGTCAACTAGCGAGCCCACCCCGTGCGCCTGGTCCGCATCGGTCTCGCCTCGGTCGACCCCACGGTGGGGGCGGTGGACTCCAACGTCGACCGGGCGCTGCGCCTGGCGGCGGCGATGGCCGCCGACGACGTGACGGTGGCCGTCTACCCGGAGCAGGTGGTCGGGGGCTACCCGCCCGAGGACCTGGTCCAGTGGCAGGGTTTCATCGACCGCCAGTGGGAGGCGCTGAGCCGCTTCGCCCGCGCCACGGCCGCCCAGCCGGTGGTCCACGTGCTCGGGGTGGCGGTCTCCCACCAGGGGCTGCGCTACAACTGCGCCGCGGTGGTGGCCGGGGGGCGGATCCTCGGCCTGGTCCCCAAGGAGAAGCTTCCCACCTACAGCGTCTTCTACGAGGGCCGCATCTTCGACCGTGGTCGGCCCGGCCTCGACCTCGACCACCGCGGGGTGCCGTTCGGCGATCAGATCTTCGGCTTCGATTTCGGCATCCTCGCCGCCGAGGTGTGCGAGGACGTGTGGAGCGCCGAGGGGCCGATGCAGCGGCGCACCTACTCCGGGGCCGAGCTGGTGGCCAACGTCTCCGCTTCTCCGTACCGGGTGGGCACCCAGGCGTCGCGGCGCGAGCTGCTCTCCACCCGGGCCGCGGACCACCAGTGCACCCTGGCCTACGTGAACCTGGTCGGCGCCAACGACGGCCTCATCTTCGACGGGGGGGGGTTCGTCTTCCAGAATGGCCGGCAGATGCTCGAGGCGCCGCGCTTCCAGGAGGGGTTCGCCGCGGTGACCGTGGACCTGGACCGCACCGCCCGCCTCCGGGGTGAGAACACCACCTGGCGGCAGGACCGCGCCGCCCACCAGGCGCGCCACCCGGCGGTTCCCACCCGCCCCGTCCAG
>DASPUU010000291.1:0-3671 GCA_035622755.1 Myxococcaceae bacterium
GTGGTGGTACGCTGTTCCAGGAGCTCGACGCGGAGCTGGACGTCGACCCGCTCCCCACGCTCCAGGGCGGCCAGCAGCAGGGTGCCCTCCTGGCGGCCGACGAGCAGCACCGGCAACCCGGCGTCGCCGGTGCCGGTGCCCTCGCGGTCGACGAGCTGGAGGCTCGCCTCCTTGGGCGCTGTCCATCCCGCCGGCGCGTCGCGGGGGGGAAGGGGCGCATCGACCACCAGGAGCGCCGCGGCCCCCCGTTCCCGGGCCAGCCAGGCCTTGCGCCGGATGTCACCCTGTCGCCGCTGCTGCTCCGGCGGGGCGAGCACGCTCAGCTCGGGGACGAAGCGCCGGACGAGGACCACCTTGCCCTTCACCGCCAGTCCCGCCCAGTCGTCCAGCCCGAGCTCCGGGGCATGGATGCCGTAGCCCGCGGAGACCAGCGTGCCGGCCGCCGAGCCGCGAGCGCTGAAGGGCGCGGGCTCGCGCGCTCCGGGCGGGAGGGCGCGGCCTCCCACGCTGAGCGCCGTCCCCGGGCCGGCGCTGACGTGCAGGACCACCTCGAAGGGCTGGCGGAAGCCGTCGGCGCCGGCGGCCTCGAGGCCGGAGGCGCGGAAGCTCTCCTCCACCCGGGCGAGCGACGCGGCCAGCCCCTCCGAGCCCAGCCCCCGCCCCTCTCGCTCCGGAGCCGCCAGCCAGGCCACGTCTCGGGCGATGCGGTCCGCCGCGCTGCGCGGCTCGCTCGGCGGAGCACCGGTCCACCGGGCGAGGAAGAGATTGGTGTCGTGCCGCCCGGCCGGGGTGGCGCGGTTGCTGGCGAAGACCAGCGACCGCCCGTCGGGCGAGAAGAGCGGGAAGCCATCGAAGCCGGCCGCGGTGGTGATCTGCTCCAGGTCCGTCCCGTCGATGTTCACCGCCCAGAGATTGAACTCCCGCCCCCGGCGGTCACCGAAGTTGCTGGAAAAGAGGATGCGCCGCCCATCGGGGAACCAGGAGGGTCCGAAGCTGGCTGCGTCCAGGTAGGTGATCTGCCGGGCATCGGTCCCGTCGGCGTTGGCCACGAAGATCTCCAGCCGGGTGGGGCGAACCAGGTTCCGGCCGAGGAGGCTCTGGTACTCCTCCAGCTCGGCGCCGGTGGGCCGCGACGCGCGCCAGACGATCTTCGAGCAGTCGGGGCTGAAGAAGGCGCCGCCGTCGTAGCCCGGGGCGTCGGTGAGCCGGCGCACGTTCTTGCCGTCGGCGTCCATGCGGTAGAGCTCGAGGTCCCCGTCCCGCACCGAGGTGAAGACGATGCTGCCGTCCCGGGGGCACACCGTCCCCTCCGCGTCGTATCCGGGCGTGTCGGTGAGGCGCCTGAGCCGCCGGCCGTCCCGGTCCGCGCGGAAGATGTCGTAGGCGGGGTGGAGCGCCCAGACGTAGCCCCGGGAGCGATCCGGAGGGGGAGGGCAGCTCGGGCCTCCGAGGTGGGTGGATGCGTAGATCAGTTCCCGGTCGCCGGGGAGGAAGTAGGCACAGGTGGTGGCGCCCTTCCCGCTGGAGACCGGGACCGGGCGGAGCGGCTCGCGCAGGGGCAGCCGCCAGATGCGATCGCACGCCTCGTCCACCCCCCGGGCCTGGAAGACGAGCTCCTGCCCGTCGAAGGACCAGTAGGCCTCGGCGTTCTCGCCGCTCAGGGTGAGCTGGCGCAGGTCGGCGAGATGGACCTCGCCTGGCTCGGCCGGGAAGGGCCGGGGGTGGGGGGGAACGTCCGGTACGGCCAGGGCGAGCGCGGCGAGGGAGGCGATGAGGGGAGCGGTCACGGGAGGGGCCCGGCGGAATCTAGCAAGGCCTGCGTGCCGGCCGCCGGTCCGGTATATGGCGTGCTGACATGTCCAAGAGCCGCACCGCCGCCCAGGTCCGCGAGTCCTTCCTCGCCTTCTTCGAGAAGCGCGGGCACACACGGGTCGCGTCCTCCTCCCTGGTCCCGTCCAACGACCCGACGCTGCTCTTCACCAACGCCGGCATGGTCCAGTTCAAGGACGTCTTCACCGGGCGCGAGAAGCGCGACTACCTCCGCGCCACGTCGTCGCAGAAGTGCGTTCGCGCCGGCGGGAAGCACAACGACCTGGACAACGTCGGCTTCACCGCCCGCCACCACACCTTCTTCGAGATGCTGGGGAACTTCTCCTTCGGCGACTACTTCAAGGCCGACGCGGTGGCCTTCGCCTGGGAGTACGTCACCCGGGAGCTCGGGTTTCCCCCGGCCCGGCTGGCGGCCACCGTCTTCTCCGGGGAGAGGGGGATTCCCTGGGACGCGGAGGCCTTCGGCCTGTGGAAGAAGCAGGGACTCCCGGAGCAGCGCATCCAGCGGCTCGGGTACAAGGACAACTTCTGGGCGATGGGCGACACCGGCCCCTGCGGCCCGTGCTCGGAGATCCACTTTCATCAGGGAGACGACCTGCCCTGCCAGGCCGAGGCGTCCGGTGGACGATGCCTGGGAGCGGCCTGCGAGTGCGACCGGTGGCTGGAGATCTGGAACCTGGTCTTCATGCAGTTCGAGCGCCGGGAGAAGGACGCCCCGCTCGAGCCCCTTCCGCGCCCCTCCATCGACACCGGGGCGGGGCTGGAGCGCATCGCGGCCGTCGTCCAGGGCGTGCGCAGCAACTACGACACCGACCTCTTCACCCCCCTCATCGAGCGGGCGGCGCAGCTGAGCGGGCGGACCTACGGCCGGAACGCCGACGACGACGCGTCGATGCGCGTCATCGCCGACCACAGCCGGGCGACGGCCTTTCTCATCGCCGACGGCGTCCAGCCCTCCAACGAGGGACGGGGCTACGTCCTGCGGCGGATCATGCGCCGGGCCATCCGCCACGGAGCCCGCCTGGGGCTGGAGGAGCCGTTCCTGGATCGGACCGTGGACCGGGTCATCGAGCTCATGGCCGCCGCCTACCCGGAGCTGCGCGAGAACCGGAGCTTCGTCGTCCAGGCCACCCGGCACGAGGAGGAGTCCTTCCGCCGGACCCTGGACCGCGGCCTGGCGCTCATCGACGAGGAGATCTCGCGCCTGCGGGCGGCAGGCAAGAAGCGCCTCTCCGGGGAGGTGGTCTTCTTCCTCCACGGCACGCACGGCTTCCCCTGGGACCTGACGGAGATCATCGCCCGCGAGCACGGGCTGGACATCGACCTCGAGGGCTACGAGCGGCTGATGGCGGCCGAGAAGGAGAAGGGGGGCGGCTTCGGAGGCTCGGGCGACCAGGCCATCGCCGACGTCTGGCCCCGCCTCCGTGACCGCCTCGGGGCGGACACCGAGTTCCTCGGCTACCAGGGCGAGGGCCAGGCGGGCGACGGGGTGGTGGTGGCCATCCTCCGGGACGGGCGCGAGGTCGACGAGGGGCGGGCCCCGGCACGCCTCGACGTGGTGACCGACCGGACGCCATTCTACGGCGAGGCCGGCGGGCAGGTGGGCGACACCGGGCGGATGGAGCGGGCGGACGGGAGCCTCGGGGCGCGGGTGCTCGACACCCAGCGGCCGGTCCCCGGCCTGGTCGCCCACCAGGTCCAGCTCGAGCAGGGGACGCTTCGCGTCGGCGACGCCGTGCGCCTCCTGGTCGATGGCGAACGCCGGCGGGCGATCCGCCGGAACCACTCGGCGACCCACCTTCTCCACCGGGCGCTCAAGGTCGTCCTCGGAGACCACGTCA
>DASPUU010000292.1:0-7951 GCA_035622755.1 Myxococcaceae bacterium
TCCCAGCGCCAGCTTGTTGCGGAAGGACGGCGAGGCCGGATCCTCGCCCGGCCCGGACTTCGCCGGGACGACGTCCAGCATCAGGACGGGCAGCCCGGCGTTGGCCACGTGCGCGGCGATGCCGCTGCCCATCACCCCGGACCCGAGGACGGCGACCTTCCGGATTGCGCTGCTCATGTGCACCTCTCGCGGGGGCCCACCCCGGCCACCGGGGGCGCACCCTATGCGATTGACTCGGAAGTCAACAAGCCCCGCGGGCTCAGTCCGGGCTCCAGTCCGAGGCCGGGAGGACCTTCCACCCGGTGTCCACCCCTCCGCTGGTGGTGAAGCGGAGGATGCGGAGCGGCCAGGTGCGCGCTTGCTTGCGCGGACCCTCGGTGGTCTCCACGGTGAAGTGGTAGACCTCGAGGTTGTAGGTGCCGTCCGTTCCGGCCTGCTGGAGGAGCGCCCGCACCGGGTTCTTGGGGTGCCAGTAGAGCTCGCGATCCGCACGGGCGACGTAGGCCAGCACCGGGAGAGTGTGGACGAAGGCCTGGGCCCGCTCGCGGGTGGGGGCCAGGAGCCGCGCCGCTTCATCGCGGGTGAGCTGGACCACGCTCAGCTCGTCGCCCGTCCCGCTCCGCTTGAGCAGCTCGGCCAGCGAGCGGCGTCCGGCCTTGTCCAGCTCGGCCATCAGGGCGGCCGCCGTCTTCAGACCGCCCGTCTCCCGCTTCACCCAGTCGCGCCTCACCATGCGCCAGCTGTCGACGCTGACCATCCGCGCATCGAGCGTCAGTCCGCCGAGGAGCAGCTTCCGGCCGGCGTCGTCGGTCGAGGTGAGGGCGGTGAGGTAGGTCTCGGCCGTCTGCTGGACCGCCGGGGGGGTCTCCTGCGCGCAGGCCGCCAGCGGGAGGAGGAGGCCGATGAGCAAGGCAGGTCGCATTGCGTGCTGTCTAGACCAGGTCCTGGGCTAGCCTCCAGGAATGATGTGGACCGATGCCCGGCGCGGCGCTCTCCACCTGGTGGCTGGGGCGAGCCGGTGGGCGCCTCCGGCCGCGGCGCAGCGGGTCGTGCTCTAGCTCCGATGCCCACCCGGGCCCGACATCTTGGCGCCGGCGCGGCGTTCCTCCTCGGGGCGTTGCTCCTGCCCGCGCCGGCGCCGGCCACCGAGGTGGCGGTCGGGGTGGGCGCAGACGTCTGGACGGCGGGGAGCGCGGCCGGCCTGTTCAGCTTCACCGCCGACCCCCTTTGGACGGTGCTCCCCGGGCTCGAGCTCGGCGCGCGAACCGGGCTCTTCTTCGTCACCAACGGAGCCCCGAGCGGCGGCACCGCCGGCATCCCACTCGACGGGCAGATCCGCGGCGTGGTCGGACATTTCTACCTGGAGGGGCTGGTCGGCCCGTGGTTCTTCTTCGCCGGCACCGTGGTCCGGATCCACGTCGGCATGGGCTTCGGCTGGCAGACCGGGCCCATCCGCATCGGCGCCGAGGTGGCTTACCTCGATCCCGGAGCGCAGTTCGGCGCTCGGTTTGCCTTCGCCTTCTAGCGTGCCGGGTCGGTTCGAGACGCTGGGCGAGTGGGAGCCGCCGGGCCTCGCCCGCCGCGTGGTGACCGTCTACCTCCCAGCCGACCACCGGGCGGACGGCACCCGGCCCGCGCTCCTGCTCTTCGACGGACAGAACGTCTTCGACGACACCCACAGCTTCGCCGGCGGCTGGTTCGCCCACCAGGCCATCGACCGGCTCCGCCCGGGGGCCACCGACGTCCCCCTGGTGGTGGGCATCCCGCACGGCGGCGAGCGGCGGGTGGACGAGCTCGTTCCCTGGAGGATGCAGCAGGGCGGAGGCGGCCTAGGGGGTCTCCTCGACTGGGTGGCCTCCACGGTGCTCCCCGAGGTCCGCCGGCGCCACGGGAGCCGGGCCGGTCCGCTCGGGGCAGTGCTCGGCGGCTCGTCGCTGGGCGGGCTGGCCGCCCTGTGGGGGCACCTGCACCATCCCGAGGTCTTCGGCGGAGCGCTGTCCCTCTCGCCGTCGCTCTGGGCGGCGGGACGGGCCATCTTCCGCGACGCGGAGCGCTTCCATCGTCCGGCGGTGTCGCGCATCTATCTCGACTGCGGAGGACGGGAGGCCGGCGGCCGGATGCTTCCCGTGGTCCGCGAGATGGCCGTCGTCCTCGAGGCCAAGGGGTACTCCGCGGCCCAGCTCAGGTTCCGCCCCGACGCGCGCGGTCAGCACAACGAGAAGGCCTGGCGCCGCCGACTGCCGGGCGCCCTTCGATTCATGTTCCGGCGCGGTTAGCCTCCCGGGAGACTCCATGGCCCCCGTTCCCCGTCACCTCCCGGTGCTCCTCGTCCTCCTCGCCGGGTGCGGGCGCTCCGCCGGTCCGCTTCCCAACGGGCACGTCACTCCCGAGGCATCGGCCAAGGCGGAGGCCGACCTGGCGCGACCCCCGCCGGTGGAGCCGGTGGCGCTCGCCCCGGTTCCGGCCCAGGTGGTGGCGCACGGCCCGCGCAGCGTGCGCACCGTCGCCCTCACCTTCGACGCTTGCAGCACCCGCGACGTGAGCAAGTACGACGAGCGCATCACCCAGGAGCTCGTCCGGACGGGGACCCCGGCCACCATCTTCCTCGGCGGCAGCTGGGCGCGAGAGGAGGCGGCCCACGTGCGGGAGCTGGCCAGCCACTCCGAGCTGTTCGAGCTCGGCAACCACACCTACACCCATCCGCACCTGCCGGCGGTCAAGGACGACGCGCGCGTCCGGCAGGAGCTGGCGCGGACCCAGGCCGAGGTCCAGGCCCTCACCGGGCGCACGCCCCTTCTCTTCCGACCCCCCTACGGGGAATACGACTCGCGGGTGGTCAAGCTGGCGGCCGACCTGGGGCTGATCACCGTGGAGTACGATCTCGCCTCGGGAGACCCCGACCAGCACGCCACCAAGGAGAAGCTGGTGGAGTGGGTGCTGAAGAAGGTCCAGCCGGGAAGCATCGTGGTCATGCACATCAACCACCGCCGCTTCCACACCTCCGAGGCGCTCCCCGGCATCATCGACGGGCTGCACGCGCGGGGCTACCGGCTGGTGACGGTGGGGGAGCTCCTCCGCGAGACCCACGGGCTGGCCCGCCTGGAGGGCGATGCGGGAGTCCCCTAGCGCCGGGAGCCGGGCGGCGCCGGCTCCCGCAGGCGGAAGAGCGGACAGGAGAGGACCGGCTGCCGCGGGTAGCGCTCGGGCAGGAGCGGGCAGAGGATGAACAGGCTGCGCGCCGCTCGCACGTACCGCGGCGGCGCCGCGCAGCGATGGCAGAGGCTCTCCGGGAAGGGCAGGCGCCCGGTGGGCTCGCCCACCGGAGTCCCTAGATCTTCATCTCGAAGGAGATCGTCCCCACGTAGGCGTTGGCGCTGTAGGTGGCCGGATTGAAGAGCGGCAGCGAGGTGCTCACCTCGCCGCTGGTCACGCCCAGGAAGTGGATCCACTGCATCCCGACGTCGATGTGGAAGGCGCCGGACCGCCAGCCGAACCCGGCGGCATAGTTGATGCGGGAGGAATCCGGGACGTCCGGCTGCACGGTGGAGGCCGGGCTCGGCGTGGGGTCGATGAGGATCCCCCCGCGCAGCGCCCAGTGCTCGTCGATGATCCACTCGGCACCGATCCGGTAGTTCCAGGTGTGGTGCCAGCTCTTCAGCTCGGTCGAGTTGAGCGACGGGGTGGCCGGGAAGGTGAGGGCGATGGCCGGAAAGACCTGCCAGCCGAAGTAGGTGAGGTCGAAGTCCAGCGTCAGGCAGGAGATGGGCTTCCAGGCAACGCCGACGGCCACCGAGTCCGGGGTGACCAGGGTGGTGGACCCGGTCTGGTCGTAGAGCTGGTTCGAGTATTGCGGCGGGATGTTGCTGAAGTGCGCCTGCCCGCTGTCGAAGTTGTAGGTGATGCGGCTGCGGTAGGCCGCGCCGAGCTGGAGCACCTTCTCGATCACGTCCACCTGGATGCCCACGTTGCCGCCGAAGCCCCACGCGCCGCCGCCCAGCTCCACCGCCGGCGAGGGGCTGGTCGGCGGGGTGAGCAGGTTGATGTCCCGGTCCAGGGTGACCGTGGCCCGGCCGATCTGCAGACCGGCGGCGAAGCGCACCGGACCGAAGTGGAAGGCGACGGTGGGATTGATGTCGAAGATCTTCAGATCCACCGAGGTGGCGATGTAGCGGCCCGGGTAGCCGTCCGGCCAGCTGATGGCCAGGCCGTAGGGCGTGAAGACGCCGATGCCCACGGTGATCTCGTCGGAGATGCCGTAGGTGGCGTAGATGTGCGGCGGCGGGATGATGGCGTGGTTGCCGGTGGTCTGCGTCCCGTCGGCGGCGGTGACGTTGAAGTAGGGGACGATCCCGGTGATGCCGAGCATGACGTCGATGCCCTGTCCCTGGGCGATGCCGGCCGGGTTGTAGTAGATGGCCGACGCGTCATCGACGAAGCCGACCATCGACCCGGCCATCGCAACCCCTCGCGCGGAGTTGAGATCCACGGCGATTCCGGCCGCCCGCGCGTCGCTGGCCCAGGCCACGGCCAGGACCACCACTGCCGACATGAGCGTCTTGAGCGTCTTCATGTGCGTGTGCCTTTCCATGGAGTCCGGGCCTCAGTAGGGCGGGCCGCCGGCGAGGAAGGTGACGATCTGCGTCTGGGCGTCGGTGGTCAGCAGGAACCCCTCCGCGCCCGGGGTCCCGCTGCAGGCATTGCTCGGCGGGGGCGCGAGGAGGAAGGGGTGCCGGACGCAGGTCTGGATGGTGGTGGTGTTGAAGGCGTAGGGGGTCGACGTGCCGTTGAACTGGTAGGCGGTGAAGGTCCCCGTGCCGGGGAGGAGCTTCAGGCCGGTGGTGGTGGCATCGTGGATCGCCGCGGCGATGAGCTGGCGGGTGGTGGGGTTGGGCACCGTCTGGTCGTCGACGATCCACTGGACGAAGGCCCGCCGGTCGACCGGGATGCTGGGAAGCGCCGGGGCGGGAGGCGGGAAGGCGGGCTTCCCGGTGGGATGGGTGAGGAAGTAGGCGGCGTTGCTCGGGTCGGCCGGGTCGAGGACCCAGCGGTAGACGTCGATGACCAGGTCGTAGACCGGGCTGTCCGGCACCACGCCGTTCGCCGCCAGGCCGGCGATGAAGCCGTTCTTGAGCGGTACGAAGGAGGGGGAGGTGAGGATGATGTCGACCACGTCACCGCCCGGAACGTTGAGCCCGGCGTTGTGCACGTTGAAGGCCACCGACGAGTAGAGGGTGCCGAGGATGCCCCCCAGGCTCTGGCCGGAGTAGTTGAGCCGGGCGGCGTTGAGCTGCACGCCGGTGACCGAGCCGAGGTTCCCGGTGGCGGTGCTGCTCACCACCCGCGCCAGCTGGGAGTTGTCGATGACCTGCTGGCGGAGGCTGTCCCGCGAGGCGAAGGGGTTGTTGAGGTTGATCAGGTTCCAGCCGGACACGGGGATGGTCACTCCCGCCGCCGGGCTGAAGCTGGCGGCGAAGTCACCCCCCTCGCAGTGTCCGTCCGGTGCGCACTCGTTCTGACCGGCGGCGAAGCAGATCTCGTTCGGAGGGAGGGGCCCGGCGTTGCAGGCCTGAAGGGAGGGATCGCTCCGGTTGGCCAGCCAGCACCTCCCCACCGGGTCACAGCCCATGGTGGCCGGGTTGGAGCAGGCCAGGCTGTCCGGGAAGCCGGCGTCGGGGAGCGGTCCGTGCGGTCCGAGGGCCGCGTCCAGGTACGCCCCGAACCCGGTGCACGTGCCGCGCTCGCCGTGCCACACCTCGTCGATGGCGATCATCACCTGGTCGGCGCTGGCCAGGGCGTTGGCGATGGCATAGGCGTTGGTGCGGTTGCCGGTCAGCCCGTGGCCGAAGATGGTCACCGGATAGCCCCCGGTCGGCACTCCCAGCCCGGCGTCGGGCACGGTCATGATGAAGGGGATCTGCTGGGGCACCGTCCCGGCCAGGCCGGGGTTGAAGGTGCCCTCCGGGCTGGTCAGGGCGAAGGGGTCGGTGATGTTCCCCACCCAGATCTGCCCGATGGCGGCGGTGGGGACGTTGGCCGCCTGGAGCTGCGGGACGACGGCGGCGGTCACGTTCAGCGCCCAGGTCGGCACCGAGGGGAGGACCCCGGCGTCGCTGGTGGCATAGGGGGCGGCGGCCAGCTGCTGCAGCGCGGACACCGTGGTCTGGGTGGTGAACGCCCACGCCTGGACGACGTTGGTGCGGGGAATGCCGTTCAGGCCGAGCTCGGCGAAGAGCGGGGCGAGGCCGGCCTGGAGCTGCACCAGCTGCGAGGCCTGGGCGTCGGTGAGGAGAGAGATCTGGCTCTTGCCGTTGGCGTAGATGGGCTGGACGAGCCGCACCATGGCGAAGGTCGCCGCCGGGATGACCGCCTTGCCGGTGGTGTCCCGGATGGCGTTGGTCATGTAGGCCGCGTACTGGCTCTGCTCGTTGAGGGGGGTGAGCGGGACGATGCCCAGGACCTGGGGCTTGGCGCCGCCGTCGAGGAGGGTCGGGCTCACCTGGGGGCAGCCCGGCGCGACGTCGCTCAGGCAGAAGCCGACCTGGGGGTCGCCCTGGCTCGCCCCCGAGCCACCGACGGAGACGAACCCGATGGCCAGCGGAGGCGAGAGGGTGGTGGGGTCGATGCTCCCCTGGACGAGCGCGCTCGCGCCCGGTCCGGTGAAGTCGAAGGACACGGCCGACTGGATGGTGGCCGTGGTGCTGAAGCCGTCGAGCGTGTTCAGCCCC
Organism: Myxococcaceae bacterium; assembly: GCA_035622755.1. Classification (GTDB taxonomy): domain Bacteria; phylum Myxococcota; class Myxococcia; order Myxococcales; family Myxococcaceae; genus JADGRA01. The sequence goes on from DASPUU010000292.1 coordinate 6,726, forward strand.
TCGATGAGAGCGACCAGCGCGGGCGGTGACCCGGCGGGGAGGGCCGGCAGGCTGACGTGGCCTCCGGAGAGGAACACGTCGTTGGGGAAGGGGAAGACGGGGTTCGTCGGGTCCGGGCTGAAGGCCACCTCGGCCTGGCTGGTGATGCGGAACGTCCAGAGGATGGCCACGTTCGAGCGCGGGATGTTGAACGGCGCCATCCCGAGCGCGTTGAGCAGCGGTGCATAGAGGCTCTGGAGCTGCTGGAGCTGGGCGGCGGTGTTGGCGCAGGCGCTCCCGGTGGTCCCGCTGGCGGTGCAGATGAGGTCGGTGCTCGGCAGGCATCCCGACCCCGGGCCGCCGGGCCCGCCGTCGGGCAGGGTGCACACCAGCGTGGTGCCGGACACCAGGGCCCAGGTGGAGGAGCCGGTGACCTGCTGCCCGCTCGAGCCCTGGACGGCGCCGCTCTGGCTCCCCCCCACCACCGTCACCGCGTACTCGTGGCCGCGCATCCACGCGCCCCCCGGCGGCGGAATGGTGAGCACGTGGCTTCCCGCGGTGTAGCTCGGCGTGGCCGCCACCGGGGCCGGCGCGGCGGGGTTGGTGATGTCCAGGACGATGACACCGGTGGCCAGGGTCGAGGGATTGAGGTCGGCGCTGGTCGGGGCGCTGGCCACCGACTCCATCGGGAACCCATCCAGGGTATTCAAGTAGGTGCGGTTGAACTCGATCTGCGCCGGCGTGTCCGTGGGAGAGGGCGGCACGGTGACCAGGCCGGTGACCGGATCGATGGCCAGGTCGTTCGGCTGCGGGACCACGGGCGGCGAGGCCCCCGGATCGAACTCCATGAACACGACGTTGGGCTTGGGGTTCTGGGTGACGTCGGGTGTGCAGGAGGCAAGGAGCCCGGCGAGCCCGATGGTGGAGACGAACAGCGACGACCGCTTCATTGCGACCCCCTCGGCTCGCCCCGGAGCGAGCGCCTAGGCCCCCACTGACTCGAGAATCGGTGCGCGTCTTCTAGGCCGTTTCATGCCACGGGCCAAGAGAATAGAGGTCCTCGAAAATGCTTACGCGGTGAGTCATCCGACTCACACAGGATGCAGCGCGGCGAGAATCGCTGCGTCGAGAATCTCGCTCTCCTAGAGTGCAGGCGAGGAGGTCCCATGGGGAACGCCGTCGAGATCACCTCCCAAAACTTTCGCGAGACCGTCGAGGGCGGGGGCATCGTGCTGCTCGATTTCTGG